>CAZFVN010000083.1:0-25403 GCA_964522395.1 uncultured Myxococcales bacterium
GGAACATGGCGGGAGAGACAAAGACGGCGTCGGGCCTCGGCAACGGAACATGGCGGAAGAGGCAAAGGCGGCGTCGGGCGTTGTCAGGGGTGCCTTCCAATTACTGGTCCGCGGGATATACTGTCAAGCAGTTCAGGGGCCCTGGAGTTGGGTGGTGAAGTGCGGCTCATCTGGGAGGAGGTTCTCATTGGAAGCCGTTGACGTTCTCATTGTTGGTTCCGGTTTCGGTGGGAGTATTCCCGCTTTGAGATTGGCTGAAGCTGGCCGTGAAGTGCTGGTGCTCGAGCAGGGCGAGCGTCTCACTGAGAAGGACTTCGAGCAGAGTTGGAGTTTTCGCCCGCAGAGTCGTCTATTCAATACTTACACCGCCAAAGATTTTGATGTCTTCTTCAGGTATGGCAAGGGGCTGGGCGGTGGTTCCCTGACATACGCCGCGGCCATGCTTCGGGCACCATCCAAGGTTTTCGAATACGTAGACAGCGCAGGTTATGGTGTTTGGCCCGAAGCAGTTTCGCGGGAAGTCCTCGACCCCCATTACGAGATGGTCGAAGAGATGATGTCGGTGCGACGGGCTACCTGGGACGAGGTGCCCAAAGCCGGCGGCTGCTTCGCAATGTTGCTGGATAATATGGGGCTCACCTGTGACCGCGCCATGTACCCCATGGTGGATTGCCTCCAGTGTGGTTTCTGCATGGCTGGTTGTCCCTTTGGTCGCAAGCAGCATCTGGGCAAGAACTACATCCCCCAGGCGGAAGTGGCCGGGGCCGAATTTCGCACTGGCTGTCAGGTCGACACCGTGGAAGCGAAAGGCGGCAACTACGTGGTCCATTACCGGGACCCCAACGACATTGAGCGCCAGGTGGAGGCGCCCCTGGTGGTGATGGCTGCCTCAGCGCTGGAGACTCCCGCAATTTTGCTGCGCTCCAGTGGGAAACTACCTGACCTCCATCCCCAGGTGGGCAGAAACCTCAACAACAACGGCGACGTTGCCCTGGTCTTCCAACTACCAGAGGATTTCCCCGATGCCTACCTCTACATGGGCCGCAATAACGCCGGCATGATCACCTACGCATTCTGGGAAGAGCACGGCATTACCATCCATGCAGGAGCGGGGCCGCCGGCCCTCTTTGCAGCTCTGGATTGTGTCATGGATGATGGGTCATTGCCGACGGTACCGCTGGGTCTTGAGTTCAAAAAATTCATGCGGGAGAACTATCCCCATCGGCTGATATCTAGTCTCGCCATCGGGCTCGTGGACGGCAACGGAGTCGTTACCGTTGATAGTAACGGATTGCTCCAGTTTGACTTCCCAATGACCGATCAGATGGCGGCCTATATTGACCGCGTTGCCGGAGTGGGGCGGCAGATTGCTAAGGCCAATGGAGCAAGCTTGTTGCGCACGGCTGCCCCCTCGTTTGAACATGGTGATGCTCATCCACTGGGGACTTGTCGCATGGGTGATGATGAAGAGCTTTCACCCTGCACTGCCAACGGTGAACTGCGTTCGCACCCCGGAATCTTCTGTACCGATGGAAGCTCAATTTCAAGCGGCACCGGGGTCAATCCGGCGCACACTATTGCTGCTAACGCGGAGCGAATCGCCGCATATCTCGTGGCGCAGAGGTAGACGATGGCCCCGACTTCACCAGAGGACCTGAGCCGCCGCAAGTTCCTTAGATGCTGTGGTCAGTGGTCCATGGGGGCACTACTGGCTGCCGTGGGCTATCACGTGGGCTGGGCCGGACCCGACGGAGAAGCTCCCTTCGAATCGCCTCCATATCCCCGGCCGCCGTTAGATGGGGCCTGCTTGCTGCCGGTAACCGACGTGGAAAAGGTGCTGGCTGCGGTAGTGGACACTGTGGTTCCCGGTGGCGAAACAGACCCATCCGGAGACCCCGGCGCACTGGAGGCCTGTGCCCTCAACTTGATGCTCGATGAGTATTACCCGTTCAGAAGCTACGCTGACCTGATCGTGACCGTAATGAACCAGGCCGCGCAAAACGCATTTCAGACCGACTTTCTAACGGCCACATATGAGCAGCGATTGGAGATCCTCTTGAATGCTCAGGAGGCCCTCCCCGTGCTTCGTCTGGCCTACCGCGCCATTCGCTCCGCCTTCTACGGCGGGACCTACAACGGTATTGGACTGACCTTCGTTCACTACCCCGGCCCCAACCTCGGCTATCGCCACGTGAAGGAGTTCTCTATCGGCACGGCGATAAGTACCGAGGCGTCGAAGACGGGGTGGCTGCCATGAGGTTCTCTATTGGCACGGCGATAAGTACAGAGGCTTTGGAGAGAGTGGCTGCCATGAGAACTCTTGCAAAATGCGTGGTGCTCTTCTCCATTGCTTGCTCTAGTGGGACCACGGAATCGCTTCCCGATGGCGTACTTCACGATGATGTGCGGACTGGGACTGATACGGCAACTGACCTCTCCCGAGTTCTACCTGAATTGGTGACCGAGTGCTCGGCCTGCCACGAACTACCGGCCCTTGGGACCGCGGTGGAAAGTTCCGCTTTGCCCTGGTCATCCTGGTTAGAGAAAGCGGGTAGGGGGCTGGTGCGGGTTGCCCCTGCAGTGCCCGAGGCTGGAGTTCACCTGGGACTCTCCTGGGCCCGGCGAGGTGTTCACCCAGCGGATGCGTTGAGTGACGGGGCTTGCGACTCTTGCCACCCGGTTGATGCTCAGGGTATTGGACATGGTGTCAGGGCCTACCCGGAGGCCGCGGCGAAGCTTGCCTTCGCTGGCGGAGAGAGTTGTGGGGGCACCTGTCACTCGTGGTTACCAGAGGACCTGGCCATGGCGCCATTTGGCGACGATGGCCCTTCGTGGCAGGGCTCTGCTCGCCCTGCCGATCTGCTAACCGCAGGAGACAATGCGCACAGCAAGCTCTGGCAGGAGGGTTTCGTTGCTTCAGTAACAAGTCTGTCTCTCAAAATGTCACAGTACCGGCCTGGGTGTGGCGGCTGCCACAATCTGGCCGACGAATCTCATGGGGCCATGCTGAGTTGTCTTGATTGCCATAAGCTGACTGATGGGGACGGCAATACTCACTCCCAGCACATCGCGATCATTGGTTCCCGGCTAGAGCAACGTAATCCCACGGGCCCCGCTTCAGCCTGTGCATATTGCCACATGGATGATGACTACGCTCAAGTAGGACGCGCCGCCTGCTACAACTGCCATCTTTCAGGACACCAACCATTGGCACCAACGGGCGGTGCTCACTTCTGGTAGTCATATTCTGCCGAAGTGCTGCGCAACTTCGGCTCACTGCCTTTGGCGGCAATTCCGGATTACTGACCCGAGCGGCGAATTGGGCTTCCTGGGCAGGACCCTAGTCACGGCAACACAACACGCCACCTTTGTCCTGGGAACCCAGGGGGTGGCCATCGTATGAGCAGGTGGTGCCGGCGCATGCTTTCTTGGTGACCAGGGCCCCTTCGTTGAGATGGGATTGGTCGTCGCCCATGCACTCCCAGGGCCCTAGCGGTGGCTCAGCTTCGTTGAAGCCGCAGGAGTTTGGCTGAGTGCTGGCGAGGACTCGGTCGAGGGGCCCGCAGTTCTTGTCAGGGCCCAATCCGGCCCCGAGGTTGCCGCAGCCGAAGACATCGTTGAAACCGTCGCCCCAGTCGCCGCAGACACTGCCGGTTTCACTCGGCTGTCGCATGGCGAAGAAGAGGGATTTTGACTTAGCATCGGGGGGTACTGCACCGGCACATCCGGTAGGGGATTTCTCTGCAACTTCCTTCCAGGTGATGCAGACGTGCCAGTCCTTGGCGCAAAGGTCTGGAGTTGAGCAGCCCTTGCCTTCTGCCTTGTCGCCATCATCACCTGCCCCGTTGCCGCAGGTAGCGACCACTTCGTCGGGCGTGATCCCCGGCTTCTCCCAACCGCCGGCACAGCCTGCGATGTGGGGGTATGCCGTACTGTCCAGGAATCCTTCGCGCTCACCGTCTGCACAACCGACCTCGGGGTCAACGGCGGGATATGTGGCCGCATTGACTACTGCCTGCGCTGCCTGGCAGGAGCTTTCCCCGGTCTCGTCCTCCACTTCCAGCGAGAAGAGGTACTGTCCGGCCGCTTCGATGGCGAAGGTCACTTCGGCCGAGGTGGAATCGGGTGCAAATGCGGTGGCTGCTCCAGCCGGTGCCTGCACTGACCACCACCACTTGGTAATCGCTCCATTTTGCGAAGTCGACCCCAGCCCGGAGAGGTGCAAGGTCTCACCTGTGAAGACTGAGTAGCCTTCGGCAATCTCAATTTTGGCCACGGGACATTCCGGTTCAACAATGGGGTCGCAAGCGGGATTGGGGGCACAGCCTTCGTTGACCTCGCCATCACAATCGTCGTCTGCGCAGTTGCCGCAAAACTCCTCCGGGGGAATGCAGGGGCCCCACTCTTTGAGGCACTTCCTCTGGCCGGCAGAGTTGCAAACGGTGACGCACGATTCTGTGGTGAGCGGATCACACTCGTAGTTGAAACCACTGACCTCAGGTGGCTGTGCAGCATCATCGATAGTCTCGGAGAGCTCCTCCTGGACGTCATCTTCCGACTGCAGCCGAGCATCGCTGGTGGCCAAGACCACTTTGCCATCGGCGAGGGTGGTGTAGAGGTCTTGAACCTCTTCCCCCGCAGGGTCGCCGCAAGCTGTGGGTAGTAGCAGTGAGAGGAAGCTAAGGGCGATCATTAGTCGCATGGTGCCACCTCGATTATGCTATTGAAGCTACCATGGTCATCGTCTACTTTGTCGGGGTTGGCGGGGTCGGGTTGCCATTCTCCGTCGACAATGAACTTGTATAGATACTGGCCCGGGTCCAGCTTGATGGCTACGGTCCAGATGCCATCCCCCTCGTCATCAGCCATGACATCCGCACTGCCGGCATCATCACTCCAATCGTTAAAGGAACCAGAGAGGAGCACTTCGCCCACCTCCGTTCCGGCATCCAGGGAGAAGAGGACGGGGTCGCACTCTGGTGGCGGCGGGTCAACGACCTCTACTTCAGTCACGATGACTTTCAGGGGAGCCACCGCGGTCAAGCCCCCGCTATCCGTAACAGTCAGATCGATGACCTCTGAACCAAACCAATCCACCGGAGCAACGATGAGGATCTGCTTGTCGTCCAATGCTTTGACTGCAACGTGATCTGCGCTCCAATCGATGGAAAGACCAAATGGCCCATCTTCATCGTCGTCGAGGAAAGGCACGAGGTCGAGGACCAGGCTTGTTCCCATCTCGAGGCTGACTGGCGGGGGAGTGGCAAAGGTAGGTACGCTGTTGTCATTCGGCAGATCGTCTGCCGCAAGCTCTTCATCCGGCCCTCGCAAGAGGTCTAGCTCATCCACACCATCGATACCACCGCCGTGCCACCAGCTATCGGCGGCAGCATCGACCGTAGCATCGGTACCTCCACCATCTGCAGCGCGGCACGAAGTCGTTAGAATGAAGAGTATCGAGAGGAGCGTAGTGGTTCGCATGGCACCCTCAGCGGCAGGTCAATATTCTCGTTCCGAAAAGCGTAACTCACTTTTGCGTGTCGCGCAATAGGGAATGTGCTCATGGCACCATCGCCGCCAGACTTGGCGGGTAGCGGGGTGGCTGGTACAATGCTTGGGCCGATCTGGCCCAGGAGAGAAATGATTAAGAGAGTTGTAGCGATTGGAATAGCCATGGTGGTGCTGGGTTGTTCCACCAGTTCAGACCCCGTGATCCAACCCGGGGAAGATACCACAGATGCGACCGTAGAGGTGCTGGCAGACGTAACCGCGACCCCGCCGGACGGTGTTATAGAGGAAGACCTGGTAGTTGCCAAAGACCTGGGACTCGAGCTGATCTTTGACGTCCCCGCTGAAGATGTGCCGTCCCTGCCCGGCTGTGAGGTCGGGGAGGGGTGCTTCCTCGACCCTTGCCTGGAGAATGGCGATTGCCAGTCCGGGTGGTGCGTAGACCACATGGGGGATGCAGTATGTACCATTTCCTGCCAGGAGGAGTGTCCCCCCGGGTGGAGCTGTCAGCAGGTGGCGGGAACCGATCCTGATCTCGTCTTCGTCTGCGTCTCCAATGTTGCGAACCTCTGCAAACCCTGCGCTGATGGCAACAACTGCAAGAGCGTTGGCGGTGCCGAGGATGTCTGTTTGGACTACGGTGATGAGGGCTCCTATTGCGGCGGGTCCTGCACCGCGGACAATGACTGCCCCTGGGGTTTTTCATGTCTAACGACGGACACAGTTGATGGGATCAGCACGTTGCAGTGTGTGGCTGATGCCGGGGTTTGTCCTTGCACCTCAACGTCGGTGGCTCTCGGATTGTGGACGCCTTGCGAGGTGACCCAGGAGTCGGGCACCTGCCTGGGCAAACGAGTTTGCACCGAAGCCGGTCTCTCCGAGTGCGATGCCGCGGTGCCGGCGGCAGAATCGTGCAACGGCCTTGACGATGATTGCGATGGCAGTGTGGATGAACCCAACGACGTCGGCGGCGACCTCGTTAATCTTTGTGATGATGACAACGACTGCACCCAGGATATCTGCGATGGTGAGGCGGGCTGCAGCTATCTCCCCTTGGAAGGCGATGAATGCAAAGATGGCAATCCCTGTACCGTTGCCGATCATTGTGAGCAGGGAATCTGCCTTGGTTCCCAGGTGGATTGCGACGATTCGAATCCCTGTACCGATGATTTCTGCAACGAAACGGGAGGCTGCATTTTCGAGGCCAACGGCGGAAGTTGTGACGATGGAGATCCCTGCACTCTGGGGGACCATTGTTCAGATTCAGTCTGCGCGGGAGAAGCAGCCAGTTGTGAGTGCCAGGTAGATGGTGACTGCATCGACCTTGAAGATGGTGATCTGTGCAACGGAACCCTTGAGTGCGATACGAGCAAGTTACCCCATATCTGCCGCGTGAAGGTAGGTACTGAGGTTGTCTGTCCGGCACCGGAGGGAGCAGACGCACCTTGCTTGGATGCGGTTTGCGAACCGGTCACGGGGGCATGTTCTTTCGCGGCGAATGGAGCCAGCGGTCCTTGCGAGGATGGGGATCCATGTTCTTTGGGAGATACCTGCCTGGCAGGTGTATGTGAGGCCGGGGTGGCGGTGAACTGTAATGACGGTAACTCGTGCACCGATGACCAGTGCATACCGGGAGAGGGTTGCTCACATTCGGACAATGTGGCTCCCTGCAATGATGGCGATGTTTGCACCTTAGGGGATGTCTGCGCCAGCGGACAGTGCCAGAGCGGGGGCAACGAACTCCTTTGCGATGACAACAATGTCTGTACTGACGATTCGTGTGATGCGGCTATCGGTTGCGTCTTCATTGCCAATCAGGCGAACTGTTCGGATGGCAATGCTTGCACCCTCGGGGACCACTGTAACGAGAAGGCCTGCGTGCCGACGGGTCAGTTGAGCTGTGACGATGACAACCTTTGCACCAACGATGCGTGTGATGCTTCCCAAGGATGCATCCACCTCCTCAGCAACGTTCCGTGCAACGACGGCGACAAATGCACCGTCGATGATGTCTGTCAGCTCGGGGAGTGCGTCTCCGGTGGGCTCCTGAACTGCGACGACAGCAACCCCTGTACCACCGACTCATGTCTAGCCGAAGTGGGGTGTCAGCATCTGCCGGGAAGTGGCGAATGCGACGATGGGAATGCATGTACACTGAATGAGGCGTGTAGTAACGGATTGTGTGTGGCCGGTGCCATGCTTGTCTGTGACGACAATAACGTCTGCACCACGGATTCTTGCGATCCGCAAAGCGGCTGCATCCACGATTTCAACGATGCACCTTGTAACGATTCCGATATCTGCTCGGTCAACGAAGTCTGTCAGGAGGGGGAGTGTCTCTCCGATGAAGTACTGGGCTGTGACGACCTGAATCTCTGCACCGATGACGCCTGCGTACCCGATTCGGGTTGCGTCCATACGCCCAACGCTGCCGGTTGCACGGATGGTAGTGAATGCACAACTGGTGACCACTGCGAAGGAGGGGAGTGCCTCTCCACCGGGCTGCTCACCTGTGATGATGCCAATCTCTGTACGAACGACAACTGCGACCCGGGCGAGGGGTGCGTTTACTCGGGCAATAACCTCGCTTGTGACGATGCCAACGTATGCACCGAAGATGATCAGTGTGGGGGCGGCGAATGTGTGCCGGGCCAGGCGAAGGTTTGTCCGGACGATGGCAATACCTGCACTGAGGAATCCTGCGACCCCGACTCTGGTTGTCTCCAAACGCCTACTCCAGATTGCTGTGGCAACGGTATCACTGAAGGCGGAGAGGATTGCGATGATGGCAACCAGGTGAGCGACGACGGGTGCACCGCTGATTGCAAATCCGAAGGGGCCTGTGGCGATGCCGCCGAATACGAATATGAGGTGACCCCTGGCCTGTGGGCGTGCGTCAACAACCAGTTGATACACAGTTACCAGGAGAATTTCTCCATGTGCGCCCCCGGTTACACGCCGGCGACCAACAAATTGGTGCAGGGACTGCAGATGCCATCACTGCAGCAGCATCAGGTCTTCGCCGCCTGGCATGGCCAGGTGATGCCGGACAATGGGGGTTATATCCGCACCGGGCAGAAACGGCGCGGCGGCTGCACCCTGGAAGAGCACGGTGAGCTGTATGTACCACTTCCCGACTGGGGCTACAGTGGGAATTCTGGCTGGCAGGATCTCTTCCAGGGGGGCCCTTCCTGCAATAAGGGAACCGGGTCGGCGAATAATGTTCAAGGTCATCCCCTTGCCGGTGTGATATGTGTTAAAGGGGAGTATGAGCTACCGCAACAATAGATCCATGAGAGGGAGAAAATGAGAAGAGCCATTCTTGCAGCGTTACTCGCTGTCACTCTGTTTATGCCGACGCAAGTTCTTGCATGTGACACAGATGCCGATTGTGGGGAGAACGAAACCTGCATGGGTGGCGAGTGCGTGGGGATGTGTGAACCGGATTGCCTCGATAAGAACTGTGGCCCCAACGGTTGCGGCGGTGAATGCGGCTACTGCATTGATGGAGTCCCTTGCGTGAACGGCGTTTGCGACTGCACTCCGCAGTGCGATGACAAGAATTGTGGTGCCGATGGTTGTGGCGGCTTCTGTGGTGCCTGCGACCCAGGCTGTTCCTGCTTGAACGGGCTGTGCGAATGTTGCGAGATAGAGTGTGATGGCAAGAACTGTGGGGATGACGGCTGCGGCGGCGAATGCGGAGCGTGTCAGTTGGATGAGGTGTGCATTGATGGTCAATGCAGCGTCCCTGCCGAATGCGAACATGAGTGCGACCAGGGCGAGATTGGTTGCGACGGCGTGAAGACCTGGACCTGTGTGGCTGATGAGAATGATTGCCGCAAGATGGTTGTGTCGGAATGTCCGGAAGGGGAGGAGTGTCAAGCGGGCGAATGCGCAGTGCCGACGCCCCCGGTTGACGAAGGCGGCAACGAGCAGGACGTGGTCACTCAGGTAGATGCCACACTGCCCGATGTGGGAGGTACTGGCGAGGTTGTTTCGCCGAACCCAGATTCCGCTGCTGCACCTGATAGTGCCGCTAGTGATGACGTGCCGGCAGGTGGCGAAGACGTGGCGATTGCTGCGGATACGGGTGGAACCGGGGAGCCGACCACCAAGAAAAAGAGCGGTTGTCAGGCGGGAAACACTCCGCACCCGCTATCCATGTTGCTCCTTATCCTGCTTGTCGGGGTGTTCCTACCGCTACGCCGGACCAACCGAGTCTGAGCCGATCAATTACAGGGTCCGCAATCTATCGGGCAAATGTCACAGTCTTCAGAGCCATCGGAGCAGACTCCGTCACCGCAATTGGTACATCGGTAGAGAGGCAGGCTTCCTTTGAAACAGCGAGCGTAGATTCCATCCTTATCCCCATCCTGCCCATTGCTGACCCAGACGGCCACGAATTTCCCGTTGGGTAGACCGGCAACTCGAGGCCACATCTGGGTCCCGGTTTCATACTTGTGCAGGGTGTGCTCTTCCAGTGGCCCCTGGCTGCTGTTTGGTTCGAGGAGACGATAGACGCTACGCGTCCCCTGCATATCAGGATGCGAGGAGTGCCATGCGACCACCGTTGCGTTGTTGGAAAGTGCCGCCACGGAAGGACGTGTCTGATCGCCTGTGGTGTAGGTGTTTATGGTGAACTCATCCCCTGACTTGTTGGCGCCGCTAGTGAATCGTTGGCCCGCGATCGCGGTCTTGTCACTGTCGACGTTGTCGCTTTGCCAGACGACGATAAAATCATTGGTGCTGTAATGAGCCATGGCGATGGAGCGCTGTTTACCCTGGGAGTTCTTGTTGACCTTGAAGGCGCTGCCGGCGTAATTGCCAGGAGAACTGAAGCGTTGCCCCCAAACGTCAATTCCCATGGTATCGCTATTCCAGTTTTCCCAGGTGACCACGAAGCTGGTCCCGGCGAGCGGGACAACCCGAGGAGAGGTCCGCGAATCTGAGTAGTTCTTATTGGCCTGGACTTCCCCACCATCCTTGAGGAATGAGGATTTATAGGCCTGACAGTACACCCCGAGGTTCCCACCCTCGTTGCTTGTCCAGGTAGCGACCCACGCTGTTCCGTTGTTCATGGTGGTGATGCCGGCGTCCGCAGTATAGTGCTGCCCCTGCGAGACGACGTTGACCGCCAGCGCCTGGTCCTGCTGAGGCATGCCGAGGTGATTGAAGATCTGCACAACGACATCGCCGCTGCCGTCACTGCCGTAGTCTGTCCAGACCACCGCGAACTGCTGGTTGGCCAAGGTTGTCACCATCGGTGACTTCTGCGCGCCTTCCACCAGCGTGGGCACCTCTATCTCTTCGCCCTCTGGACTGCCCATCGAATCGAACATCTGAGCGTAAACACCGTCACCGGAACCGTCCTGCCCTACACTCGTCCAGACGACCACGAATCGTCCGTCGGCCCACGTCGCTACCCGGGCCTCGCTTTGCTTGTTAGTGGTGTAAGAGTTAACTAGGAATTCACTTAGCTCCAGGTTGGTGCAACCATCCCAATCAGTGTCATTGCCGTCGTCGCACTGGCCGACGCAGAATCCCTGCATGCAGACCAGGGGAGCTTCGCAACCACCACAGTTTCCGCCACAGCCGTCGTCGCAACTATTCTCGGGGCACAAGGGCTGGCATGAACAGACTCCGCCAAAGCAAGCGTCTTGCGGTCCGGGACAATTGCCGCAGGAACCATCACAACCGTCTGAGCCGCATTCGCTGACACTACAATCCCCCACACAGATGCACTCCCCTTCCCAACATTCATCCTGGGGCTTGGCGGAGCACGGGATGGTGTCCTTTTTAGGCGAATACTCGCATTCGCCAAATCCGTTGCAGACATCGATTGTGCAGTAGTTGCCATCGTCGCAGATCTCATCGCCTTCATCGATTTGACCGTCGCAGTTGTTGTCGATGGCGTCGCACTTCTCGGTGGCGTCAGGATTGATGGACTTGAAAAGGTCGTTACAGTCGAAGCACTCCATGAATCCGTCTCCGTCGACGTCGTCGCCCTCGTCGATTTCTCCGCTGCAGTTGTTGTCTATACCATCACATTCTTCAATGGCGTTGGGATTGATATCCAAATCGCCGTCATTACAGTCGGCTGAGCTGACGTGACCGTCGCCATCAATGTCATCGTCCCACCTCAAACAGCAACGGAATCCGGCCTCTGTGCCCTCACCTATGGCGTCAGCAAGCTGGCACTTGGCGGCGGCGCCGTCTGCAAATGAGCCTCCCGCAATCATGAGTTCATCGTCATCCCCGGCGACCCATTCGGGAGCATTACCGACCAGGTCAAAAACTCCCGACTCAGTGTCACAATCGGGCCAACTCCCGCAACTCCCGACGGACGTTCCTTCGGTATTGCAGTTCTCATCGAAGTAAACGTCGCCATACGGAAATGGGAGACCTTCGACTGTGGCGCAGGTCAATGACCATTCCGGTAGGGTGCAAAGGCGTTTTCCGGCAGCGTTGCAGGCCTGCTCGGCCTCTTCGAAAGAGAGCCCCGTCCAGGGCAGCACACCTGCTATGGAACAGGCTGTTCCTGCGCAATTGGAAGCCTCAAAGAGGTCGACAAAGTACCCATCTTCGTGCGCCATTGCAGGGGGCGGAACGCAAAAGGAATCCTCACCGTCGCAATCGTCGTCGACCCCGTTGCCGCAGACCTCCTCAGTGGGATTGTCCGGTACGCAGATGCCCAGGTCGCAGAGGCTGGAGCAGGGATCGTCGGCGGAGCATTCGCCGCAGCTTCCACCACAGCCATCATCACCACATTCCAGCCCGTCACAGGATGGTTCGCAGATTTCGTCCGGAGGAAGGTCCGCGACTAGATCAACCACATCTGGTGCGCTCGTTTCACCTGCCACGTCCACGGGTTCACTCGTCTCATCGCTGAGGTCGGGTGGTGGGATAACGAGGTCGAGAATCTCGCTGGGAAGATCGATGGGGAGATCGGAAGACTTGGTCTCCTTGAGATCCTGCGATACGACATCGGGGACGCCCTCTAGTTTGTTTGAATCAACGAGTCCGGAAACATCCTCAACCTGGTCCAAACCGACGTCCACAGATGTTCTGATGTCTGGGACCCATGCTTCTGGAGGGGAGACGCAGCCTGCGCAACAGAGTATTGTCGTTAGCCATGCCAGGAGGTGGGAGTGTCTTGATTTGCTCATTAGCGGCCCCGCTTGTTGTCCGCTTAATCGTAGAGAGGGGTGCGCAAGTGCGCAAGGCAAATACGCCACCCCATTGAAGGGGGCGGGTGACGCTCCCACCAGAAGCGCGTCAAGCGGCGATGCGGTGGGGTACAATCCAGCGGAAGATAGTAGGAAAGAGGACGCCACCAACAAGAGCGTAGAGAACGATGATCCCCGCAGTATCACCACCGAGCAAACCGGTGCTCTGGCCGACGTGGGAGATGGCAACCAGCAACGTAAGAGGGGCGGACAGAATGATCCCGCTGGCGAGAGACTCCTTCAGCTTAAGACGCAACATGGGGAGAAGGAACATTGGGACTACTCGTACTAAAGTGCCCGCGATGAGCAAAAACAGAAGTTCCTCGACGAAGCTACCTTGCAACACTTCGGCGACATTGAATCCGATTCCTACTTCGATGAAGAAAATGGGGACGAAGAAGCCGAAACCGAACGACGATAGCTTCTCTTCCATCGCTTCCTTCTGTCTAAAGACGAAGGACATGAGCGCGCCTGCGATGAATGCACCGAGAATCATCTCGACGCCCATGAAGATGGAGACCGCGATGAAGCCCAACATCAAGGCGAAGCTGAGACGGATGCCGATTTCTGACGAGTCTTCAGAGTGCACGACCCTCGCAAAGGTCTCCGGGAACCACCAGATGAGGATGCGAAGAGTCAATAGTAGAGAGTAGGCGATGAGGAAGACGGCCAGCAACTTGCCCACGCCCCAGGCGAGGTCGATACCGATGCCGTGAACCGTGGTCAGGTCGGTGAGAGTGAGTAAGATGATGGTGATGAACTCCCCCAGGGAACCCACAATGAGCGTTATCTGGCCGAGTCGACTCTGGCCCAATCCCGTGTCTCTGAGCGCTACCAACACGATGCCCAGACTCATTGCTCCCAACACCAGCACATAGAAGAGGGGCTGGTCAAAGAGGAGAACAACACCCAGGGCCAGCAGGAAGACGGAAGATGCAGCCATGAAGGTGATGGCGATCCCCTTTCGTCCTAACCGCTCGACTCTCGTGAAGTCGATCTCCATGCCCGCCAGAAACATGAGGAATGCGAATCCGAATTGGCCGAGGAACTGGGTGAAATCGGACCGGATAATGAGTCCGAGGCCATGTTCAGCGATAAGGATTCCAAAGAGAATCTCTCCCACTGCCGCCGGTATGCGCACCCGCTCGGAAAGGAGTGGAATAACAAAGGCCCCGAAAGCGATGAGGAGGAGGGTAGTGGCGTGGTATGTCTGCAGAGCGCCTCCCTAACCCGGCAAGACCAACATGGAGCAGGGAGCTTGATGAACCAGACTCTGCTCAACACGTGGGCGCAAGATGGTGGTGCGGGTATTCCCCGCCCAACCAGCGACTGCGAGGTCGAACATTCTTGATGCCTCCAACATCTGGCGGACGGGATTCCCCGTGAGCCGGATGACCTCCGCAGTTAGCCCATAGGAGCGGGCCAACTCTACGGCTCCCTCAAGGGCGCTATCAATGGACCCGGCGTAACGCGGTCCCGCAACGAAATCGGGAGGGTTGGCGACGACCACTGTCAGGGAAGCGTCCAGCATGCGTGCAATGTCAATGGCCAGAACAGTCGCGCCCGAATCGAGTTCAGGGTCGCTGATGACCAGCATGATACGGCGATAAGGATGTGTTCCCCGGGCAACCAGCGTGGGCACGTTGAGCCCTTGCAGGCGTCTCAGGAACGCGCTGCCCCGCAGGCCAGTCCGAGTCATCCAGTTGTTGGTCGGTGGAGGTAGAACGAGGAGCCCGAGATCCTGATCGTCAAGCTGTTTCGCCAATGGCCCCTCGTCGAGACTCTCCACTATCGTCTGTCGCAGGTCCACGCTCGGGTTGGAGAACTGCCGTTTGACCTCGTCCAAGTCCATGGATTCCGGCCCCTCTTCTAGAAACTCGACAAAGCCGGCATGCGTCGAATTGAGCAAGTACTCTACTTCATGAGCGACATTGCTCTTGCGACCCGGAGCCAGGACACCTACGCCGGTTCCGTAGGGTAGTGGAAACTCTGAGTGGCCGGTGGAAAGGAAGCGGGCGACGCAGGGCAAGATGTTCGGGTCTCCCACCAAGAGCACCCGGTCCCCCTTTTCAAAACAGGTCTCGCCATGAGGCACCACCAGGGTGTCTTCCCGATAGACCGCGGCCACGAGCCAACGGTGCGGGTTGAGCACTGAGAGGGGTTTGCCGATGACCGAAGAGTTGGGCATGATCTCAGTTTCGATGATCTCCCCCGCCCCCAAGCCAACGTCGCTCGCAACCCTGCTGCCTCTGGTGACCCGGCCAATAAGCGTCCCCGCAACCGCCTCAAAGTCATGTACGTAGGGGATAGACAATTCATCGAACTCTTTGGACATCTCGGCTTGACGAAGGAGCGCGAAGAGGCGGGCGATTGTGAAATCTCTACGGAGGATCTTGCCTGCCTCCAGTGCCACCGCATCGGGTCTGGTGGTCAGCGCTACGGCATCTGCGAGGGCCGCACCTGCCTGTTCCAGTTGAAGCCTTGAGGTAGCATCTCCGTCGTGAAAACTAATGTTGTCGAGGACACCCTCGGCGGCCAGCGCCGTACGTGCGGGTCCGGTATCAAGGTCCATAATGGTGACTTGCCAGCCATCGGCTAGACGCCGCGCCAACTCCACGCCAACGTCTCCGCCACCAATGATAAGTACCCTTTGGTTTTCGCCGCCTCCCAGGCGGCAGTAGTTCTGTGGCATGCACTTCTCCGGGTGGCCAATGCGTTAGTTACTACAGCATCCGCGGCAGACGAAGTCAACTCCTAGCATTGGAATCATGGGCGTCGCATTTCGCAGTTCCACATCCTTCCTCTTCCAGTTCCTCGCGGAACCGTCGTGCTGCCACTGTACGGTAGGCGGCGTCTGAAACCTGGCGCAGCCCGGGGAGCCTCAAAGCGCGGCTTAACTTACCGGCTGGCCGCAATGAGAGCGCGGCGACAATTGCATCCACCCCCGCTTGGACGGTGCCATCCTCGGTGACGAAGTGGATCGCCTGCATGAGGGACTCCTTGGAAATGCCGGGGAAGTCGACCCGGACCGACTCTTCGGTCAGTGAGCGGAAGGTTACTCTTTCATCGTGGAGTATCCCTTGCAGACGCCTGACCCACTTTCGACAGAATGGACATTCTCCATCGAAAATCAGCGTCGGGTGCGGTTGCCTGCTCGTCTTCATGATCCGGTTCCTCCCCCGTGCAAGGTAGGAACCGGCAAGTGGGAAGGAAAGGCTATGGCTCCAGGATGAAGCAGCTCTCAGCGTCCTCAACGAGGTCGTCAACCTGACTGTGCAAGGGGTGCGTTTCGTTTACCTTCCACAACTCGAACTGGTCGGCGTAGTGGGCCCGGCCGACAAAGGCATCTTCTCCTCCGGGTATGACCGTTTCGGCGCGGGGGTTATCGGCGTCCATGATGTAGACGTTGCGAATGGCCGCGCCGCTGCCGTAAGTGAATTTCGTGTCACTGAGGCCGGCGTTTGCCGCATCGACGCTGAAGTTGTCGCCGTGACGGGGGTAACCTTCTGGGAAGGTCTCCTCCGACGGTATGTTGAATTTACCACCGAGGGCGTGTTTCATCTTGATGGTGTGCAGTTTGCCCCAATGCCACTCGCTCATCTCCTCGGTGCCGAATCCGCCCTCAGCATCTACGCCCACCAGTTCCGGATTGGCCAGGAAATCCAACGACTTCTGGAGGGCCACCAGGATGATGTAGTTGCGGGATTCCACTTCCTCGGTGGTGGTGTTATCCCAGAGCATGCTGTCGCCAAGTTCGGGGTCGTAAGTATCCATTGTCTCCGGCTCTTCGAAGAGCCGGAAGAGGAAACGTACCTGGAACTGGACGTCATAGGGGGATTCCATCTTGTCTCCGAGGATTTCCTGGGAGACATGGACTGCCCAAGAGTTAAAGATGGAGGTTGCAATGGCATCCTTTGCTTCCGCATCGGATGTCTCCGGCAGTGCTCCCGCCGCGGCGTTGAAGGACCAGTTGCCCAGGTAGTCAGCCACTGCGGCCAAACCGTCATCGTCGCCAAACTCTGCCAACGACGGGTCGGAGCCCTCGACGCCTGCTTTGGCTTCGTTGGCGGCGGTGATGGCAGCAAGAATGAATGGCGTCAGCCGAGCACCAATTGGTGAACGGTGGTCTGCCTGAATCGCTTGCATGTCTGCCACTGTGACGGGGCCTGCGGCGATCTTCTCGGCGAGCAAATCCTCGATCCGCGCAACTCGCAATCCGGGGGCGAACATGTAGCCCTGGTAAGTATCGTCGTTGTAGGGGTCACCGTCGAGGGTGTAGCCGAGGGCATCGCCGTTGGCCGTGAAGATGTAGCCTCGCTCCGGGTCGATGGCCTGGGGTAGTTCATCGAGGGGTACCATGCCATTCCATTCGCAGCCGCCGCCGCCGGGGAAAGGCAGGAACGACGGATACATCGTATCGTCCACCTCTTCCAGACACTGGCGGACGGGGATCTTGCAGAAGGCGGCGTAAGCAATGTGGCCGTTGACGTCTCCGTAGACCCAGTTTTGGGCACCGACGCCAAAATGTGAGACTGCGCTGATGAATTCCTCCGGGGTTTTTACCCGCAACAAATCATAGAGCATCTGGATTTCGTCACTTGGTTCAAATCCAGTCCATTTCCAGGTGAGTGCGGTGCCCATGCCATCCGCCACCTCGGCCATGGATTCTGGGATGACTGGCCCGTGGTGTGGGACTTCCAGGACGTTGACGGTGAGCAAACAGCCGTCATCAGTGGTTTCCACCGTGTAGTCGGTACCGGCGATGAACTCGTTGACCCAGTCCTCGCAACTCTCATCCGATTTTGCCGCGTACTCGAAGGTCTCGGGTCGCACGGTCATGGGCACCTCTTCGTTGTTGAAAAGGACTGCCGGGACATCGCCGAGGATCACTGTTTCAGCGTAGACGTCGGTAGCATCCGCGTAGTAGACGGTAGCGCCCCAGGCTGCTACCCGATTGTGGCCCAGGATAACGCCAGGGATTCCGGGGAAACAGACGCCGCCGGAGTCGATGTCACCGCCGGCTCGGGTGGTGTTAAGGTGTACTTCGAAGAAGACCGGTGGATTGCGTAGCGACAAATGGGTGTCATTGGCAACCAGGGAAGCACCATCTGCTGTCAGGTCCCCAGAAACTGTCCAGTTATTGCTACCCACGTCGCGGGTGCCAAAGGCGCCGGGATGGATTTCGACACTGGCGAGGGCCTTTTGGACCTTCTTCCAGTAGCTTGCAGGGAGGCGCTTGTAGAACGGTTGCGAGAGAGATTTGGCCAGGTCAAGAAGCGGCGCATTCCGGTCACCATCGAAGTCGAGTACGATGGCGTCAGTGGAAGGGGCCAGGCCGTGGAGGTCGCCGATGATTCCAACAATCTCAGATTCTCCCCAGCGCTCCTGCAGTTCTGCTACCCGGGCGGCGTTGTGGACTTTGTCGGTGCGGCCATCAAAGGAAAGATCCCAGCTCTGAAGCCGGGCGATGGTCAGGGTGTCAACCGGAGTCCAGGGGCCGATCTCCCCCACCAGGAGCCACTCCAGAGGCTTTTCAATTCCACCCGATTCCACCAGAGTAATGTATTCGTTGACGCCATCGGCAAAGCTTAACAACATCTCACCTACGGGCTCGCCACTGCCCTCCAATTCAGCCCACATGGCGGTGGCCGCGCCACGCAAATTGAGGATGCGCATGTAGACATCGTTGGAGAGGTCATCGGCGTCGGCCACCGGTGCCCTACCGAAGTAGCCGGAAGCGATGGCGCGCATGGCATGCATCTGGATGAAGCGATGGCGTGCGACGACGAAGCCCTGGGCGTAGAAGAGGTCCTTTTCAGTGGTGGCGTAGATGTGGGGGACTCCCCACTCGTCAATGATCACTTCAACTGGACCGTCCAGAGCGTCAAAAGAGAAGACATCCTTGCTCTCTACCTGGTCATCCAGGCAGGTGCGAGCCGGCTCAACGACCTCTTCTGCGATTTCGGACGAGGGTACGTCCGTCCCCGGCGCGTCCGATTTATCGATCATATCAGCTCGTACTTCACCCACCGTATCGGCAGTCGTGTTTGTGTCACTGCTGTTGTCTTTAGAATCGCTGCCACAGGCACCAGACGTAAGTGCCGCAGCCAGAATCAATGTCCACAGGCGTGCGCTCATATCGTATCCCCTCTCCTTTTCTGAACCGGCCATTAGTAAGCGTATCCAAGCGGGCGAAGTCAAGGGGAATGGGTAGAAGAGACCGCCGTTCTGGCGTTTGGAAATGCCTTACTCAGGACCTTGTGCCTGCCTCGAGTCTAGTCGAGGGCAAGTATGGGGACGGTTCTTCAGCTTCCGCCAATCTCCGACGGCTTCATCGTCAACGAGATGCGGTTACGCTTCTCGTCGATGTCGAGCACCTTCACGCGGACAGTTTGGAGGGGTTGGACGACGTCAAAAGGAGTCGCTACACGACGGTCGGCCAGTTGCGAAATATGAACCAGTCCGTTGCGATGGACGCCTAAGTCTACAAACGCGCCAAAGTTCGTCACACTGGTTACTCGCCCTGGCAGAACCATGCCAGGGCACAAATCACTCACCTTGTGGATACCTTCCGCAAAGCGGAATACTTCTCTGACCCCCCGGGGGTCGTGGCCTGGTTTCACCAGCTCCCTCAAGATGTCGAGGACAGTCTCTTTGCCCATGCCACCAGATTGCATGAGGCGGGGTCCCAGTTGAGCAGCCTTTGACTTGTCTCCTTTTGCTTCGGCGATAGTGACTCCCGCGGTACGGGCTGCCCGTTTCAAGTCGTCGTATCGTTCCGGGTGGATCGCCGTGCCGTCCAGTGGTTCACGTCCGTCGACAACTCTCAGGAAGCCCGCTCCCTGGGTAAACTTAGCGGGCCCCAATCCGGGAACCTTCAAGAGCGCTTTGCGGCTGGCAAAGGGACCATGTCGATCCCGGTGGGAGACTACGGCCCCGGCGAGCTTCGGGCCGATGCCTGCGACACGTGACAGCAGGCTTGGAGATGCCGTGTTCAGTTCCACACCAACTCGGTTGACGCACTCTTCGATGACCGCGCTGAGGCCCCTTTCCAGAAGTTTCTCCTCGACATCGTGTTGGTATTGGCCGACGCCAATTGCCTTCGGGTCTATTTTGACCAACTCTGCCAAAGGGTCCTGGTAACGTCGGGCGATGGAGACAGCACCTCGCAGCGTGACGTCCATGTCGGGCAACTCCTGCCCTGCCAACTCCGATGCGGAGTAGACCGAGGCCCCAGCTTCCCGAACAGCTTCGACGGTTACCGATCCTGGCCACTCGGCCCGTTCAAGCAGAGCCATAGTCTCGCGGTGGGCGGTGCCATCCCCCACTGCCAGGACATCGATGCCGTGTTTGCGGACCAGTTCATGCAATAATTCCAGAGCCCGCTCATGCTGCGCCTGAGGTTCATGGGGATAGACCGTCACCGTGGCTAGAACTTTGCCGGTGGCATCGATGGCGGCACATTTGCAACCGTTACGAAAGCCCGGGTCGACGGCCAGTACTCGCTGATTGCGAGCTGGCGGTGTCATGAGCAAGGCCCGCAGGTTGTTCTCGAAGACTTCTGTTGCTGCCAGGTCGGAGCGTTCTTTGACAGTCGCCAGCAGGTCGCGTTGAAGCGCGGGCCACAGTAAGCGCTTCCACCCGTCCTCGGTGGCCTCGATGATATCTTGCCGGAACTGGTGGGGTGGAGAGGGGGAGAGATCCCGTCGCAGTAGCGCTGCACAGCGCTCATCGTCCACAGCTACTTTCAGCGAGAGCGCTCCATCTCGTTCACCCCGCTGCAAGGCCAGGAAGCGGTGAGATGGGGCCCGCTTCAGGCTCTCTGTGTGGTCGAAGTAGTCGCTGTAGGTGACCGCTTCATTTCCCGCTCCCCGCTTCTTCTTGCTCACCAGTTCAGCGCGCTCCCAGGTGAACTTGCGAAGCGCCTGACGGATGTGCGTGGCGTTGGTGATCTCTTCGGCCACGATGTCCCGCGCCCCGGTCAGAGCTGCCTCAGCATCGGCGATGCCCTTCTCGCCATTAACAAACTCTCGGGCGGCCTGAAAGCGGCCCGCTGTGCACGGTCGACGCCCGAGCATCATCTCTGCCAGTGGCTCGAGTCCAGCGGCCCGCGCGACAGAGGCTCGGGTCTTGCGTTTTGGTTTGAAAGGGAGGTAGAGATCTTCCAGTTCCTGGCGATCTTTGCACTCGGCAATTCGCCTCCTGAGATCGTCGGTAAGGAGCCCTTGCTCCTCAATGGACTTGAGTACCGTTTCCCTCCTTGCACCCAGCTCTTTGAGCTTACCAAAGGCGTCCTCGATAGCGCGGATTTCGACTTCGGTGAGTGCCCCGGTCTGCTCCTTGCGATAGCGAGCAATGAAGGGAATGGTATTGCCCTCTTCAAGAAGCTTCAGGCAGCCTCCCACTCGTTTGGGAGGGAGGGCGGTGCGGTCGGCAACCAGGGCTGTCAAAGCGTGCATTATGTGCCTCCTTCAAGGACCGCGCATTGTAGAGCATGGTCCCAAATGCGCAAGCCCCACCTCCGTCGAGGTGCGGGGCGGGTGGCCGGCCGGCCATGAGTGGAGCGTCAAGCGGGGGTTGCTGTTGACTTGCCTACCACACCGCTCTAACAACTGCCCTGGGGGCGGGGCGGCTTGGGATGCGTAGCGGAACCTCCTCGCCAGTTTGCGTCCCCGCTGCTGCGAGGCCCTCCAGAATAACGAGGTAGAAAGGTTCGTCTGGAGTTGGGTCCGGTTCTGGCTCAACAGTTACAAAGAGGCTCAACGGCTCTCGCAACTCTCCTCCTGCCAAGAGAGCTAGAGTGCTGGGTCCACTGAACCAGGGACCGTCGCACCCGCCGCTACAATTGTCAGCACCGTCAGCCCTCCCGAGAGAGACTTGCGTTGGCACCCCATCCGCCTCCGAAGTCAGCCAGAGCTCATACGTCCAACCTGACTTCAGAGGGGGCGGTGCCAAGAAGTCCCGACTCCCCGTCTCGTTCTCAATCTGCTGCCCTTCCCTTGGTTTGCCTGCGCTAACCTGAATCTCGAACTCTCGGCTGGCGCCTTCCCCTTTCTGGTCGAGGAGGAACGCTCCCGGCATCTTGGATAGTCGGCCCCTCTTCTGCGTCACCGCAAAGGCCATCCGGGTGGCATGTGGCATGCCGAAGATCCCAGAGAGCAAGACCGGTGCCGGCCCATTGTGGGCAGGACCTGGATCGTAACGAATCTCCAGCCGCTTGACCTTGCCAGGATAGCGCGGCAGAGGGACAAGCCCGAGAGGAGTCCCATGCAGGTCAACGGCAACCCCCTTACGCACATTGAACGATGCAAGCTGCTCCTCGCCACCTTTGCCATAGATGGCCACCAGGGCATATCCCCCCGGCCCCACCGGAGAGAGTCCCTCGGTCTCTATCTTGAGCCCGGTGCGGGGGCAGCTTGCGGGTTGAACTTCTAGCACTGCTGGAGCGTCATCCAGGCGCGTCGTGAGTGGCAAGTAGCAGTGCAACGCTTCGGGAGTAGAGAGGTCTATGGCTCGATACCCGGGGTCTTCATAGGCTAGATCTTCACCGTACTCCATTAGAAACCTGGTGACGCTATCCTCCAGCGTCTTCTTGCTGGTCATGCCGCCCCCCCACATGTCTGCCCCCTTGAAGTGCACGACATAGCCACCGGGCAAACTCGGGTTGTCTGTCTCGTACTCCAGATAGAGGGTGCTCGCGGTCGGGTCCAGCAGATACCAGCTACCGTCCAGAAAGAGCTCAAGAAAGGTGTGAGCCGATATTCTCACCCCTCCACTTGAAGTCTCCGGATCACCCTTTGCCCAATTCACGTCTACCGCGTGAACAAAGACAGTTGGGATGAGCAATTCCTGAGAGCGGGTGAAGGCAGCAAAAAGTGTTGCCGTATCAATACATCCAGAGAGATTCCGGTCGTGGTAGAGCAGGGTTGCGGGTCGCTCTAAGAAATGCCGCCGACCCCCGGTCACAGTCTTGTGTCTGAACCAATTGACAATGTTTCGGACCGTGACAACATCGCTGTCGTTCTGTTGCTTCCTGGCAGCCCTTTCGATGTGGTCATCGGCCACCGTCTGCTGGGCCTCTTCGAAGACGATGGAATGGGGCGAGTTGTAGGAGAGAGCAAACTCATCCTGGATTGTGCCCTTCGGCCCGCAAGCTGCAGCTAGAAGACAGAGAATCGCAATTGGAAGGTTACTCCTTGCCAGTTTCATAGTCCCACCTCCATCCCCAGCAACTTCGATCTCTCCGATTCGATTATCTCCGTTAGCGGGCGGCCCGAATGGGTAGTCGATTCGGGCCAGCTTTGCAGCAAGCGCTCCCAGTGCTTCTCTGCCGCAGCGCCATTGCCTCGCTTGGCCTCAAGAATCCCGAGGTAAAGCAGCGCCTGTGGCGCGACCTCTATGCCATCCTTGAAGTAGGCTCCAACACCAGAATCGAGGGCAAACTCAAGATAGTGGATGCCGCTCTCCCAATCCCGCGTCTCCATGTAGGCCAGCGCCAACTGGATTGCCGAAGTTGCGGCCCGATTGGAATTCGGGTGCTCTTCGACCAACTGCGAGAGCTTGGCCAGCCGCCCTTCACTGGCCTTCTCATTGAGCCCTTCACGGTAGAGAGCACCTGCCGCACTGTATGAATCTGGGGACTCCCGCTGGTCCTGCTTCTCTCTTGCAACGAAGCGTGCTTCTCTTTGGGCACGGGCTTCCACCCTCTTCCTTTCGAGATTCGCATTCCGGTCAAGCTCTGCTACTTTCCGTTGCACCGGGTGAAGTCGCTCGTCGAGGTCTGCAATCTTCCAGGTCAGTTCTCCTACTTCGGTGGCGCCTTCAGGCCTGGTGTGATGGTCTGTTTCTGAATTGCTGGTTGTCGGGGACACGTCTTCGGCCTGGGCGATAATGCAGGTCTTGGGAGCCACCGGCTTGGGTATGGGGCAAGGCGAACACTCTGGACATGGTTGCTTGATACTCTTCTCCAATGCCGCCCGCAATTGGTCACTCTTCTTGTTGAGCCGGTGCAACTCGTCACCGACCCCTTGGCCACTCTCTTCCAAATCTCGAATTGTCTGGTGAACCTGATAGCCGGTGCCAAGCAGTGCGACCAATATCACCGCTCCTATCGCAAGTGGAATGAACCCGTGTCGTTGCATAGTTGCACTTCTCCTTGCCAAAAAAGACAGGTATCAGCTCTGTTGGTGCTCCCTTACCGCGGTGTCCCTGGACATGAGAGCTGGCGCATGCGCGTCACCAGCTTTCGATAACTAGCGACTTCTTCGTCATAGATCCGTTTGGCCAACCTCTCTGCGTTGCAATCTGAATCTTCACCGGTCTCAACACATCGCTGCGCGGCCTGCCTCATGGAGCGCTTCAACTCTTTGCGACATCGCTTGTATTCAACCAGGAGGGCACTCATCTGCGGGCAATCGCCCCCCCTGCGAATCGACTGGGTCTGTGTCGGGGTGAAGCCTGGCTTTTCACAGCCGCCCTTCGTCGCTACCTCCAGAGGGGCTTTCGACGCGCCCTCAGTTCCGGCCACCGACTCCAGGCTGCCGCTGATGACGACTGTTTTCTCGGCCTCCACCGCGGCTCTTACGCTATGTCGTTGATAGCCCTCAGCTACCAGGTCGATTAGATGGTCCCCTGGGTCGACCCATAGCATGCACGGAGTGAAGCATTTCTCTTTTCCGGCCCGGTCCAGTACGACCCCTGCACCAGTGGGAATCGAATTGATCTTCAGGCGTCCTTTGGCGAGGACTTGAATCAATTCGGAGGTCGTCCTCGCCAATGCGGAACCTAGTGCACCCTTTTTGTAAACGGGGTCGCCGACGCGCACCGCCAATTCCTCTCCAGTCCGCACACGGGTCAGGGTAAGGGCATAGAGGTAGCCCCCTTCATCTCTGGAAATCTCCCCTGTTACTACCAAATCGACTCGAAGTTGTCGGGCAAGGGTCAGCCGACATTGGTCCTGGCCCTCTTCGCAATCCTTCCAGCCCAATTCCAATTTGAGTATTTGCTCCTTCGAGATGTGCATGTAGCGCTTTGCAGTCAGCTCCTCTCGGACGACCTCGCGCACCTTGTCTGTGAGGTGGGTGGCAAACTTGAAGTTGATCTCCTCGGTGCCTGCGTGCAGATGGAGGACAGCTATCTTGGATCTCTTTGAGTCCTGGGCAATCTGTGAGAACGCTTGCCGTGGCAGCATGGAGATTGCCCCGGATATGACCACCATGATCAGCACGTAGCTCAACTTCCCACTATTGGCTCTCGCTAGCATACTACTTCCCTCCCTTGCGCCGTTTGCGCTTCACGGCCGCACGAATCTCCTCTTCGAAGTCTTTGCCCTCGCCGGCAAAAACTCGAACTACTTTTCGTTTCCGGTCCACGACAAAGGTCTGAGGTAGGGTTAATTGCCCCGCGCTGAAGACGCCGTATCGAGTCGCGATGGCCAAATCCGGATCCCGAAGAAACCAACTCCGTCCGTCACGATTTCTGTGGCTCTTGACGCCCGCCTGATCGAGCCACTCCATAAGTAGTTTGAGGTGGTCGTCCTGAGTGCCGTTGGGATTGGCAGATTCGGACTCCTGGTCACAAGCAACCAGCACGACGTGGATCTTGTTCCGGCTCGACTCCGTCAAGAGAGTGTCCAGCACCCGCAAACCCTTGCGGCAATGCTTGCAGGTG
>CAZFVN010000084.1:0-25312 GCA_964522395.1 uncultured Myxococcales bacterium
CTAACGCCATACCTCCCTTCAAGAACGGACCGGGGTACACCCGTGATCAGATCGCACGCGCATGTAGCCCGTCGTTTAATAGTTGACCCCCCCTAGTGAATCTGATACAAGGTCACGCCCCATAGGAGTGTGGAGGGATAGAGTTGACTGGACTATACAACTTCTTGTTTTTTCTGCAGGTAGGTCAGGGAGAAGCTGCACCCGCGGCCGCACCTGCCGCTCAGGAAGGCGCGCAGCAGGCCACCGATGGTGCAGCCGGCGCCGCTTGCGGCAGCCAGGGGATGGGCATTGAGTTCATCATCTGGATGGTCTTTCTCTTTGGCCTCATGTACTTCTTGCTGATCAGACCGCAGAAAAAGCAGCGGCAGCAGCACGATGAGATGATCAAGTCGCTCAAGAAGGGCGACCGGGTGATGACTACGGGGGGTATCATGGGTACCCTACGTGGCCTGTCCGATACCATTGCAACGGTAGAGATTGCGGACAATACCAACATCCGAATTCGGAGAGACCACATCGCCGGGTTGCAATCCGACCCGAAAGCGATTGAGGGAAAGAAGTAGTGTCCCGGCAATCCGGGAAGCTGTTGATCGTTACGGAGATAGCTGATGGAGAAGAAGAGATTCTGGCGTTCCTTGTTCGTCTTCCTGCTGTTCGTGTTCAGCGTCCTCTATGTGATGCCGACGCTGACGCAGGATAGCCTGCCGAAGTGGTTCCCGTTCAAAAAGCAGTTGAACTTCGGACTCGATTTGAAGGGCGGACTCGAACTTCGGTACACCGTAGATTACAAGAAGGCGATCCTCGAGAATTCTCGAGACCTGATGTTCCGGATCCAGGATTTCCTGGTGCGGGAAGGTCGGGAGGAGGAGTTCAAGAATGACGAGGTGACCAATGAAGAGCGAGCCACGGTCAAGGCGAAAATGACCTTCACGGTACCTCGCTTCGATACGGTCCGGATAGTCTCGGACGACGAGACCTTCATGGATATGCTCTCGGTGGAGACCATAGAGGATCGCATCGACGTGCGCTACAGCAAGCTCGACGATGGTGACAACGCCATTCTGTTGGTCATGCGCCCCAGCGAAATTGATGCCATTAAGAAAGAGGTCGTGGCCCAGACGTTGTCCATCATCCGCAAGCGGATTGATTCCTTCGGTCTGGTCGAACCTGACGTCCGCCTGAGTGGTGACAGTGACATTGATGTCCAGCTTCCCGGCGTCAGCAAGGACCAGATGGCCATGGTGCGAGAACGGATCGGCCAGACGGCCCGTCTGACCTTCCGCATTGTTGACGCCAAGGACGACTTCTTTGCCTCCGCCAAGGCTGACTTGTCGACCTTCCAGAAGCAGTATCCAGCCAAATCGAAGGGCATTGAGATCGTCCGTTTCGGCGATCGCTTCCAAGCTCGCTGCGAGAAGAAGAGTCACCTGGTGGCCTTCGTCCATTACCTGCACAAGACGAACCGACTCCCGGATGACCACGTTGTGGGCTACTACTTCGTGGAGGAAGAGGATGCAGGCAAGGTCCTCAAGTCATACTATCGCACCGAGTATCTCTATGTTGAGGCGCGGGTTACAGGCGACCATCTGGCGCGCGCTCGCACCTTTTACAAGGACACTGGCGAACCATACGTCAGCCTTACCTTCACCAGCCGTGGCGCGACTCTCTTTGGCGAGGTAACAGAGGCTCACGTTGGTGACTACCTGGCGATCATGCTCGATGATGACATCAACTCAGCACCGGTCATCAAGGAGGCCATTACAGGTGGCGCGGCTCAGATTACCCTGGGTGGCAATCAGAGTTCGTCCGAGCTGCTGCAAGAGGCCCAGAGCCTCGTAACCGTTTTGACGCACGGTGCCTACAAGGCTCCGGTCCACAAGATCCAGGACCATGAGGTTGGACCGTCCCTTGGAAAGGACTCCATTGCTGCTGGCGTTCTCTCGCTGTCGGTCGGGGGCATACTCGTCATCTTCTTCATGCTCGTTTACTATCGGCTGGCAGGAGTCGTGGCGAATATCGCCCTCATCCTGAACCTGCTGTTTGTGTTGGCAATCTTGATCGCCTTCAATTCGGCTCTGACACTACCGGGTCTGGCAGGTATTGTGCTTACCATCGGTATGGCGGTTGACGCTAACGTCATCATCTACGAGCGTATTCGGGAGGAGCTGCGATCTGGCAAGCTGGCTCGTCCAGCCATTGAAACCGGATACGCTAAGTCCTTCTGGACGATTATCGACGCGCAGCTAACCACCGCCCTTGCCGGCGTCATCCTGATGAACTTCACCACCGGGCCAATCTACGGTTTCGCGGTGACTCTGCTCATCGGTATCATCTGCTCGGTCTTCACTGCACTCTACGTGACCAAGCTGGTGTTCTACTGGATGCTGGACAAGCGAATTATCAAAGAACAGGTCAGCATCTGATCGCTGAGGAGGATTGACGCATGTCTTTCACGATTATCAAGCCGGGTACCAAATTCGAGTTCATGAACAGGCGCTTCATCTTCTTCGGAGTCTCCGGAGCAGTCATTCTCGCTGGCCTGATTGCCCTTATTGTTATGGGCCTCAACCTGGGCGTGGATTTTTCCGGGGGCACCAAGTTGGTGGTGGCCTTTGGTGGCGAGCATATTGAGCGGGACGTCATTCGTCAGGTTGTGGTGGACAAGTTCAAGGAGCTTCATCCCGAGGACGACGCGCCGCAGGTAGAGGTCCAGGATTTCTATTCTGGAATCGATGATGATGACCAGGTGCGGTACATGATCTTCACCGAGGTTGTGACGCTGCTGACTGACAATCAGAAGAGCGGGATTGTGACTGCGCTCGCCAAGGAGTTTGGTGAGGACACTACGGTCAGTCCTCCGGAAGAGGGTGGCGACCAGTTCTTCATTACTTTTGCCGACGAAGCACCAATTATTGAGCGTCTCGAAGAGTTGCATAAGCTCTTCGCGGCGCAGGGCCTCGAGCGCGTTGTGGTCGAGTCCGATAAGGTGCGGGACCTGAACCTTGAGTACTACAAGGAGATCAACCTCGAGAGTAACGAGGGTGGTAACGCTCAGCAGATCCTCGAGCAAATCGAGGCCGAGGAGCAGTTTGCCGCCCGCGTAGCGGCCTTCAAGAAGGCCAACCGTGACATCTCCTTCACAGTCAAGATTGAAGAACTCAACGCCAAGATGGAAGAAGCTATTAGAGCGGTTCCGGACCTCGGCGAGCGGTTCCTGGCGGTGGAGTCATCCACTTCAATCAGCCCGAGTGTTGGTTCCGACCTGCTTAACTCAGGGCTGTTGGCGGTGGTCTATGCCTGTATCGGCATCTTGCTCTACATTGCCTTGCGCTTCGACTTCAAATATGGCCCAGGTGCGGTCATCGCACTGCTCCATGATGCGTTCATCACGGTTGGGATCTTCGCTTTGACGCAGATTCCGTTCAGCCTGCCCATTATCGCCGCGGTGCTTACCATTATCGGTTATAGCGTCAACGATACCATCGTTGTCTTTGACCGGATCCGAGAAAACGTCACCAAGATGAAAGGCCTGCCATTCGACCGGATCATCAATACCAGCATTAACGAAACCCTCTCCCGTACGGTCTTGACTTCCTTCACCACACTGGCTGTGGTGATTTCCATTTTCGCTCTCGGTGGCGGCTTGATAAAGGACTTCGCTTTTGCACTGATCATCGGCGTCCTCGTTGGAACCTACTCTTCGATCTTTGTGGCGAGCCCCATCCTGCTGGCGCTCCACAAGATGGGCAAGAAGGAAGCTGCCTAGCGTAAGGTTCGGATGAGATGGGAGACTGCGCAGCCAGACAGACAGCGTAGGTCGCAACTCGAAACCGAGTTGGGGATCAGCCCCTTTCTAGCTTCGCTCCTCGTTGGCCGAGGGCTCGACTCGGCAAAGACGGCGGAGGTCTTTCTTGAGCCCAAGCTTTCAGATTTCGCCAATCCCCTGGATTTGCCCCACATCAAGCCGGCTGCGGAGCGTATCTGTCAGGCGATCCGAGATCGAGAGAAGGTAGTCGTCTATGGTGATTATGACGTGGATGGAATTACCTCAGTCAGCCTTCTGCTGGCCTTCTTCCGGGATGTAGGCTTCAGCGCCAGTTACATGTTGCCGAGCAGATTCAAGGATGGATATGGCCTCAACCCCGCCCGCGTCGAAGAGATAGCCGACGAAGGGTACCAGCTCCTGATTACGGTCGACTGCGGGAGTGCTAGTCGCAAAGAGGTGAAGTACCTGGCTGACCGAGATGTTGACGTTATTGTCACTGATCACCATCGAGTTCAAGGTGAGATTCCCGAGGCCCTGGCGTTCATCAATCCCGATGGCTGGGAAGATGGCAATGAGTGGAAAGTGCTGGCCGGAGTGGGGGTCGCGTACCTGCTCGTTATGGCCGTGCACATCTTGCTGAAGGCAGACGAACGATTTGCCGAGCGGCTAAGGCCTCTCAAGTCCTACCTCGACATCGTTACCCTTGGCACTGTGGCGGATATGGTGCCTTTGCGAGGCCCGAACCGGGCTCTCGTGGTTCACGGGCTCGACTATATGGCCAGCTCACAGACCCGGCCGGGAGTCGTGGCGTTGCGAGAGGTGAGCGGGCTGGCGGGGAAACCGGTTGACACCACCTCCATCGCGTTCTACATGGCCCCCCGCATCAATGCGGCCGGGCGACTCGGCAATGCTGAGATAGGTGTGGAGTTGCTGCTTAGCCCGAGCCTTCATAAGGCGCTGGCGCTGGCCAAGCAGCTCAATGATGACAACCAGAAGCGTCGGGACCTCGAGGGTGGCATTTTCGAGGAGGCAGACCGCGTGGTGGCCACGGCGATGGAGCGTCGGGAGATGCGGGCTATCGTTCTGGCCAGTCCCGATTGGCATAAGGGCGTCCTGGGTATCGTCGCATCTCGCCTCTGCGAGAAGTACTTTCGCCCAACCATTCTCATGAACATCGATGATGGTCTCGCCACAGGTTCCGGGCGCAGTATTCCTGGCTTTGATCTGGCGGCTACCTTAGAGGCTTGTTCCGAGATGCTGACGCGCCATGGCGGACACGCCATGGCTGCGGGAATGACCATAGAAGTCGACAAACTCGACAGCTTTCGTGAGCACCTGGAAGCCGAGGTAGCCAAGGCCCTTCCGGAGACAGAGCTGGAACCCGTATTGGACATCGATGCAATCGTCCCTCTGGAAGCCGTGGACAATCGCATGATAGTCGATCTTGAGCGGCTCGGTCCCTATGGTATGGGGAATTCGGAACCGGTTGTAGGTGTGAAGAACCTCGTGGTCAAGACGCGCCAGATTGTTGGTGGTGACCATCTGAAGCTGAATGTGGAGCAGCAGGGTCGTGTCATCGAAGCCATCGGTTTTCGCATGGCCGACAGAGAGGTGCGGCGCGGCGATGTCATCGATTTGGCGTTCTTCCCGGAGATTCGCGCCTGGGGTGGGATGTCTTACCTGCAGCTCCGACTAAGGGACTTGCAAAAGAGCACCCAGGAGGGGTGACATGGGCCGCTGCGTGGGGATTGATTTCGGCGACCGTCGAATCGGCATCGCGTTAGGCGACCCTTCTGGAGTCATGGCATTTCCCCACCAGACAATCGAGTACTCCGGCAAGATGGGTGTCGGCCTCAACGCCGTAGTGAAAGCCCTGGCCGAATTCGAACTGGATCATGTGGTAGTTGGGATGCCCTACAACATGGACGGCAGTCAGGGGCGGCAGGCCGAGCGCACAGCCAGTTTTATCGGCGAGTTGCGGCAACGCTTGCCGGACAGTGTTGTGGTGGAGGGCTGGGACGAACGGCTCACCAGTGTGCAGGCGAGTCGGGTGCTCACTGAGGCAGGGGTGAAAGCCCGGGAGCAAAAGGGGAAGCTGGACAAGATCGCGGCGGCCCTTATTCTACAGGGCTGGTTGGATAGCAAGCAGTCGTCTGTTGGTGAGGACGAACCAGGAGGGCGGCAATGAAAAGGGGAGTTCTCTGGACCCTCGTGAGTGTCACGTTGTTGCTCTCTGTAACCGGCCTGGTCTACTGGGACTACACCGTCTACATGAGCCATCCGATTTCCAACGACCGGAAGCGGCAGATCAAGGTGGTGATACCTCAGGGAAGCACGCTGACCCAGGTTGCCAACATCCTGCGGGACCGAGAGCTTATCAAGAGCCCGACCTATTTTCGCCTCTACCTCCTGATCAACGACGTTGCCGACCAGGTCAAAGCAGGGGTCTATCATTTCAGCAGTTCGCTGACGCCAAATAACATTGCGGCCGAGTTGATTGAGGGGCCCAGAACTCCCTTTGTCGTGCTCACTATCAAGGAGGGCTACAACGTCTGGCAGGTCGCCGCGGCAATTGCGGAAGCAGGCCTTGGTAAAGAGGAGGACGTCCTCGAACTCCTTATGGACCCGGACTTTGCTGAACTGGCCAAGGTTCCCAGCGGCCCGGGCGCCAATCAGACCGTCTCTCTGCTTGAAGGCTTCATCTTCCCAGAGACCTACTATGTGGAGCCGGGCCAACCCTTGGAGCGAGTCCTACTGCGGATGGTGCAGCAATTCAGAAAGGAGTTGCGAAACGCGAAGAAGAAGCGGCTGGCACAGTACAGCGAGTTGCTCGAAGAAGTGGGGCTCACTGACCATGATATCGTGACATTGGCCTCCATGATCGAGCGGGAGACCGCACTTCCGCATGAGAAGCGGCTGGTTGCCTCGGTCTTCCTCAATCGCCTCAAGAAACAGATGCCGTTCCAGACTGATCCGACCCTTACCTATTCCGATGAGCGGAGGGGCGCCCCTCCCACTCCCGAAGATCGGAAGAATGAGGACAATCCCTACAACACGTACGCTCACCAGGGCTTCCCTCCTGGCCCGATTTGCAGTCCCGGCCGTGACTCACTTGAGGCCGCCATCGCGCCCGCTCCCAGCGCGTTCCTCTTCTTCGTTGCCAAAAGAGATGGCACTGGGGGACACCATTTCACGACCAACTACAATGATCACAGGCGGGCCGTGAAGAAGTACCTGATTAAGGATAAGTGAAATGACTCGCTTTGATGACGCGTCAGCACCAGGCGATTTGTGCAGTGGCGGCCAGGTGCTGGCGGTGGACGGAGAGCAGGCAACTGTGGCTGCAACGACTTCCGCTTGCGACGGGTGCGGTCAGGCTGGTAGCTGCAATTTGCTTTGGCGCAACAATACGACCATCGAAGTGGAGGCGAAGAACCCCCTTGGGGCCCGCGCGGGAGATCGCGTTATCGTCGGGTATTCCAGCCGTATTCAAGTAAGAACAGCTTGCATCTTGTACCTCGTTCCTAGTATAAGCACGGTCGTTGGCGCAGCGGTCGGGCATGAGTTTCTGGCCGGGGAGATTGGCATCCATTCCGCCCTCGGGGGCCTGCTGGGATCCTTCGTGTTCCTGATGCTCGGATTGCTGCCTGCTGCTGTCCTATCTCGAAGGACCGATTCGCTGCCCCAGATCGTGGAAATCATCAGGGAGGAGTCCCGTGGCGATAGTTGAAGCTACCCTGTTTCTAGCATTACTGGCTGGTCTCCTGTCCGTCGTGCTGGTCTTTGTTTCGAAGAAGTTCGCGGTGGAAGAGAATCCGCTAATTGCTGAGGTCAACGAAATCCTGCCTCAGTACAACTGTGGTGCTTGCGGCCACCCCGGTTGTGCCGGTTTCGCACAACACGTGGTAGAGAGTCGCGACCCCAATGCCGTCTGCACCCCCGGCGGCGCGGATCTGGCCAAACAGATTGCGGCCAAGCTTGGCATGGAAGTGGCAGAGCGTGCCCCCATCGTCGCACACGTCTTTTGCAAAGGAAGCGATACCGTTGCCAAGAGCGAAGGGCGCTACCTCGGTCTCCAGGATTGCGTTGCCGCAGACCTCGTAACTTCGGCAACCAAAGTCTGTCCAGCCGGTTGTCTCGGTCTTGGAAGCTGCGTCAAGGTTTGTGAATTCGATGCCCTGCTCGTCGAGGACGGAATCGTCCATGTTATCGAGGAGAACTGCGTCGCATGCTTGAAGTGTGTGGGCACCTGTCCCCGGCGTCTTATCCGGATGGTTCCCAAGGGCGAGAAGGTCGCGGTGGAGTGCACCACAACCGACAAGGGAGCCACCGTCAAGAAGTATTGCGGTCTTGGTTGCATTGCTTGCATGAAGTGCGTCAAGACCTGTCCGGAAGAGGCTATCTCTCTAGTCAATGGAGCAATCACCATCGACCATGAGAAGTGCGTCCTCTGTGGTGACTGTATACCGGTTTGCCCCCAGAGCACCATCCTCGGATTGGAGCTGCACGGCAGGGTACTCCCCGGTGTCGCCCAGGCCGAGGAAGCCAAGGAGGTGGAGGCATGAGCAGTGCGACCGCACGATTCAAGCGGGGGGGCGTTCACCCCGACGAAGGCAAAGAGCTCTCAGCGGCCTCCGAACTAGTGACCGTAGAAGTGCCAAAGCGCGTCCAGGTTCCGGTGACCCAGCACCTCGGCAAACCGAGCAAGGTGCTGGTCGGCAAAGGCGAAGATGTGCTGGTGGGCCAGTTGCTGGCGGAGGCCGATGGGCCCATTTCAGCTCCCGTCCATTCTCCCGTATCTGGCAAGGTCTTAAAGGTTGCCGATGGTGAAATAGTGGGTGCCTACCGCACCCCCATCATAGACATTATGAACAACGGCAAGTTCGAAGGCGAGGAAGCCATCAACGGTACGCCGGTTGTGAATTGGGGCGAAAAAGGAGAATTCCTCGACCGAATTCGGAGCGCTGGAGTTGTGGGGCTGGGCGGGGCTGCTTTTCCGACCGCTGTCAAACTTAGCCCGCCGCCCAATGTCACCATTGACCATCTGCTGATCAATGGCTGCGAGTGTGAGCCATATCTCACCGCCGATGACATCCTTATGCGGGAGCAGGCCGACGCAGTGGTTGCTGGCTGCGCCATCATGGCTGGCATCCTCGGAGTGGACCTGATCCGCATTGGAGTTGAGGATAACAAGCCAAGGGCCATCGAGTCGCTCTCCAATGCCATATCTCAACAGACCTACGGCGCCACATTTCAGGGAGGAGCACCCTCCTTTGATATCGTCGTCGTGCCGCTGCGAACGAGGTACCCACAGGGGGCTGAGAAGCAGCTTATCGAAGCGGTTACCGGACGCCAGGTACCAAGCGGCAAGTTGCCCTTCTCCGTCGGCTGCGTTGTGCAGAACGTGGGCACCGCATTGGCTGTATTTGATGCAGTAGCGAAGGGGCGTCCCTTGATTGAAAGGGTCGTCACATTAACCGGCGGTGCGATTGCCAACCCCGGGAACTTCCTGGCCCGCATAGGTACTCCGGTCAGTGCGCTGATTGCCGCGGCAGGTGGGACGACCGACGCGCTGGCGGCGCAGGTTGCTGGCGGACCGATGATGGGCAAGAGTCTCCGGAATCATGCTGTGCCGGTGGTCAAGGGTATGTCCGGTCTGCTCTTTCTAACGGAAGCCGAGGTGGCGGCTGGTGAGGAGACCGACTGCATCCGCTGCGGACGTTGCGTCGAGGCCTGTCCCATGGGGCTGGCGCCCTGTGATATCACCGCTCAGGCCGACTACCTGAAATGGGAAAAGGCAGTGGAACTGGGGGCCCCGGACTGCGTTGAGTGTGGCTCCTGTCAGTACGTCTGTCCGGCCAATCGATTTCTCGTGGCCCGGATTCGCCTCATCAAGTTCTATTCGAGGAGGTTGCAGAAGTGAGCGAGAATCGGATGCTGCTCCAGTCTTCTCCACACGCTCGCGACCGTGATTCGGTGCGCAAGGTGATGTACACTGTCACCCTCGCTCTCCTGCCCGCGGTTGTCGCAGGCACACTCTTCTTCGGCCTGCGCGCGCTGTTGGTCATGGGACTCTCTGTGTTAGCTTGTTTGCTCTTCGAAGGCGTCGCGGTGAAGATTGCCGGTAAACCAGTCAAGGAGACTCTCCTCGACGGTTCAGCCGTGATAACCGGGTTGTTGGTGGCGATGAACCTGCCTTCAGGGCTGCCCTTGTGGATGGTCGTAGTCGGTGCGTTGGTGGCCGTCGTGCTTGGCAAACATGTTTATGGTGGTCTGGGGAACAACCCCTTTAATCCGGCATTGGTTGCCCGGGTGTTTCTGCTAATCTCTTTCCCGACCGCCATGACCGCGTGGCCCGTCACCACGATGCAGGAACTTGGTCCTGATGTTGTGACCGCGGCAACTCCCCTCGGCGTTCTTCAGATGGATGGGGCCGCAGTTGCCCTTCAAAACGTCTCATATCTCGATCTACTGATCGGTAATGTCGGCGGTTGTCTCGGTGAGACCTCGGTTATTGCTTTGCTCCTGGGTGGCATCATTCTCCTGGTCCGGAAGGTGATTTCCTGGGAAATCCCGGTGACCTTCATTGCCACGGTGTTTATCTTCACCACCATTACCTGGTTGGTCGCTCCCGACAAACACATCAATCCGCTCTGGCATGTGCTGTCGGGAGGAGTGATGTTGGGGGCCTGGTTCATGGCCACTGACATGGTGACCTCGCCAGTTTCGCGCAAGGGCATGCTTCTCTTTGGAGCAGGGTGCGGGCTCCTTACGTGCGTCATTCGTCTCTGGGCCGGCTATCCGGAAGGGGTCTCCTTTGCGATTCTGATAATGAACGGTCTGGTCCCCTTGATTGACCGTTATCTGGCGCCCACCCGCTTCGGGGCGCAGCAAGTGAAAGAGGGGGCAACAGCATGAGCAACAAAGCGCCCGAAAGCAGTGTCAAAGCGGTGGTGGTGGTGGTGATCATAGCGGCCGTATGTGCCGCCGGTCTCGCCTTCGTCAAAGAGGTCACCGAAGAACCCATTGCGGAGGCCAGGAGGCAGGAGACTCTTGCCGCGCTTCAGCGGGTTGTTCCAAAGGGTTGCAAGATCAAGCTGGAGGGGAAGCTGGTGCGTCCGGTTGGGGTCGAAGAATCCTCTGCCGAAGCGAAGCTTATCTTCCCTGGATATGACGGCAAGGGGGAGCTTTGCGGCATCGCAGTGCGCTCTCGCAATGACAAGGGTTACAGCGGCAAGATCCTCGTGGTGACGGGCTTTTCCGGGTTGAAAGACAAGTTCTCTCTAAAGCTCAACAGAATCTACGTGACGGAACACGCTGAGACCCCTGGGCTGGGTAGCCTGGTCACCAATCTGCAGGACGAAGATCCCGACAAATGGGGTGCTGATCGCAACAAGGTATTCGGCCTCAACTACCTCAACAAGATGGTAGATAAGATGAGCTGGACTGTGGCCAAAGCTGCTGATGCTGGCGAGTACGATGTTGTGACTGTAACGGCCGCTACTATCTCCTCCCGGGCCGTTACCTGGGCAGTCCAGGACGCGGCCAACCTCGTTGCGTCGGAGCTGAAGGGCCTCAAAGCCGCGTTCGTCGTTGCGGCAGGGAGCAAGAAATGAGCAAGATGTCCGAATTCACGAAGGGATTGTGGAACGACAATCCCGTCCTGAGGCTGCTATTAGGAATGTGCCCTGCGCTGGCCGTTACAACGGCCGTCGAATTTGCCATCGGCATGGGGCTCTCCGCCACCTTCGTGCTCCTCAGCTCGAACGTGGTTGTTGCCTCATTGCGAAACATCATCCCCGCCAAGACGAGGCTTCCCTGTTTTATCGTCATTATCGCTACCTTCGTCACCGTGGTCGATCTCGTCCTCAACGCTTTCGCACATGATATTCACAAGAGCCTGGGCATCTTCATACCTCTAATCGTTGTGAATTGCGTCATATTGGGTCGTGCGGAGGCATTTGCGTCCAAGCGTCCCATCTTTGATTCCATACTTGACGGGCTGGGCATGGGCTTGGGCTTCACCCTGGCTCTGGTGGCCCTCGCTTCCGTGCGGGAGGTCCTGGGCAACGGCACCTGGTTGGGCATGTCCCTGACCGGCGGCGATTTCACCCCCGTATTGCTCTTCGTCCTGCCACCGGGGGCTTTTATTTCGCTGGGATTTCTACTTGCGGGAATGAACGTTATCGAGAAGAGGAGGCAAGCTAATGGCTGAGCAGAGCATTATCGGTATCCTCTTGATCGCAGTCCTGACACAGAACGTTGTCTTTGCTCGTTTCCTGGGGATTTGCCCCTACCTCGGCGTTTCGAAGCAGCTCTCCACCGCCTTTGGCATGTCTGCCGCGGTGCTCTTCGTAATGACTCTGGCTAGCGCATTGACCTATCCCATCCATGTGCTCGTTTTGCAGCCTGCTGGGATGGAATATCTGCAGACCATATCGTTCATTCTGGTGATTGCCTCGCTCGTCCAACTCGTTGAGATCGTCATGAAGAAGACCGCCCGTAGTCTCTACGGGGCGCTCGGCATCTTCCTGCCGCTCATTACCACGAACTGCGCGATTCTTGGTGTTGCCATCATCAATTTGAATGAGAATCTGAGCTATCTGCAGGCGATGATATTCACCGTCGGTAGTGCCGCCGGTTTTGGTCTGGCGCTGATAATCTTCTCGGGCATTCGCGAGGCTCTCTCGGTGCGCAGTGTCCCCGAAGTCCTGCGTGGAGCTCCAATTGGGCTCATCACCGCCGGCATCCTCGCCATGGCCTTCATGGGTTTTGCTGGTCTCGGCTAGGAACTTCAATCGAAAGAACGTTAGCAGGAGTGTGTTCAATGTCCCGCAGAGTCTCACTTGTCGTCATCGCATCTTTATTGTGCTGCGCAGCATGCAATCGAAAGGATGTGGCGGAGAAGACCTTCTATCCCATGGGTGGGCTCCCCTTTACCGTCAAGGCGTATGACATCCCTCCTAATGTCTTCGAAGAATCGATGGTCGCCATCGAGGCGGAGACTGAGCGGTTGGAGACAATCTTGTCAACCTACCGCGAGGATAGCGAGATCTCCCTCATCAACCGGACCGGCTCCGGCAAGGCTGCTGAGGAGCTGATTCGCCTGGTTCGCCTCGCCTCCCGAATCTCCGCAGAGACAGACGGGGCATTTGATATAACCGTCGGACCGCTCATGGCGCTGTGGAAGTTTGGCGAGCAGGAGAACCGTTTCCCCAGCAGCGACGAACTGAAGCAACGGGTAGAGATGGTTGATTGGCGGCAGGTTGCCACGTCGAGCCGCGGTACCATCACTCTCAAACGGACCAACATGTCCATCGACCTGGGCGGAATTGCCAAGGGGTTCATCGCAGATTCAGCGGCCCAGTATTTGAAATCTCAGGGTATCAAACGGGGAATTATCGATGCCGGTGGCGACCTTGTACTCTTCAACTCGGTGGGCGAGGAGCCTTTCAAAGTGGGTCTTCGCGATCCCGAGAACCCCGACCGCCAGTTTGCCATCATGGCCCTTGATTCCGGGGCCGTGGTCACCTCCGGCTGCTATGAGCGCTTCATCGAGATCCAGGATTCCAGGGTTTGCCACATCCTCGACCCGCGAACCGGCCAACCCGCTGATGAGCTGCTTTCCGTAACCATCGTTGCCGAAGAGGCTGCCACGGCGGACGCGCTGGCGACTGGTATCGTCGTTCTGGGCCTTGAGAGGGGGCAAGCCCTCATTAACAGTTTGCCTGGCGTTGAAGGCGTGCTGATCTGGAAGGGCAAGTCGAAGACCGAGTGGTGGATTTCGGCCGGACTACAAGGCAAGGTCCGCGTTCAATAGCCCCGTCTCACTCTGAGCCCACGACCCCGTGTAACTATGAGCGCACGACCCCGTGTCACTCTGAGCCCACGACCCCGTGTAACTATGAGCCCATGGCCCCGTGTCATCCTGAGTAAAACGAGCGTAGCGAGTGGAGTCGAAGGATCTCCCCATTCGACCCATGGCTAACTTCTAAGCCAACGAAATCGAAGGCCGACAAGTGCAGCCAGGAGCATCAGCAGAAAGAGTGCCGTGGTCGGGCTAGAACCGGTAGTTTGCGAGCAGCTATTGCTCTTCCCTTCGTTTGCATCGTCTTCGATGATGGGGTTGAAGGTATTGCCGTTGGCATCGAAGCCGGGCTGGGTGACCACGTCTTCTCCCGTGCCATCCGCCACAATCGGACCCTCAACGCATTCGCCCTGGTGGCAACTTGTCTCACCCTCGCAATTACCGCAACTACCGTCGCAGCCATCGTCGCCGCAGACCTTTCCTTTGCACTGAGGCAGGCACGTGTCGCCCAGACAATCCTTAAGCGAATCGGCACACGTGTCATCTAGAGCAAGTTGGTCACAATCGGCATCTGCGCTGTCGGCACATTCGTCGTCGATGCAATCGTAGAGTGATTTGATCGATTGCTGGGCGGCAATAGTTCCGGTGGCCCGGCACGTGCTTGAGCAGAGATCATTTCCCCCCGTGCAGCCTTGCATACAAAAGAGGACTTCATCGCAGGCGATATCGCCGTGTGCGCACTCAAGAAGCTCTGCGTCGCAGGCGGCTGAAGCGACATCCTTACACGGGGCATCTTCGGCCGAGCAATCGTAGTAGCCGTTGCCATCAAGACAATCGATGAAGGTGGACCAGGTCTCAAGGGCTTCCTGGCTGCCGATGTCGAAACACCCTTGGACGCACCCTTCACCCTGGGCTCCTCCGGGACAGGAGATGATGCAAAGATACATGTCGAGACATTCCATTTCACCGGCGAAGCACGCGTAGTACTGGTCGGAGCACTGGTCGGCCGCACCGTCCATGCAGGCTTCATCATTGTCTGGGCAATCAAAATAACCAGCTTCCAACAGGCAGGTGTTCAGATTGGTGTAGACCAACTGGCCATCAATGGTAGCGGAGGTTACGCATTCCTGGAGGCAAGGCTGGTCTCCTGGTGCACAATCTTCGAAACAGTCGAAGATGCAGGTACAGCCGCAGGTGCTGGGTACTTTGCAATTGCCGCCGGAACACTCGACTGCTTCAACGTCGCAAGTCTCGCAGGGGCACGTTCCGCAATCGCCGCCACATCCGTCGGATCCGCACTGCTTGCCGGTGCAGTCGGGCGTGCAGTCTCCTTCGCATATAGAGGACATAGGATTGCAATTGGGTTTGGCAGGGGGGCAACCCATCGTCCCGGATTCCCCATTTCCGCAAACGCCGCCGCAACCATCTGGCCCGCATTCCTTGTCGAGACAGTCGGGCTTGCATACACACTCACCCTCCTGACACATCTCTCCCACTTGGCAATCGGCATCAATTTCACAGGCCGCCAGAGCCGGTGCACTAAGGGCCATCACGCATAACAAAGCACCAATCGCTACTCCAAGAATCCTTCGCATCTACTGCCTCCTCACCGTTGACTTGGTGTGACTTCACTCTAGTCATCATATGCTGAAGGATGCCTCGGGCCAAGAATCAAGAGTAGCGATCAGATTTCTATCATCGCCCCGAGCCCCGGCTGGTGGTACAATGTCGGGCAAACAACGACGTTGCCTTACCGGGGAGGATCAATATGTGTCGCTGGACTGGTTGGCTTGGGGCAGTCTTACTGATGTTGGCCTGTACGGGGCCTTCTGGTGAGACGGTTTCTCTTGACGCAACGGACAACGGAACCACGGTTGTTGACGCTGTCGCTGAGATTGGTGGAACTGTGGAGGTAGTCGATACCCTCGACTTGCATCCCCCCCAGGATCTGCTGGACATCATCTTCGACCTCGAGTTGATTCCAGATGTTGGTGGGCCACTATGCGAGGCAGGAGAGGGCTGCTTTCTCGACCCATGCACGGCCAACGAGGACTGCCTGGCGGGCTGGTGCGTTGGTCATATGGGAGAAAACGTCTGCACCAATCAGTGCCAGAGCGAGTGCCCCCCTGGTTGGTCCTGCCAGCAGATCCCAGGTACCGCCCCGGACGTTGTCTTCATCTGCATCTCGGACCACGCAAATCTCTGTCTTCCCTGCGCAACCGGGGCGGACTGCAAGGGCGCTGCCGGGGCCGATGATGTCTGCGTTGACTACGGAGATGAAGGCTCCTTTTGCGGAGGAGCCTGCACCTCAGACGAATCGTGCCCCTGGGGTTTTTCATGTCTGACGACGGTCACAGTCGATGGCATCGACACATTGCAGTGCGTGGCCGACGCAGGGGTTTGCCCGTGCACCAAGAAGTCCGTGGAGTTGGCTCTCTGGACGCCCTGCGAAATTGGTAACGAGTTTGGAATTTGTGACGGACAGCGAGTTTGCGCCGATTCCGGGCTGTCAGACTGCGACGCACAAGAACCGCAGGCGGAAAGCTGTAATGGAATAGATGAAGACTGCGACGGTGACATCGATGAACCTTCCCTGGTCGAGGGCAAACTCATCGAGCTGTGTGACGATAACAACGCCTGCACCGAGGATGCATGCAAGGGCGTAGACGGTTGCTCCCACGAACCCCTTACCGGCACCGAGTGCGTCGATGGGAACCCCTGTACGGTGGCTGATCACTGCGACGGCGGCGAATGCCTCGGTACGACGGTGGACTGTGACGACAACAACCCCTGTACCGATGACTCCTGCGATGAATCGGGCGGTTGCTTCAATACTGATAACACCGTCGACTGCGATGACGACGATCCGTGCAGTGTGGCGGACGAATGTACAGACGGTATTTGCGTTGGTACTGCCATCGCATGCGACTGCCAGATTGATGCCGACTGCGTCCCGCTGGAAGATGGGGACCTCTGTAACGGGACACTCGTCTGTGATACCAGCGAGGTTCCTTTCAGTTGCGTCGTCGACGAATCAACGGAGGTTTTCTGTCCGGAACCGGAAGGAGTTGACGGTCCTTGCCTCGCAGCCTTGTGCGATCCGGTGACCGCGGCTTGCAGTCTAGAAGCGGTGAACGATGGGCTTGTTTGCGACGACGGAGACCCCTGCACCATCGGTGACCAATGTGCCGACGGCAGTTGCTCCCCGGGAGTCCCGCTCAACTGCGCTGATGACAACGTTTGCACGGATGATAGCTGTGACCTGGAGGATGGATGCCTCCACCTGTCAAATCAGGCGACCTGCCAGGACGGTGATGCCTGCACGATTGGTGATCTCTGCGCGGAAGGCCAATGTGTGTCGGGGGAGGAGAAGGTATGCGACGATGGCAACCTCTGCACCAGCGACTCTTGTGAACCGGGAAGTGGATGCGTCTTCGCACCGACTGCCGGACTCTGCGATGACGGTAATCAGTGCACTCAGGATGATGGGTGTGTCGAAGGCAGTTGCGTGGGCGGTGAGGTCATTGATTGTGATGATCTCAACCCCTGCACGAAGGACGTTTGCGATAAGGAGCTGGGATGCATCCACAACGCAGTTGCAGGTGCCTGTGACGACGGGGACCCTTGCACCGTCAACGATACTTGCGTCAACGGACTGTGTACTTCCGGGGCCGTCGTCCTTTGCGATGATGGTAACGATTGTACCGCTGACCTGTGTGGTGAAGCAGGGGCCTGTAACCATGACCCCGTGGATGGTGCCTGTGACGATGGTAATGCCTGCACCCTGGGCGACCACTGCGACCAGGGTGATTGTGTCTCCTCGGGCCTGCTGGCCTGTAACGATGATAACCCGTGCACAACAGATTCTTGTGACCCCGTCGGGGGGTGCCTCCATCTTCTCAATCAGGCCCCTTGTGATGACGGTGACGTTTGTACCTTCGGGGACCACTGCAATCTTGGCGAGTGCATTGGCTCCGGTTCACTGACGTGTGACGACAACAACCCTTGTACCGCTGATTCCTGCGACCCGGAAGCAGGCTGCACGTTCCTGCCGGCCGATGACGGAGAGTGCACGGACTACAATGCCTGCACCCAGGGTGATAAGTGCGGCGGTGGCATCTGCCTGCCTGGTACCCTGATTGATTGCGACGATGACAATCTCTGTACTGATGATGGCTGCGCTCCTGCTGAGGGTTGTGTCTACGCTGCCAACTCTGTGCCATGCGATGACGCCGAGCTTTGCACCATTGGCGACCACTGTGAAGGCGGAGTCTGTGTTGGCGGACAGGAGTTGGACTGCGATGACCAAAACCCTTGCACAGATGATGCTTGCGACGGAGTCGCCGGATGTATCCACACTAACAACGGGGTGGGTTGCGACGATGACAATGCTTGCACCGGAAACGATGTGTGTACCAACGGTACTTGCGCTGGCGTGAGCCTGGACTGTGACGACGAGGATGTTTGTACGGATGATTCCTGTGACCCCGCTATCGGGTGCCAATACGTGCACAATGTAGCGCCCTGCGACGATGGCAACGAGTGCACCACCGGAGATGCTTGTGCCAACGGGTCTTGCGTACCAGGAGGAGCAACGAATTGCAACGACCAGGTGCCCTGCACAACTGACTCATGTGACGTGGAGCAGGGGTGCCTCCACGTGGCTCAGGCCCCCTGCTGCAGCAACGGCATTGTCGAGGCTGGTGAGAGTTGCGATGATGGCAATCTCGCCGACGGTGACGGCTGTAGCAGCCAGTGTCAAAACGAACTCAACGCTCAGTGTTACAAGAACTACTCCACCCTGAACCAGAATTGGCGCAATGTGAACTATGGCAACGGCAGTACTTGCGATTCCAACCTCTCAGGATGGTATCGATTTCAGGGGGCTGCTGGTACCAAGATGTCAGATTCGGCCCCGCCAGTGAACCACTGCAATACCGATGCGACGGGATGGCTGAAAGGCGGGCATCCGTCGGTGAATGCCGGCGTCGTGACCCGGACTGCATGCTTCAACTGGGTTGGAAACTCCTGCTGGCACACGAGCAGCATCCAGGTAGTGAATTGCAAGGACTTCTACCTCTACAAGTTGGGTGCGCCAGGTTGTTGTAGCTGCGTTTACTGTGGCACGAATTAGGAGCGAGACGTCTATCCCCGCTCCAAAGCGGGTCTAGCGGGTGGCCGGGAGTCGCTACAGATTGACACTGCGGAGGCGCCACTTGCCTTTGGTGTTGCGTTCGACAATCAGTAGTCCACGGCGCTCGTCGCCCTCAAGCTTATTGCGCAGCGTGATGTACACTTTCCTGGTCTTACGACAGACAAAGGCTGGGCCGGGGTTCATCTCCTCTACCATCACCTTGAATCCATAAGTGTCGTGGAGCAGATAGGAACCGGCCTGGGCTCGCAGGTTATCCCACTCCTTCAGGAGCAGACCTTCGTCTTGCTCCTTTGATGATTTGCGGTTCTTTAAAACCAGCTTCTTATAGGCCTTTCTGCCAGCTTCCTGATCGGTGTCTACGCCCGCCTTGAGTACTTCGTACATGACTCTAAGTGCGGTGCCTTCTTCCGGCTCACGCACGGGGAAGGGGCCAACTGCCTCGTTGCTTCCCGCCAAAGCTGGAGCGGTAACCATTGATAGGATCAGAAACGCAAAGGCATAGAGTAGGGGGCGTTGGCTCATATAGAAATCCTCCAATCAGAGTCTTGGGGTCAGGATGGGACCCGAAGGTTTGCGATGCTAGCAGGTTGCCAATTTCGTGACAACGAACAACTGCTCAAAGTCAGGCCATATCAAGGGCAGATCTCCGCGCATTCTTTCCAGTGCTGGTTGCCCATTGCGCCATACCCCGGGAAGACCCCCCATTTCTCTGAAAGGCATTCGAGGGTCATGTACATGGTAGATATGTACTCTTTATTCAGCGCCCAGAAGGTCCCAAGCATGGCTCCGAATTTCTCTGCGAAGTGGACGTTGTCCCCGGCATAGTAGTGCCCCTTTATCGTCTGCAGTGTCTGCGCACACGTAGTGGTGCCCGGCTGGGCCCCAAGGCTCTCTTCAAAGCACTGCAATGAGTAGTTGAGGCAGACGAAGGGGTCGGCTGCTTCATCGATGTAGCAGAGGGTAAGCCCACTGATTTGATCGTGGGCATCCCAACTGATGTCTTCGTAGCACTCGAAGAAACAGCTACCCGAGCACTCCTCACCGCCGTCCGGATTGTCCTCGTCACACGGTTCGCATTGTTGTTGGCAGGTGAGGACATCTTGACAACTCTTATCAGCGCTTCCGGAACCGGCGTAACAGTACTGAATGGCCGGCACGCAGCTGGCATTCATTTCGCCGTCACTTTCGAAGCACTCATCGATCACACTCGCCAGCTTATCCAATTCCTCTTCGTCCAATCCGGAGAAACAGTCAAGCAGGCAGTAGGCGTCATTGATGGAGGGGTCCGCCTGAAATGCCGTGCAGTCTGAGGCCGAACACATCATCGCTTCGGCACAGCTCTTCTCACCCCCCATGTCGTTCACGCAGCGCAAGGTATCGTCGATGCAATTGGCGAAGAGGCACGCACCAAATTCGTCGGCAGTGTCGCTAATCACGCAGACATCCAGGCAATCGTGCAAGTCCTGGATTGGTTCGGCGAACTCCCCGTTCTCGAGGATCGCACCACACTTGAGAAAACTGCTCTGGTTCAAGTCCCAGGACATTTCCTCTTGCATCAGACAGCTATAAACCTCCCAACAACTGGCCGATGCTTCTGCGTCGGGCTCTTCGCTGCTGTCGCTGCGGGCGTTGTCAGTGCCGGGGACGTCCACGGGCTTCGCAACGTCCACCCCGGACCTGACATCCCCGCTTTCGGCGCGCACAAACTCCAGCTTGGAAAGGTCAACGTTTACGCCACAGCTAATGAACATCGCTACGGCCGCAAGCGATAAGATAAGATGACGCATCATTTCAGGGCCTCTTCTAGTTGTCCGTGGATCATAACAAAAACCACGCGATTCGCCAAAAGATCGGACGGCAGGGATCGGAAAGTTGAGGGAAACCCTCTCCAATCTATACTGGATCGCACTAAGCAGGCCGAATTCCTCGGCCGGGTAGGGTGGATGGTTCGTTCGTTCATTAGCGCGACCCTGGTGGTCCTCTATTTCTCGGTACCTCAGGACCAACTTCTGCCCACCGTGGAACGTTACCACGATTCGGTTGCCATTGAAGATGTGCCTGTTACGGCCGGTGAAGTGGAGTTGATGGATGCGGTGTCGAACGCCTTTACCGCCAGCGGGCGTACACCCCCCCAATATGATCCAAATATCACACTAGCGTGCAAGCAGCTTTGCCGAGTCCTCGATTGCACTGACATGGACGCGGTTCAGGCCTGGGAACCTCAAACCATCCAGTTCACCCTGCGCACTTTCGGCATTACCGATAGCTTCTATTTCCCAGTGGTGGCGCGGGTGGAGGAGCAAGGGGAGGCCGCCGACTTGTTGGTAGACCTCGTCTCCAACGAATTGCAGTCATTGGGGGTCAACCGATTCGGTCTCGCGCTGGACCTGGAGGACCGACGCATGTTCGCCGCAGTCTTCACCAGGCGTCTCATCCAGCTCGGCCCTTTCCCGCGGCAAGTGGAACCCGGTACGACGCATCTCCTCTGGGGTGGATTGGCCAAAGGAGTTACGAATCCGGTGTTCATCCTCGCGATGCCTGGGGATGCAACTCTCCAGACTACTCCTCGAATCAGCAAGGGCCTGATTTGGAATCAGGTGTATTTTCCGGATGAACCGGGGGAATACCTCGTGGAACTTCTAGTTCAGCAGGATGGGCCGCAGGTAGCCAGTCTATTCCCCGTCTACGTTGGTATGAATCCGCCTCGCTTCCCGATTTTCAAACTATATCCGGGCATCGAAGAAACCAGTGACCCTGCCGAAGTGGAGAAGCAGGTTCTGGCCCTGGTCAACCGGGAGCGGGCCAATCGTCAGTTGCCGGAGTGTCACCTGAGTCCGAAGCTGGCGCTCTCCAGTCGTGCTTACAGTGGCACCATGGCAAGGCATGCTCGCCTCTCCCACGTCCTTAGTCGGGAAGACGGTGACCTCCCCGAGTACACGGAGAATATCTCACTCTCGACCTCCGTCCACGCGGCCCACGCGAATCTCATGGCAAGTCCCAGCCACCGTCGCAACATCATCGATGCCGAGGTCAGGTACTGTGGGGTTGGGGTGGTTGCCGTGGACAAAGGGGACTCCGGGACTCTACTATACATCACGCAACGATTCAGTCGTCGGAATCCGGCTCGCTAGACGGGTCGTCTTTCGCCTCAGAAAAGAGAATGCGCGAGATCTCTTCCGGTGTTGTGACGCCGGACGAGAGAAGGACCGAGGCGTACCGGTGCATCGGGACGTAGGCATCAAGCCGGAGTGCTTCCTTGGCAACTTCGCTGTAAGGGACATTGGCGGCAATGAGGCCCTTCAACTCCTCTTTAATTACCAGCGATTCGAATGCTGCCGCCCGGCCCTTATATCCCTTGTGATTGCAGTGGAGGCAACCGGTGCCTTTGCGGAAGTGGTAGTAATCGCCATGAGGTTCGCCGATGTCGGAGAGGCCCAGCGGGGTGATGAGGTTGCGATGGTATTGGTGGGTCTGACTGCAGCGGGGGCAGACGCGACGCACCAGCCGTTGAGAGAGCACTCCGATAACTGAGTTTGCAATCACGAATGGCTCCATCCCCATCTCTTTGAGCCGGTAGATAGTGGCGAAGACGTTGTTGGCGTGGACCGTGGAGATGACAAGGTGGCCAGTCAGACCAGCTTCCAGGGCGGCCCGTGCCGTCTCGGCATCGCGGGTCTCCCCAACTACGATGATGTCAGGGTCTTGTCTCAGGAAGCTCCGGATCGCGTTAGGGAAGTCGAGGTCGACGTGTAGATTTCGCTGTACCTGAGTGACCCCTTTCAGGCTGTACTCGATGGGATCCTCAATGGTCATGATGTTGGTGGGAAGGGACCTGCGGTCAAGGACCATGCTGTAGACTGTGGTGGTCTTGCCAGCTCCTGTGGGTCCGGCGATAAGAATCATGCCATAAGGTTGCCTGACCATCCATGAAGCGGCCTTGAAAACTTCGTGGCTCTCGATGAGGGAGTCGAGGTCGAGGAGCATCGAGCTGGGGTCAAGAATTCGAAGGACGATTTTCTCTCCGTAGCGAGTCGGGACGGTGGAGACTCGGACGTCAACGGCTTTGCCCTGACAGGTTGCCGAGAGGCGACCGTCTTGCGGTTTTCTCTTCTCCGCGATGTCGAGGCCGGCAACCACCTTGATTCGGGAGAGTACAGCATGAAGATATGCGGGATTCACCCGCTCCGGTCGCTTGAGCAGCTCTCCATCCAATCTGAAACGGACATCCATTCCGCTGGAGAAGGGCTCGAAGTGGATGTCACTTGCCCCTAGATCCATGGCTTCGCCAATGAGCTTGTTTGTTAGTTGGATGACATTGGCTCCTTCCAACTCGGAGTCTTTCCGGGCAACCTCCATGGGCCGGTCGGCGGCTTCGTTGAAAGAGACCGCGTAATCGCGGCTCTTGACGGCACGAAACCACGTATGGTCGTCCACAGGCTGGATGTCCATTTTGCTCTGCACCGACTCTCGGTAGGCTCGCTCGAAGTCCTTGGCCGAGATCCTGAAGAAGATCACGCGCGACGCATTGAAGAAGCGGCGCATGTCGGTCTCGATGGTGCTGGTGTCCGACGCCGCGGTAGCTACTGTCAGGGTAGCTCCCTGCAGCGCCACTGGCAGTACGCGTTTGCCGAGGATGTACTGAGCAGTGAGCCGATTGAGTAGCCCATCATTGAAGATAATGCGCGTGATATCGGTGCGACCCAGCGCAATGGCCCGGTCCTCAAATAGGCGTGCCTTGGACGAGACATACTTGAGAACGCCCCGGGCAAAGCCCATTGAGCGGGCGCAAAGCTGTCGAAAATCGTCACCGGAGAGGGCCAGGGCGGTGACCTTGCCGCGCGCCAGATAGTCGAACCTTGCTACCGCATGCTCAGCGTCGAAGATGGGCCCCAGGGCTTCCCCCGGCCCCAGCAGGTCGGCGACGGCCCGAACGCCGAACTTCGCGTCCCGTGCGATCTGCGCGACTCGCCCTGAAACCACCAGATAGACGAGGTCAAGGACCTGCCCCTGCACATAGAGCGTGTTGCCATCTTCGAAGTCAACCGAGGCTAGACCCACCTGGTTTCGCTCTTGTGGGGACAAGCCTGCCAGGAGCGGATGTTGGGACGATTCCATGATCTACCTCCAGGGGCGATTGTAGCCGACAAAGGTGGCGGAGGTAAAGGACCAGAGTATACTTCTTCGGTGCTCTAGAAAGGCAACCGAGGATGCTAGCGGGCTTTGACGCAGGCTTTCTTGCGCTTGTCCCAGACTTTGCCGCGGGGACACTGAGGCTTGGTTTTGTTGACGCACTTTCCCTTCTTCAGTGCCTGGCCTTTCGGGCACTTCTTGCGGGGGGCTGTCTTACCTTTGACTCGCTTGCCACTCTTGACGCAGCGACCTCCCTTGAGGACATGGCCGGCGGGACATTTCTTGACCTTGCGTCCAGCGTCTTTGACGCAGCGTCCTCCCTTGAGGTGCTGGCCCTTCGGGCATTTTCCGACCTTGCGGCCACCATTCTTGACGCAGCGGCCACCCTTGAGGTGCTGTCCCTTCGGGCACTTTCCAACTTTGCGGCCACCATTCTTCACACAGCGACCACCTTCCAGATGCTGTCCCTTCGGGCACTTTCCAACTTTGCGGCCACCATTCTTCACACAGCGACCACTCTCCAGGTGCTGGCCCTTGGGACATTTTCCAACTGCGCGGGAATTGGGAACGCAGCGGCCCCCTTCCGGATGTTGGCCCCGTGGGCAATCGATCTTCTTAACCTTATCGGGCACGCAGCGCTTTCCTTCCAGATGCTGGCCCGCCGGACACATCTTGCGCGTCGCCGGCTTGACACAGCGTCCCGCCTCCATGACCGTTCCCCGCGGGCACTCACGCTTCGCGTCCATGGCCACGCAGCGGCGGCCGTTAAATGTCTTTCCTTCCGGGCAAACTGGTTCGGGACGCACGCAGTGGCGGCCATCCCAGACATAGCCGTCGACACAATCCTTGCGTCCGGGCTTGATGCACCGCTTGCCGTTCCATATGGAGTTGCCTGGGCAGCGGATCTCTTTGGTGATGCAGTTTCGGCCATCCCAATAAGTGTTTTGGGGGCACTCGGCGTCACGGGCGATGCAAACCTCGCCGTCCCACCAGCTACCCATGGGGCAGCGAGTCTTGATCTGCTTGTGGGGAATACACTTGCCCTGGATGAAACGAGTACCTTCGGGGCATGTGACGATCATGCCTTCTTCCACGGCCAGGCAGTACTCGCCGTCCCAATATGACCCGTGGGGACATTCGACCACGCCTTCGTTCATGTAGTAGTAGCCATCTTCGTGGTAGGGGGGGCCGTCGTGATGGTAAACGTAGGTTGGCCCGCAAGCCGATAGCGTCCCAAAGATCAAAGTAGCAAAGCAACCCAGTGCGGCTCGCAGCATCTTTCCTCTCATCTTCTCTCCCTAATTGGAATCAAAAGTCTGTTGACTATCGATAAGCCTCGCCATTGTACGATCTAGTCGCCAGTCTATTCATAGCAAATGCAAATTGGCGAGTACAGGGCTACAACTCAGTGGCCACCAGGAACCCTTCGTGGACCGCTTCAAAGATCGTGCGT
>CAZFVN010000085.1:0-5281 GCA_964522395.1 uncultured Myxococcales bacterium
CGGGGGCACCCTCGGGTCGTTTTTCTCGGGCTTCTATCTGGCCATGAACCTCATTGCGCTGCTCGTCCAGGTTTTACTTACGTCCCTGGTGATTCGGCGACTGGGCATGACCACGGCGCTGTTGGTGTTGCCGGTGGCCCTGCTGGCGTTATCCATCGGGTTCTTCCTCTTTCCGGTCTTCCTCCTTGTCGAATTCCTCTATCTGACTGACAACTCACTCAACTACTCCCTCAATCAGACCTCCCGGGAGATGCTCTTTGTTCCGGCGCGCCGCGAGGACAAGTATCGGGCGCTGGCATTCATCGACATGTTCGTCTTACGGATCGCCAAGGCCACGGGCGGCTTCTTGTTGCTGGCTCTTGGTGGGATGGCCACCTTGCTCGGGGCCGAGGGGTTCTTTTCAGAATCGAGCAGTTCAATTCGATGGTACATGTTGCTGACCATTCCGCTGGGAGTGGTCTGGATCGCGGTGGCGGTCTACCTTGGGCGGCGATTTCAGAAGCTCAGTGAAATTGCCGCGCTGCCCGAGCCCTCTATTGAAAACGCGCCGGAGAAACCAGGTCATGCCCACTCGATGGACTAGCTTTGCGACAATTGCGGTCACTTTCGGGATTCTGGTGGCGCTCGCCCCTCGGCCGGGGCACGCCAGTGAAGAGCTCAGAGTCTATATTGTGACCATGTATCCGGGCGATGCTCTCTTCACCGGATTTGGCCATATCGCCTTTCGCATCGAAGATGAAGGGCGGGGAACTGACGATGTCTACGACTACGGCACGTACGATGCCGACGACCCGCTGCTCGGTTGGAAGTTCCTGGTGGGTAGTCTTCCCTACTACTGCCAGCATACCTCCTTTGACGATATGGTGGCCTGGTACAAGAATGACTTTGGGGGCATTGAGCTGCGAGAGTTGAGCTTGACTCCCGAGCAGATCGCCAGACTCCAGAAACAGGTTACCTACGACTGCCTCCCGGAAAACGCGGCTTACGCCTATCACCATTTCTACAACAACTGCTCTACCAAGATTCGGGACATTCTTGACGAACTGCTGGGCGGCGCTTTGAGCAGAGCCACCCGGGACGCTCCGGCCGGCAGGTCCCTTCGGGATCTGATCGATGCGAGCATGGCTCGCTGGCAGTTCGCCATCACGCGCTGGATTGTTTTCGGGTTGCTCAACTGGCAAATCGATGCTCCAGCCACCCGTTGGGAGCAGATGTTTCTCCCCTTCTACCTCTCGGAAGAGCTGGATGGCCTCTCACAGCCTGCCATGCCCGGGGAGCCGCCGCTGGTGGTGCGGCGAGAACTGGTAGTTGGCGTGCAGAAGGGTCCGCCAACTTTGCCTACCAGCACTTTTGGTTCCATCTTTGCGCTCCTGCTGCTGCTGATTTCTTTGGCCCCGTCCCTGCTCCCGTCCAGGTCTGCTCAACGTGTCAGTGGCGTGCTGATAGTGGGATCGGGGTTACTTGGCGGCTTTTATGGAACGGTCCTGATCTTCTCCTGGATCGTCTCGCCCTATCCGGAAACTGCGGCAACCATGACCTTGTTTGTACTGCATCCGCTGCACTGGCTCCTGATTCCCGCTGGCATCGGGATCTGGCGAGGCAAGGCTCGCTGGCATCGAAAGACCCTCTGGTATGTAGCCGCCGGGGCAGTGATTTCGGCCCTGATGGTAGCGGCCAGCCTCTCTGGTGTGGTGCCGCAGCGGATCTGGCACTATGGCATTGGAGCCTGCTGTCTCTCCGTGGGCCTAGCTCTGACTCTCTGGTTCAAACGTGCCGATTTCCATTAGAGTCCAATGAGATTGAATCTACGACTGGATACGACCAGACTGCTTCTACTAGTGGCCATGGGACTGGCATCGAGCGCGTGCAAGGATAATGGGCCTCCAGAGCGCGGACCGGGGCTGGTGCGAACAGAATCCCCGAAGGGTGGCCGGACGCCGGCGCAGCCGGTCGCAACTGCCGACCTTGACTCGCCCTGCCGGGTGGCCCACGTCGAGTGGCGGGACCGTTCGGCCCCCACGCTGGCGGAGGGAACAGTTACAATAGAGCGACTCAAGGGCGTGGTGGCTGGAGAGTTGGAGTCGGGAGAGCCGGGGTGGACGCTCTTTCTTGAGTTGGCCGTGGCCCCGGCGGCAGAAGCTCCGGGGGAGTTTCACTTCGGAGTACGCGGCTTTCTAAAGGACCTGAATCAGATTCCGCCCCCGGTACTGGAGGCCTCGGCAGCCGGTGAGCGATTGGCCAGGAGCAAGTGTGGCGATGGCGGGACGAAGTCCGACTGTCACATCGATCTGTGGGGCGAGATCCTTGCGCAGCCCCTGCAGAAAGTAATGGGCGAGCTTTCATTCCTCTGCACTGCCCGCCAGTTGAGTGGGGCTGAGTTGATTGAGGCACTGAGCCACGCCAACTCGTGGCAGCGGGGTGAGCTTGCCCGCGTGGCGGGAGAATTGGGTGATAAGAGCGTGGCTCCGGCGCTTCGGGGTCTGCTCGACGGAGATGAAATTGCGGTCCAGTTGAGGGCCATCGCGGCGCTGGGCCGTCTCCAGGATGACGAGGCCATTCCACAGCTTGTGAAGCTGACCCAGGGGGCGGAGGAGACGGTGGTGCGCGCAGTTATGGTGGCACTGGCTGACATCGGGTCAGCCGAGGCGCGCCGCTACTTGGAGACCTGGGCCGAGCATCATCCTCTGTTGACAATGCGTGAGTTGGCTGGGGAGTTGTTGAGGGAGTAGGCGGATGGCGGGGGCGTTCCCTGCGACTCGCTCGTTGAGAGTAGAGAGGACCATAAGAGCATTGCCTCGCTCCGCAGGGTGACCGCGGGAGCGTTGGGGCCGCGTTAGGTGGCTGGCGGGAGCGTTGGGGCTGGGTGGAGCTAGGCGTTGCGACGTCGTAGGGTTGCCAGGGCGATGAAGAGGGCGAAGAGTAGCCAGGTTGTCATGGTTGACGCGTGGCGGCCGAGGGTGCAACTGCTATTGCTGCCAGAGTCGCCGTTTGACGCGACGCACGTGCCATAGAGAAGTTTCTCGCCTTCGGGGCAGTCGTAAGAGCTTCCGCCATCAGTCATGACATCGGGCGTGGGGGGAACGTATCCCTCTTCGCACAGGCCGATGTTGGTGCAACCGAAGTTCTCGGGGCAGGTACCGCAGGAGCCGCCACAACCATCGCCACCACATTTTTTCACGGAGCAATTCGGGGTACAGGCGACGTCCCCTTCCGGGGTCGAAACGTCCTGGCCATAGGGGCTGATACAAGTTCCGCCGTCACTGCAGACCAGGCCGGCCGGACATGCACCACATTGACCGCCGCAGCCATCATCACCACACTGCTTGGTGCCACCATCACAATCTGGTTCGCAGGGAGTGTCGGTCTCGCACTGGCCATCCCAGGTACAGTAGAAGTCTTCGGGGCAGGTGCCGCAGGGATTCCCCTGGGCATCAAAGCCGCACTGCTTGCCATCACAGCCCTGGCCGCAATCCTGGGGACAAGAGTCGGCACTTTCACCGTTTTCACAGGCGCCATTGCCGCAAACCGCTTCATTGCCGCCGCCGCAGTCGCCGGGGCAAGTCTGTGCAGTCTCACCGTTTTCGCAATAGCCGTTGCCACAGATGGGGTTGTTCCCGCCGCCACAGTCTTGAGGGCAGGTCTGCTCGTTCTCGCCGTTTTCACAGGAACCATTGCCGCAAACCGGGCCGGTGCCCCCAGTGCAGGCCTTAGGGTGCTGGCCTGACGGATCTGCGCCGCCAGGAGTTTCGCAGTCGTAGTAGCTCCCTTCTGCGGACCAGCCACAGCTTGGGTTTGGTGTGCAGTCACCGGAGACAAGTTCGCCGTTATCGCAGAACTTGAGCGTTTCTCCATCGCAACAGCCTTCGTACGAGACGCCGCCGCAGTCACCACCATTATTGCCACCACAACCTGCTGTGCTGGGGCACTGGGTACAGATATCTGCACAGCAATCGTCATACTGCGGGTCGAAACATGCATCATCGCAGTAGCAAGAGTTGTCAGCGCTTGGACCACCGCAAACCCCGGCACAAGTACTTGCGCTGGCATCAGCGGTGAGGAAAAGAACGGCTACGGCCATCATTGCGGGGAGCATCTTCAGAGCACTCAAAACAAACCTCCGGTTTGAAGCTGGGCGCATTATACGTAAGGGAGTACCAAAAGATCAACAGGATCTCACAATAGGGCTCCAGGCGGCCCCTGCGAGGCTCCGATGGGAGCCCATAATCGCCCTTTTGACGCAGCGCGGCCTGTGGCGTCGCTTTTCCGCTTGCCATCCCCATGACCCTATGCTAGAGAGAGGCTCTCTAACTTTGAATTTGAATTAATCGAATCTACTTAGGAGGATTCAAGATGAGAAAGTTTATCGCGTTGACCGTAGTGCTCTCCCTGGCGCTCTTTGCTGGGTGCAAAGAGAAGTCCCCGGAAGAGAAAGGCAAGGAAGCGTTGAAAGAAGCCGCTGCCAACGTTCCTGACTCACCTGAAAAGGTTGTCCTCGAAGCCGCCAAGGCTGCCAAGGAAGGCAACTACGTCCTGATTTATGCCATGCTGCCCGACTCCTACCAGGCAGACCTGCAGGCCATGTACAAGAAGGTCGCAGACAAAGTCGACGCTGAAATGTACAACAAGGCATGGGCCGTGATTGCAAAGGCGCTTGCCGCCGTAACGAAGAACAAGGACAAGCTTGCTGAAGGCGGCATGTTCCCGAAGGAAATGTTGGACCAGGGCCTCACCACCGCCGACGCCGTCTTCGCCCTCGTAAAAGAGATGAAGATCAACGACGCCGCCACCATGAAAGGCCTCGACATCGCTGCCTTCCTGGCAGAAAATGGCAAGAAACTTCACGACTTCGGTTGGAAGACAGCAGAAGCTTTCCAGAAGGAAGAAGCTGCCATGGCCAAGGGCATGATGGATGGCGTCAAGGCCGAGCTCAAGGGCGAAGTCAAGGACGACAAAGCCACCGTGGCAATTACCGTTGGCGAAGAGACCAAAGACACCGAATTTGTCAAGGTCGAAGGCAAGTGGATTCCGGCAGACCTCGCTGGCATGTGGCCAGAATTCAAGAAGGAAGCCAACGAGAATATCGACGAAGCCATGGCTGAGATGGAAAAGAACAAGGACAAGATGAACGAGATGTTGACTCAGGCCGAAGCCGCTGTTACGGCATTTGAGAAGGACGGCAACATGGAAGCTTTGGCTCCTCTCATGGGCGCCATGGGCGGCATGTAGTCTCTGACGGTTCCGGGTAACGGGGCCGCTTCGTTGCTCCCCGATTCGCTATCCT
>CAZFVN010000085.1:5381-22842 GCA_964522395.1 uncultured Myxococcales bacterium
CGAAGTACTTGATGTACATCTCCGCCGCTCATCGAGTCGCGCCTTGCGGAACCGTCACCCGGAACCGTCAGACGTGAACACTACGTCAGATGGGATTCGCTATCCTCGAAGTACTTGATGTACATCTCCGCCGCTCATCGAGTCGCGCCTTGCGGAACCGTACCACCAAGCACGTGGATCACAGATGGCCCTTCCCCTTCGACAGGGGGAGGGTTGGGAGGGGGATGCTCGGGTCGGAAGTGATTAGCGATTCTTGCCGACGCGCTGGTCGTCAGTGAAGTACGTCACATCTCTCGCGGGCCTCCCTTCCCCAACCCCTTCCCTGCCAGCGGGAAGGGGCTTTCGTGCTGACTCGGCTCGGGTGGTGTGTGGACCGGTTGTCCTTTTGGTTGACATGTTCGGCCTAGCCGACTACATTACCGGCCGCTGGAGGGATGATAATGATTGAGAAAGAACATATCTTCGACAAGCGCATCATCGAACGCAACATGAAGCGTGGTCGCCTCACCAAGGCCCAGTACGACGAGTATCTCGCTTCCCTGCAGGACGAAGGCGAGAAGGCTGACGAGATCACCGTTGAGGTCCAGGAAGGCGAGTTCAAGGTAGAATTCCCCGACCCCGTTGATGACGAGGAGTAGAAGATGACTCCTGCAGATGCGGCGGAGTTTTCGACCTTTGTGATCACCCTCTCCACCAGTGCCATGCTCTATCTGGGCGAAATCCCCGATCCCGATGGCAACAAGGTGGAGGTGAATCTGCCCATGGCCAAGCATTCAATCGATTTGCTGGTGATGTTGCGGGAGAAGACCAGGGGTAATCTGTCTGAAGAGGAGCAGAAGCTGCTTGACCAGATGCTCTACGATCTGCGCATGAAATTCGTCAAGAAATCCCAGTAGAATAATCCCGAATTAGAGTAGCGCCCCATTATCTTTGCTGCGGCCACCCTGGCGTGTTGCGGCCTTGATGCCGAGGTGTTCATAGGCGCGGGGGGTGGCGATACGGCCCCGGGGGGTACGCTCGATAAACCCCTGTTGCAGCAGATATGGTTCACAGACATCTTCAAGTGTATCCCGCTCCTCGCTGAGAGCCGCGGAGAGAGTCTCGATACCTACGGGGCCACCACTGAATTTCTCAATGAGAGTGAGAAGATAGAGCCGGTCGGCGGGGTCGAGGCCCTGGCGGTCGACTTCCATCATATCCAGCGCGTACCTGGCGATTTCGTTGGAGATAGTACCGTCGCCCTCTACCTGGGCGAAGTCCCGAACCCGTCGCAGGAGTCGATTGGCCACCCGAGGCGTACCGCGGGAGCGGCGGGCAATCTCGTTGGCCCCATCAGGCTTGATGGGGACGTCCAGGAGGCTGGCTGAGCGCACCACGATTTCCTGCAGCTCCTCGAAGGAGTAGAACTCCAGTCGGCTGACAACTCCAAAACGGTTGCGCAGGGGTGATGTAATAAGGCCGGTTCGGGTGGTGGCCCCGACCAGCGTGAAAGGTTTGAGTGGCAGTGAGATGGAGCGGGCATGGGGCCCGTCGCCCACTAGAATATCAAATCTGAAATCCTCCATCGCCGGGTAGAGACTCTCTTCGATGGAAGCGTGGAGACGGTGGATTTCGTCGATGAAGAGAATGTCCCCAGGTTCCAGGGAAGTAAGCATCCCAGCCAGATCGCCCTTCTTCTCGATAACCGGCCCCGAGGTGGTCTGAATCTCGACTCCCATCTCTGCGGCTAGAATATATGCCAGAGTCGTCTTGCCGAGCCCTGGCGGACCATAGAGCAGAATGTGGTCGAGGGGCTCCTGGCGCTGTTTGGCCGCGGTTACGAAGATGTGCAGATTAGCCTTGAGCTTCTCCTGCCCCAGGTAGGCGGCGAAACTGCGGGGACGCAGGGCGCGGTCCTGGCCGTCCTCCTCCCTGCCCAGCGAAACCTGTCCTATGGATTCTCGCTCCGTCATCACCGCAACCTCTTGAGTGCTTCCGTAATGAGTTCTTCGACCGGGGCATCTTTCACCTCAGCGAGGGCGCTGAGCGCGGCCGATATCTGGGGCCGCTTGAAGCCGAGTTGCAGGAGCGCTTCCTGCACTTCAAGGAGACCACCGCTGATCCGAACAGAAGGTCCGGCAGAGGCAGAAGCGATTCCTGCCTTGTATAGCTTTGATACTCGATTCTTCATCTCCAGAAGGACTCGCTCAGCGATCTTCTTGCCAATTCCCTTGATGCGGGTGAGGGGGAGCGGATTGCCTGTGAGTATGGCCTCGACGAAGCCCTCTTCGCCGAGTTGCGAGATAATGAGGAGTGCGCTGCGGGCCCCGACACCGGAGACGCGCATGAGTTCTTCGAAGAGATTGCGTTCTTGCAGAGTGGCAAAGCCGAAGAGACGCAGGTCGTCCTCCCTGACCAGGGTGTAGACGAAGACCTCCATGGGGTCGCCAGGAACTGCACTGCCCATAGCGTCGAGGGTTGCGGAGACTTCGTACCCTACTCCGCCAACGTCGATAATGAGGGTCTCATCGCCCAGGTACATGAGATTGCCTTTGAGGTAGCCGATCATCTGGTTCTCCCGATGCCAGGGTTCTGCAGGCGAAAGCTGTGGCAGACTCCCACCGCCAGTGCGTCGGCCGCGTCTTCCCCGGGTAGCTCCGTAAGCCCCAGGACAGTGCGAACCATCTCCTGCATCTGGTATTTCTGGGCCCGACCGGACCCGACCAGGGACTTCTTTACCTCGGCGGGGGCATACTCCGAAACCTCAAGTCCCAGTTGGGCCACGGCCAGCAGTGCGGCCCCCCGGGCATGGCCCAGAGTGAGGACGCTGCGCACGTTCTTCATGCCGCCCCCCTGAAAGATACCTTCCACTGCCACGCCCTCGACCTTGTGGTCCTGGCAAACCGCTGCGATGCCATCATGAATGGTAACAAGTCGATGTGCCAGGGGAGTCTTGGATTGCATCTTGATGATGCCCCAATCGAGGGCTGTGAGCCGCCGGCCACGGGCATCAATGACGCCCCAGCCGGTGCGCACGGAGCCCGGGTCTATGCCAAGAACTATCAACTCAATGAGTCGATGAGAGCGTCATCCATCTCGAAGTTTGCCCAAATATCCTGGGCATCATCGAGGTCTTCCAGGTTTTCCAGCAGGCGCATCAGGGTCTTGGCGTGTTTACCTTCGACTTTGACGGTGTTGGAGGGCCACTTGATACGCCCTGCTTCGGTCACCGTGAAGCCCCCGTCGGTGCACGCCTTGGAGACCTCATCAATAGCATCGGGGGCGCAGTAAACTTCAAACGAGCCCTCCATGTCAGCGAGATCGTCGGCACCCGCTTCCATGGCTGCCAACATCAACTCTTCCTCGTCCGCTCCCTCTCCGTCCACAACAACGCGCCCACGCTCTCCGAAGATCCATGCCACTGCGCCGGGTTCAGCGATCTTGCCGCCATACTTACCGAAGGTGTGTCGCACTTCGGCGATGGTGCGATTACGACTATCGGTAACGCAATCAACTAGAATAGCTACCCCGTCCGGCCCATAGCCTTCGTAGGTCACATCTTCATAGCTCACCCCTTCCAGTTCACCAGTTCCCTTCTTGATTGCTCGGGTGATATTGTCCAGTGGCATGTTGCTGGCCTTGGCCGTCGTCACCGCCTGCCGCAAGCGGGGATTAGCCTCTTCGTTGCCGCCCCCCATGCGGGCTGCGACTGTGATCTCTTTGATTAGCCGGGTGAAAAGTCGCCCACGTTTGGCGTCCTCTTTGCCCTTTTTGTGCTTGATCGTGCTCCATTTATTGTGTCCTGACATGGAACTCCTCCCTTTCTACAGTCGAAATTTAACATGGATTGCACCATCTTAGCAACCGGAAAGAGAGGCCAGAAACCGTTTGACAAGAAAGGTCGTGGATTGTAGATTTGACCACTGAAAAAAGCGCTTTGAGACAACCAGTCAGGTGACCCAATGAAGACGTTCAGAGTGGCGCTGTGTCTGCTCGTTGCAGTGGTAGTCGGAGCCTCCTGTGGCCCCATCCGTGCAGTTACGGCCACGGCCGATGCCAAAGACGACCTGTTCAAGGCAGAATTGGCAGGCGCGCATGTGGTCAAGCCGGGCGAGAAGTACATCACGCCGGCACAGTACGAATATCAGTTGGCCTATCTCTACCTGGAAAAATCCAAGGAATTGCAGGGCTTCGCCAAGTATGATGCGGCCTATTTCTATGCCACGAAAGCTGCCGAACTGGGCAAGGGCGCGGTGCGGGATAAGGCCGAAGAGGAGCGGCGACGGATTCGCCGACAGCAGATCCGCTCCGGTCAAATCCTGCGTAAGAATTCTGGCGCCTAGCGAGGATGGTGAGCGCAATGGACAAGGGGTTCAAGATGATGATACGCATCCTCCTCGCAGCACTGGTCACCTCCATGTTGACGGGGTGCGTAACTGGCAGCGAGGTTACATCAACTACTGACGATCTCTTCGTCAAGTTGAAGGCGATGGAAGAGCCGGGGTTCATCTGCGCTCCCAAAGAGACCGCCAATGCCATGGCCCATGCTTACTTCTCCCGCACGGAATCGTCCTTTGGCGATACGATGAAGGCGAAGGCCCACCTCGACCAGGCCAAGAAGTGGTACGCCATAGCTTACAAGGCAACCCACAATCTCGACCATACAGTGCGGGAAGGGTGCGAAGGCGACCGCGACGACGACTCCATATTGAACTCTCGTGATCGCTGCCCGGAGGTGCCCGAAGACTATGATGGCGACCAGGACACTGACGGCTGCCCCGAGTGGGACAAGGACGGCGACGGCATCCCCGATGATAAGGACCAGTGCCCGGCCGATCCTGAAGACAAGGATGGCTTCGAAGATGCGGACGGCTGTCCGGACAAGGACAATGACCTCGACGGCATTCTCGATGATAAGGACAAGTGCCCCAACCAGCCTGAGGACTTCGACCAGTTCCAGGATGCGGACGGCTGCCCCGAGCTGGACAATGACGGTGACGGCATCCCCGATGCCAAGGACAAGTGTCCCAACCAGCCCGAGGACTTCGACGGCGACCAGGATGACGATGGTTGCCCCGATCTCTATAAGTCCATCATCGTCAAGGAAGACAAGATCGAGCTGAAGCAGAAGGTCTTCTTCAAGACCAACAAGGCGAAGATCATGGCCGTCTCCTTCGGCATGCTGGAAGAGGTGGCGGATGCGCTCAAGGAGAATGGGAAGCTCAAGGTTCGCATTGAAGGGCACACCGACTCCGTGGGCCGGGACAAGTACAATCGCAAGCTCTCTGACAAGCGGGCCAAGTCGGTGCGTGACTTCATGATCAAGCAGGGCATTGCGCCGGATCGCCTGGTTGCTATCGGCTACGGCGAGGAACGTCCCATTGCCGACAACAGCACCGAAGAAGGGCGGGACATGAACCGCCGGGTCGAGTTCAACATCATCAAGGAAGGCGAGAATAACTAGTACCTTCCATGCGCCCCACAATCAAATCAGCCATTCCCCCCATTTCCATTGAACTCTACGATGAGTTGCGTTCATTGCATGGGCGGTTCATGGAGGTCTTCTCCCGCCATAATCCTCCGCCCCATCCTGAGCCGCTGGCGAAGCAGGCACGCAAACTCTCGGAGGTATACAACCGTCTGGCCCCCGGCCGCCCCTACGGCCGGCCCGAGCTGGCCGATGCACGCCTCCACTTCTTTATGCCGACTGACATCGTCAAGCTATGGGGACCACTGCTGGAGTTGTTCGCGACGTTGCCCCTGCAGGGGCGCAAACATCTGTCGATTCTCGACTTGGGTGGTGGCACCGGCACGGGCTGCGTAAGCGCTGCAATGGTTCTGTCGGCCCTGGGCTTTGAGGGGCGGGTGGAGTTCACCGTGGTGGAGCCAGACAATGCTGTCAATCGCCACCTGAAGAAGACTTTTGCGGTGCTGAGGGAGTGCAGGTTTGTCACCTTTGAGACCAAAGTTGAGAAGCTGACGATAGAGGATTATCTGGCCCGTAAGAGCAGTGCTCGGCGAAGTGATCTGGTGCTTATTGTCAATGTTCTGTCGGAGGCGTTCCCGGAGGACGAGTATGCGGCGGGGGCGGCCCGCTGGTTCAAGCAGATCGTGCGAGAGTTGACGAAGAAGAGTGGTTTCCTGCTGGTGATTGAGCCGGCTTTGCGACGCTTTTCCCGGTTGCTCTCGGAGGCGGGGGACATGTGCCGCAGTGATGGAATGGCGTTGTTGGCCCCTTGCCTACCTGGAGGTTGTCCGCACCTGGCAAAGGGAGGCGGCTTCTGCTTCCATTCCATGCGGGCACCGCTGACTCCGCTACTGCAATCGGTCTCGGCGCGCAGCAATTTGGACCGCCATGAAGTGAACTTCGCCTACCTCACCTTTGGGAGTGGCGAAGAAGCTCTTGAGATTCCGGAAGCAGGCCCCGGTGAAGTCCTGGGCCGTACCGTTTCATTTCCCCGACGAGTCAAGAAGGGGTTCAACTACCACGTCTGCACCGCGGACGGACTGCTCGTAGCGTTTGCCCCCCGGCTCCTCCCCGACGGCGAAACCAAGGGTGGCAAATTACCTATTGGAACGGTCGTGACCGTTGCGTCTTAGTACGCTTCCCTCTATACTAAAGTGGCAGGAGACGAAGCCCCAGCGAGGAGGTACCTTCCCATGAAACAGATGAATCGAAGAGAACGCGGCTTCACATTGATGGAGCTGATGGTGACCGTGGTCATCCTGGGAATCCTGACGGTGGTGGCAACGGTCGGGTACCGCCGATACAAGATTAAGGCCAAGAGTACCGAGGCGATCAGCTTCCTCGCCAACATCAAGATGAAGCAAGAGACATACTTTCAGACCTACGGGCAATACGTCGACACGTCCAACAGCCCGGCCTCTCACAGTTCTGGTGATTTCTACCCCTCCTTCCCATCCAACGACTCCTCCGAGGACATGGATTGGGAGATGGAATGCCCCGACGACAAGACGCAGTACCCCGGTTGGTGTGCCCTGGGGGCTCGTCCCACCGGCGGTAAGTCGAGCTTCCAGTATGTCACCGTAGGTTGGGAGACGGGCGATGCCAAACCGCCGACCAACTACATCAAAGATGCGACTCGGCGGTGGTGGTACGCTGAAGCGCGTGGCAACCTCGACGGGAACGACGCAATTTACTCGCAGTTCATATTGACTTCCGAAGTTACTGAACCGATGATCTTCAATGAAAACAACTAGTTCCTGACCTTCATAAATGGCGAAGAAAAAGGCTAAGCGAAAGGCGAACGACGGCATTACCCCTGCCATGCGCCAATACCTTGAGGCCAAGGAGCAGGTCCCTGATGCGCTCCTGCTCTTTCGGATGGGGGACTTCTACGAAGTCTTTTTCGAGGATGCTGCGATTGCTGCCCCGCTCATGGAGATCGCCCTGACTTCCCGGTCGGCGAAGGGGTCTGAAAACCGCATACCGATGTGTGGAATCCCTTACCATGCGCTCAATACCTACGTGAGCAGACTGCTAAATGCCGGCCGCAAAGTGGCCATATGCGAGCAGATGGAGGATCCGTCCCAGGCCAAGGGGATTGTGCGCCGTGAGATCGTCCGGGTCGTCTCCCCCGGTGTTAATCTAGACATTGACTCCCTCGATTCGGGGAGCAACAACTACCTTGCGGCAATGGTCAGTGGCATGGACGGGATCGGGTTTGCCGTCCTCGATGCTTCCACTGGTGATTTCAGGGCGTGTAAGGCTGATGATGCAACGCAGTTGCGCATCGAATTGGCGCGCCTCGACCCGCGAGAGGTTGTCTACCCGGAGCGCATGGAAGGTAAGGTCGCGAAGCTACTTGCGGTCTTGCCCAACGCCTCCAGTCACGGGGCACCGGACGCACACTTTGAGGCGACTACGGCGAAGTCCGAGCTGGATGGCCTGGCGGACCCGGCAGAGCTTCCCCTGGAGATGGTGCAGGCGGCGGGCGGACTGGTCTCCTACCTCAAGAGTCTGCAGCGGAAGGACGATTTACAGCTAGAGCCGCTGGAGACCTACAACGTCGACAACTTCCTGGTGCTGGACGAGACCGCGGTGGCCGACCTGGAGCTCCTGAGAACGATCTCGGGAGGGGAGAAGCGGGGGTCGCTGCTGGGGCTCATGGATTGTACCGCTTCGGCCATGGGGGCACGTCTCCTGCGCCGGTGGATCGCCTACCCACTGGTGGACCGGGACGATATCGAGCGTCGGCTTGACGCAGTGGAGGAGGTGCTGGCCTCCACCATGCTCCGGGATGAGTTGCGGGGGAGCCTGAAGAAGCTCCACGATATCGAGCGGCTCGCCACCCGGGTCGTAACTGGCCAGGCCAACCCAAAAGAACTTTACTCTCTGGCTCTATCAACTGGCCTGCTCAGCTACCTGAAGGGGCTGCTTGAGCAGTGCTCCAGTCACGCTTTGACCCGTATTGCCGGGTCATTGAGACCCTCCCCGGAGCCACTTGCCGAGGCCCTGGAGTTCATGGTGGAGAATCCCCCCATCAATGCCCGGGAAGGTGGCATTTTCCGGCCCGAATATGACGAAGAATTGCGAAAGCTTCTGGACCTCACTCGAGGGGGCAAGGAGTGGCTGTTGGAGTATGAAGCGCAGCAGCGGCAGGAAACGGGCATTAACACCCTCAAGATTCGATTCAACAAGGTATTCGGCTACTACATCGAGATTTCCAGGGCCAATCTGCATCTCGCTCCGGAGCACTACATCCGCAAGCAGACCCTGGTCAATGCCGAGCGCTTCTTTACGCCAGAACTCAAGGAGCACGAGGAGAAGGTGCTCCATGCTCAGGATCTGGCGCACGGCAAGGAGGAGGAGTTTTTCTGGGACCTCATGGGCCGGGTCGCTGACCACCGCAGCGAAGTATTGGAAGCCGCGGCGGCAGTAGCGGAACTCGACGTCCTGCTGAGCTTCGCTACATTGGCCCATACCCACGACTACTGTCGGCCTGAACTCGACTACGAGCAGGTGCTGGAACTCAAGGAGAATCGGCACCCGGTGGTGGAGAAGGTGCTCCCGTCGGGGAAGTTCGTCCCCAACGATATCTTCATGGACAACGACGAGAACCAGTTGCTGATCATTACAGGCCCCAACATGGCCGGTAAATCGACGGTTATGCGGCAGGTTGCTTTGACGGTGATTATGGCGCAGATGGGGAGCTTTGTGCCGGCCCGGAGCGCTCGCATCGGCATGGTCGACCGGGTCTTTACGAGGGTCGGGGCCACTGACAGCCTGGCGCGGGGCCTCTCGACCTTCATGGTGGAGATGACCGAAGCCGCAGAAATCATGAAGCGGGCAAGCAAGCGCAGCCTCCTGATTCTTGATGAAGTGGGACGGGGAACGAGCACCTATGACGGGCTCTCCATCGCCTGGTCCATGTGCGAGTACATTCACGATTTCTTGCGGGCCAAGACGCTCTTTGCGACGCATTACCACGAGCTTACCCAGCTCTCGGAGTACAAGAAGCGGGTGCGGAATTTCTCTATTGCTGTGAAGGAATTCAACGATGAGATTCTCTTCCTCCATCGGCTTGTGCAGGGGGCTACGAATCGCTCGTATGGAGTTCAGGTAGCGCGGCTGGCCGGGGTCCCCCGACCAGTAATCGACCGGGCCAAAGAAATCCTCTTGTCCCTGGAAGACGGCACCGGGGATATCACTATCGAGCGGCCTCGGCCGGGCAAACGGAAGAAGAAGACGGGGGTTCAGCAGCCCTCTCTCTTTGCGCCGCGGGCACCGGCCCCGGCAGTGGACAAACGCCTGGTCAAACTGGAAAAGAGATTCAAGGCGCTGACCCTGGACACGACCGCCCCCATTGAGGCCCTGAACCTGCTCTATCAGTGGAAAAAGGAACTGGAGAGCGACGGGGAATAATCCCTGGACTCCTGCATTATTCGAGGCGAAAGGCAGCCATCGATGCGCGAACTTGCGGGTGCGCACGTGAGCGGTTGACGCGCCCGCGCTTTTTGGGTACAACGTCACCACTGATTGTCTTACTACAGGAGTATCCATGAGAAGCACGAATAGAATCGCTCTGCTCACCGTTGCCATCACCGCCATCGGTGCCATGCTCTTTGCCGGGGTTGCCTCGGCCCAAGTGAAGATTGGTGTTATCGACCTGCAGGCCGCAGTGGCCAGCACCAAGGCCGGAAAGCGGGCCAAGGAGAAGCTGGAGAAGCTCGCCAAAAAGAAGCAAAAAGAGCTGGACGACAAGGTCAAGGCCATCCAGGAGATGGAAGAGAACATGAAGAAGCAACTCCCCATCATGAGCGATAAGAGCAAGCAGGAGATGCTCGAGAAGTATCGCAAAGCGGGGATGGAGTTGCAGGAACTCTACATGTCCAATCAGCAGGAAGTGGCCAAAAAGAAGGCTTCGCTGCTGGAGCCGATTTTGACGAAGATGGGGGCCATTATACAGGACCTGGCGCTCTCTGAGGGCTTCACGGCCATCCTCGACCGCTCCGATGGAACGGTCCTCTATTTCGATCCTGCCACCGACCTTACCTCGAAGATTATCAAGCTCTATAACGAGTCAAAATGAAGCGATGGGTTGGGCGCTTCGCGGCGATGGCCGTCGCCTCCCTGGTCTGCTGCCAGGGCTGCGGAGAGCCGCGTCGGGTAGAGCGACAACTCAAACGCCCGCCCCTCTCACTCCTGAGCAGCAAGGGCGGTACGACCAATACGCGGGCCGTGGAGCCCGGCTTTCGAGAGCTCGCTGAGTTGACGGCTGGAATTGCTCCCGAGCGTGTTGCACTGCAGCCTCGCACCACCGACAATGGACCGCGCACCGAGATCTTCTTTTTTCCCGAGCATGAGAACAACAACCGGGCGGAGCGCTCTACCGCAGTCTCGCTGCCTGCCGAGTTGCACGGCCATATGGACCCACTCATAGAGGTGCCTGCGGGTGACGAAGATTGGTATTCGTTTCTGGTGGAGCGGGACCGGCCGGGAGTGATGGATGTAGAGCTCTCGGGCGTCACCAAACTCGATTTGGCAGTAGAAGTCTATTACGACTCTATGCGTGGAAGAACACGGCTGGTGAAGGTCAACAATCAGGGGCGAGGTCAAGGGGAACGGCTCCCCAACTTCAGCCTCCCCAACGGCCGCTATTACGTGCGAGTCCTGCAGGAAGTAACCGAGAAGCGACCGGCTCGTTCTGATGTTGTGCGGCCCTATAAGTTGATGTTGACGCCAAAGGAGCTCTCGGCCACGGAAGAGACGGAGCCCAACGATGCGGCGCTCTCCGCAGTGCCACTACGTCTCGGTGAGCAGATGACGGGGCTGGTCAATCGTCACCAGGATGAGGACTGGTACAGCCTCGAGCTGCTCAAGGTCTCAGCCTTCTCGTTACTCAGTGTGGAGTTGCTACCGCCCATGGATACCACCCTGGAACTGGCGATCTTCACTCAGGCACGCCAGGAGTTGCTGGTTATCTCAGCACCGAAGGGCAAGCGCCTCTTTCTCCCCAATCTGGCCATCCTTGAGGGCAGTGGCGGGTATCTCCTGCGGGTAAGGTCTACTGAGTCTGGGTTACCGAAGGACCCCTACCGGCTCAAAGTCGAAAACGAGGCGCTGGCAGAGAGGGTCGAACTGGAACCCGACAACAGCGCCGAAAACGCGCTGCGACTTTACTGGGAGGAGCCGCTGAGTGGTTGGCTCTCGCATCCCGGCGACATCGACTGGTTCCACCTGGAGCCCAACCATGACTGGGGTCTGGACGACGGGGGCAAACCCCGACGCCCGGCCCTTAATCTCGTTCTCGGGGGAGTGCCGGGAGTCGATTTGGTGCTGGAGCTCTACGATAGTGACAGGGAGACCCTGGTGGCCCGCTATGCCGGCCGCGGCAAGGGGGAGGGGGAGGAAGCACCAAACCTTGCTGTGCCCGAGCGCTCCACCTACATTAAGGTGAGCGCCACGAAGGGAGACAACGGGGGGGCCCAATACGTACTGCAGGCACGGGCAGTGACCACCGATGGCAAGGAAGTGGAACCTAATAATACGCCCGAGAAGCCAACGACCATCAGCTCCGTCGGCGACCAGGTGATGGGCTATCTGTCGCCTCGGGGGGACCGCGACTGTTTCCGCTTTGAGCAACCGAACCTCTCGTTGCGCTACAAGGAGCCGCCCCAGGGGACGACCACAGTGTCAGCGTATGATGCTACTGGTGCCCTCTTCTTCCAACGCCGCTCCGGGGAGAGGCCGTTGGAGATTCCCCCCACCGCGGGTGCTCTTACCGTCTGCCTGGAACTTGCGGGCGACGTGGCAGATGCACCGCGAGCTCCCTACATTTTGATACCCTATGGCGAGTTGCCCATAAACTAGGAGAAGAGATGGACCCGAAGTATATGCAGAGCTTCCTCGACGCGTTGCGAGGCAAGGAACCATTCGCCCAGGTGACGCTCATCGAGATCGTCGGTTCAGCGCCCCAGGAGACGGGGGCCCGCATGATGGTTCGTTCGGATGGCTCTATTGAAGGGACGGTGGGTGGCGGTGCGTTGGAGTTTCGCCTCATGGGTGAGGCAACCGCGGCGCTGCAGGATGGTAAGCCCCGCGTCGTCTATCTCGACCTCAATGACGACGTCGGCATGTGCTGCGGCGGAGCGGTGCGAGCTTTTGTCGAGCCCATTCGACTGGCCACCCCTCTGGTGGTCTTTGGCTGTGGACATGTTTGCCGGGCGCTGGCTCCACTGGTGGTCCGTCTTGGTTTTGCTTTGACTGTGGTGGATGACCGCCCGGAGTGGGCTGATCCGAAGGCCTTTCCCGATGGAACGGTGGTTGTCTGCGACTCGCTGGAAGGATACTGCGAGAAGGTCTCGGCGGTGGCGCGCTCTTTCGTTTTGGTGATGACCCGTAGCCACTCCTTTGATTTCCAAATACTCGCCCATTTCGTGGACAAGAATGCGGCCTATCTCGGGGTCATGGCGAGCAAGAGCAAATCGGCCCGCTTCCGCAAAGACCTCGAGAAAGAGGCAGGTATCTCGAAAGAGAATCTGGACCGGGTTGCCATGCCGGTGGGTATCAGTATTGGCAGCCAGACACCGGAAGAGATTGCGGTCAGTATCGCCGCCCAATTGGTGCAGAAGAGACGGGAACAGGACTTAGCCGGGGGGGCCGCCTGATGGCAGTTCGCGACCAACGACATCTGCATGCCATGGGGGCCCCGCACTCCGGCGGTGGTGGTGGGATGGTCGGTCGTCTCAAGGAGTCCTTTCGCCGGCTCCCTCGCGTTGTCCAGGGGCTCATTGCTTTGGAAGCGGGACTCTATCTGGTGGCGCTGATTATGGGGGAGCGAGGCCTGGCATTGCTTGGACAGGTCGCTTTCGCTCCCGCGGCGGTGCTCGATTTGGAGCTTTGGCGGCTGGTGACCTACTGGCCTTTCCACGTGGCTAAAGACCCCCTGGGGATGATCTTCGATATCGTCATTATGTGGAGTCTTGGAGCGATCTTTGCCCACCGTTGGCGCCCCAACCATTTTCTATTCTTCTTCATTATGGGATGCATTGGCGCGGCGGGCTTCAATCTGCTGCTCTACCTCGTCTTGCCGGCTGCCTTTGGCTCCCCGCAACTTGGGGCCTCGGGAGGTTCCTTTGCCCTCTTCGTCGCCTTCTATCTGATTCTGGGTGACTCCCTGGTCTCGGTTTTCGGTTCGGCCCCGATGAAGGGCAAGTGGGTCTTTGCGGCCATCGCGGGACTCCAGGTTCTCTTCTTCGTCTTCGGCGTCAACCCTGCCTTTGGGATTCAGCTCGGGGGGGCGTTGACCGGTTGGTTGCTGGTTACCGGTCGGTGGCGTCCGCGCAAGCTGCGGGCGTGGTTTGAGAAGCGGCAGGCGGCTCGTGAGCAGAAGCGGCGGGCGGAAGAGAAGAGTCGGTTTCGGATTATTCATTAGGGTACCACCCAAACCACGGCAGCAAGAGAGCCCCTTCCCGCTGGCAGGGAAGGGGTCTGGGGGTTGGGAGGCTCGCGGTAGATGTGATGTTGATTCTTGCCGGGATGTGCGTGGGCGGAAAGCCACGGCAGAGTCAGCGCGGGCATCCCTATCCCAACCCTTTCCCTGTCGAAGGGAAAGGGCTATCGCGATTACATGTCACAGGCCGCGCGAGCGAGTTCTTTTTCTCTTTACACGTAGTTGCCGATATGGGAAGGTTTCTCGCAGGTTCTGAAAGGTAAGCTGTCTGGAGGACATAGCGTGATGCGAAGGGTTCTTATCAGCGCGATATTGCTGGCGTTCGCAACGGGATTTGCCGGGTGTGCCAAGGGCCTCACGGATGACCAGGCTGGGGCCGTTTTGCAGGGCCTGGCCAGCGAACTGGTGAAGTTGGAAGGGGCTGCTGCGGGCGACAAGATGGCCGCGGTCAGAGTGGTTTGTGAGAAATCAGGAGTGGAGGTTGATGCCTTCGCTCGTTATCTAGACGAACACCCGGACACGGACGCGAAGCTGGGCGAATTGATGCAAAAGGCCTTTGCGGCTAACCTCGCGGCCAAGCAGAAAGAGCATGCAGCAGAGATTGCCGAAGTTGAGGCCGATGCCAAAAAGGCGGCCGGCACTCGCAAGACGGAGATCCTGGCCAGAAAGCAAGAACTCGAAAACAAGATGCAAGCAAGAATCGCCGAGTTGCAAAATGCCTTCGAGAAGAAGGAAGCAGAACTCAAGGGCACCATAGCCGAAGTCCGCAAGCAGCAGTAGCTGCCTTCTCGATTCACCCACCGCACCACCCGTCATTTCACTTGACAAGGTCCCCACCCAGTCCTAATATCCGCAACGTTTGACGGTTCGGGGCGTAGCGCAGCCTGGTAGCGCACTTGCTTCGGGAGCAAGGGGTCGCTGGTTCAATTCCAGTCGCCCCGACCAACAGAAGCCAGCTCATTGAGCTGGCTTCTGTCGTTAAGGGCTCATTGCGGATCAATGGTGCGAAACGACCCTCCGCCGGCGGTACCCGACAGCCCCCTGCTCTGCGAGGCGATGCCTCGCTTGCCGCGGGGGGTAACCTGTAAATTGTCGCCAGGGCAGTGCCACCTTCGAAGGCAACCACGCATCACCCATCCTCGCCATGTTCAATTGCCTCTACCCATTCAATGCTCGGAACTAAGTGCATGGTTCCATGGCTTCGCCTCTCGTGCTCGGCACTGCTTATCGCTGGCTCCCAGCGGGAGCGAGGACGGAGCAGAGGGAGGGCGCTACGCAATTAATTGCAGGAGTGACCGCGTGCCATCGGCTCCCGTGGTACGCAGTGCCATAGCCACTCAGCATCGGCTCGCACGCCCCATATCCTGGAGCAATGGTTCTTCAGTTTCCGATGCCGAGTAGAGGCGCATAGGAACTGGCCGATCTAATAATGGAGAGGGACAACGGTAATAGAGGAGGAAGATAAGCGTGTTCACTGCTTGGATTGCCAGTACAATGAGTAGGATTTCCATGCGGCTCAGCATCATGGCCCGAAGTCACGAAGGCAAGCAAAATGGCGGTCGGATGGATTATTGCGGAGGACGGAGGGACAGGCAAGCAAAATGACGGTCGCATCAGGCGTTGTTGCGGATCACGGTCCGCATCAACACCAGAAATAACAGATGTAGTAGTTGGAGATGATCTTAGGCTCACCGTCGACCATGATCTGCTCGATGGTCCCGCTTAGCCAATCGAGTGTGACCACTTCCCACATGTCCAGGTCAACCAATCCCGGCTGGAAGAATTCACCCACGAGTTGGCCGTAGATGTAGATGCGTACGGTCGCATCCGAAATACCGTAGTCATGGCTGTCCCAGTAGTGAACACCAACGCGGTAGGTAACATTCTCTGGAATATCAAAGTTGATGATCTCCGGCCCGGCGCCGTCCGTGTCATCAAGGTCGACACCGGGGTTGTCGTTGATGCCTAGGTCGGAGCTGCCCCAGTTCGGGTGTGCGTTGTACCAAAAGCAGTCATACGGAATGTCGAACCAACCGTCGGCTGCGCCATCGCTATCCAGATCGGGGCCAGCGGCCCAGGGATGGATGAAGTGCAGGTCGAGATCGGCGCCCGCCTCAGGACCTGTGTCAGTCTCATCGGGATCAGCGGGGGTGTGCCACAGCAATTCGATATGGAGCGCTTCGTCGGGAATGACCACTACTTCGTACTCCGAGGGGAAACAGGAGGGAGTGTTGGTCTGGTCATAGACGGTCAGGGAGAAAGTGTAGATGCCGGCGATATTGGCTTCGAAGGTGGGGTTTGGTGCAGCGTTGGAGGGCACAAAGACCGACCGCGATCCGTCCGGCTGGCTAACGTCCCATTCCCATTTCTCGATAGGACCGTTGGCTGCGTAGGACTCGTCACCAAGGAGATGGAGATTTGTCTGAGGAATAACTTCATTGCCTTCCGTAACCTTGATAATGGGGGTGGAGCACTCGCTTTCTACGCCTGCGCCAATGAGTCCGACTTCCTTCTCTCCTTCAAAGGAGTTGTTGACTACGACCAGCGTCCCGACATCGGGGATGAGGGTTCCATCTTCGGCGATAGGATTCGGGGCATTGGGGATGAAGCTGAGGTTAAGAGTGAGGGAGCCATCGACGGGCACTATGATCGGGTCGCCCGCCAAGGGGATATGGTCGAGGGTGGTCATGTCGATGTCGAAATCGGGGGAAGAACCTCCCTTGAGATAGATGCCATAGACTTCCAGCGGGGCAAAGCCGCACGAGGAAATCTCGAGTGGCATCACAGCTTGCTCGCCAGATTTGATACCACCAAAGTGTATGGTAGATGGGGTGACCGCGATACAAGTCCCGTCTGGCAGGACGCACTCATGCTCCTGACAGGTGCTCCCCGTATTACAAACGCCGCAAGTTCCACCACACCCGTCTGGCCCACATGCCTTGTCTTCACAGTTCGGAGAGCAAACCTCCTGGTCTTCTCTCGCAATGTCCATGGCAAGGCTGTCGCCCACGTCAAGCGGGGGGGAAGATTTTGCCTTCCCTCCGCAGGCAAAGAAGAGGGCCGCAGCAGTACAGCAAAGGAGAATCGTTCTCATTTGGCTCTCCGCTTGTCTGTCAAGATCTAGGGCAAGTGTATCCAGAGGCGGTGTGGCAGGCAACACTCTCGGAGGGGTAGTCCCAAAAACCAAGTGTCACACTTTTGACACAGAGCAGGTCGAAATAGGCCGAGATAGACCGAAATAGGCCGAACTCGATTTGGCTGGAAGTTGGCGGAATCGTTGTAAGTTGCTGTTTTTATTGAGGTGCCTCAGGTGCTTCGGGAGCAAGGGGTCGCTGGTTCAATTCCAGTCGCCCCGACGACACGGGAGGCAACGGAAACGCTGCCTTTTGTGCTTGGGGGGTCTCCTTACATCTCACCAGCGACCTGTTTCGGCGACGCCGAAACATCGCTGGTAGCGTCGCTTCGCTCCTTTGTCCTACGGACGCAATTCCAGTCGCCCCGACGACACGGGAGGCAACGGAAACGCTGCCTTTTGTGCTTGGGGGGTCTCCTTACATCTCACCAGC
>CAZFVN010000085.1:22942-24768 GCA_964522395.1 uncultured Myxococcales bacterium
AGTCGCCCCGACCACACGGAAGGCAACGGAAACGCTGCCTTTTGTGCTTGGGGGGTCTCCTTACATCTCACCAGCGACCTGTTTCGGCGACGCCGAAACATCGCTGGTAGCGTCGCTTCGCTCCTTTGTCCTACGGACGCAATTCCAGTCGCCCCGACCACACGGAAGGCAACGGAAACGCTGCCTTTTGTGCTTGGGGGGACCCCTCACTTCCTCCGCATTTATTTCTTGGGTGTCCCAATTTTGACACACTTCGAGGTCACAACTCTCCTTTCGAGTTCCCCGCCAGCCCCCTGTCTCTACTGCGTCACCCGTCTCAGCAGCAGCCAAAAAACCCTGCCCCACTGGTAACCCGCAGTGCAGCCCCAACGCTCTGCGGTCATCCTGCGCGACCAAGGCTCTGCCTGGGCACCGGTTTGGGTATGAGTGGTGCAATGAGCGGGTACCTCCCGCGGTTGTGTCGAGGGAGGCGCAGGAACTCTGGGTACCAGATGTGCTGGGTCGTGGCGTGCTGCCGGGGTTGGGTGGTGCGTTATTGGAGCGGGACAGGGGAGGTTGCCTGCGACGACGGCTACGCGTCGAGCTGAACAGCAGCCCATTCGACAGCGGCCCGAGCCAGTTTGACTGCCCTGCCGTGCTCTTCTTTCGTAACCGGCTCGAAGGGACCTGGGTATTGGGCTTCGACGGCATACTCGGTCAGTTCAACAGCCTCTTCCACTTCTTTGGAGCATTGAAGCCGTTCTTTGTCAGCAACGTCACCAATTCCCCGATATCATGGACAAACCGAAACTTGATTCCAGCGAAAAGCAGTACCGCCTTGAGCGCCTTCTCGGCGGCCTGTTGAGCGTCGAAGCAGAGGTCTTCCCAGAGCACGTCTTCAGGCTTCGGCTGCTCCGCTCGCGAGAGATTGCTCTGCGCCCTACGCATCCAATCATCCGGCGAACCACTTCTGGGAAGATCAGGCGGCGTACAGCTCCCTCCCTTCGTCCAAGGCAGTCGCTATTATCATCCCGGCATCGTCGCGATAGTGCTGGAGGTCCTCTTCAGTCACAACCACCACATCGACAGCATAGCCGACCCCGAGAAGCGCGCGATAGATCTGCTGCGCGGTCTTGCGACGGTGGACACCAGATGGCATGACAACCATCACGTCGAAGTCGCTGTTGGAATCAACGTCCCCTCTTGCCCCAGAGCCGAAGAGGATAATGCTCAAGGGGCGAGCGGTATCCACGATACGCTTGACGGCTTCGCTCAAAATAGCAACTGATGCATCGTGGTCGCGGCTGTCCATGGATCCTCCATCTCCATGATAGCCGCCTGACAACGCAGGTCAACCATCCTGAATTGCAGCCGGAGCAGGGGTGGGGTGTTGCTCTTTCGTTGCAGAAAAGGACGGACATGCACTGAAAAGGACTCCCATGGACGGAAAGGGGGCTTGGTTTAATTGCTGGGCGATTCCGTGCAGTTTCCTGTGATTTCGGGGTGTTGCGTAGAGATACCGCTTACGATTCGGGAGCAAGGGGTCGCTGGTAGCGTCGCCGAGCTCCTTTGGCCTGCGGCCGCAATTCCAGTCGCCGTAGCCCAGACAGTCCCTGAATGTATCGCCCAGTCACTGCCGGCGAAGGTGGACAACGCTCCGGCCTGACTTGCGCGGCGGATACGGGTCTCCTCACGTCCTTGTGCGTCACTGCCCGTGGGGACGCGGCACATTGCACCATGCTGGCAGAGAGCGAACCACGAGGGGCCGATATCCCGCGTGATGCCCTGCAAACATTTGCGGCGCGTCGCCCACCTACCCCTTACCCGCCTCCCCCTGGGAGGCAGGC
>CAZFVN010000086.1:0-13933 GCA_964522395.1 uncultured Myxococcales bacterium
CGTCTCCTCGAGTTGCCTACGATGACGGTTGGACGCGGTGATGTCACCCCGGCTTCGCCCGGGGCCTACCACGACAACGCCCTCGCTGTCGCTCGGGCTACCGGTGGAATCCGATATTCGGGGTGGGGCAGTTGCGGAAGATAGTGGTGGCGCGTGAAGAGGCGGGTTGCCGTTGACATCGGCTGACGCGGTGATCTCTTCCCATGAATACTCCTGCTGCACCTGCCGTCTCACGCTCAACCCACCTGGGAGGTTGTCATGCTGCGACCATGGGCTTATTGGCTAGCGCTCCTCTTGATATTGACCTCTTCCAGTTGCTGTTCGCTGCCGGCGTTACACGACTGCTGGATTTGCGCCCAGGAGCGGGCGGCTATGGGCACGAGCGTCTACCAAGGCCCCGGGGAATACGGGGGAGCGGTTAATCGGGAGGAGTGGAATCAGCCCCCTGAGCCGTCGACAATGAACCAACCAGTCGAGGTCAGGGATGAAACCTCAGACTTCGAACAGTTCATCGTCGAACTCACCAACGACCATCGCCTGGAGGAGGGACTTGACCGGTTGGCAACGGAGCCCCGCCTCATCGCCGCAGCCCGCCAGCACTCCCAGGAAATGTGCGACCTCGACTACTTCTCGCACCAGTCCCCTACGTCCGAATTTGAGACTCTGGCCATGCGCGGCAGGGCAGCAGGTATCAAGTCATACAAGGCCCTCGGTGAAAACATCGCCTCCACCACAGCCCCCTCTCCCGAGGCCTTCGTCGAGATGTGGATGAACAGCGAGGGCCACCGCAAGAACATCCTCCGGGAGACTTTCACCCACATCGGTGTCGGTGTGTACGACTGTGGCAGCACCACATATGCAACCCAGGTGTTCGGCAGATTCTAGCGTCCCAATGTCCATCGCACCACCCACACCGAGTTCCCACGAAAGCCCTTTCCCTTCGACAGGGAAAGGGTTGGGATAGGGATGCCCGCGCTGATGTGATGTGGCTTTTCGCCCCTGCTACATCCCCCCAATAAACTCCCCGGCACGCATTCCCTCACGGGTCCGGGCTTGCCGGTATGCATCGCGCAGGAGATCCTTGTATTTCTCCGGCTCGGGGAGATTATCGAGGCGGGCGAGGGGCAACGATTCATCGGTGGAATTGACGATTATGGAGCCAATCTTGAGGATGCGCTCCATGGGGGTTTGCTCGACGGCCACGTCGGTGATGCGGAACAACTCAATCTCCTCCTGCTTGCGCCCAATCAGCCCTATTTGAATGAAAAGACGCTGCGAGGTCAGCCGGTAAGAGATTGAGCGGGTCGAAACGAAGACCCGCCAGCCCATGTAGAGGGCCAACGCCAGCGGAACGAGGGAAAAGAGCTTACTGAAGTCCATCTGAGCGGCCCACAGTAGCACCGCAATGGTGGCCAGGAGAAAGACAACCCCCGCAGCCATGGTGCCAATGAAACCACGCCGGACCGGACGCAGATGGAACAACTCGCCCTCTTTCGGCGCCGCTGCCGGGGTAGCCGCCGAGGCTGGGCGGGGGGCCGGCTCGTCCAGCAGTTCAGCCATCAACGGCTGCTTGGGAGCCTCAGGAACCTGCAAAGGGTGTCCGCAGCCAACGCAGTCTACGGTCTGCCCCATGACCTCAGCTCCTCCCTCATTGACCGCTTCACAACTGGGACACTTGAACTTCACTGGTGACATGGCCTTCTCCTTCCATACGTGTTTGGTACCAAAACCACGGTAGCACAGTTGGTCGGAAGCGAACAATGGGCAGGGAGCGTGGAGGAGTACGCCTCGGGACCGACGTCTAGTCGCAGTCCGAGGGGCTCTCCGGAAAGAGAGCGACCGGACCTACGTTCATGATGCAGGGAGCGTGGAGGAGTACGCCTCGGGACCGACGTCAAGTCGCAGTCCGAGGGGCTCTCCGGAAAGAGAGCGACCGGAGTGAATCTGACCGGAGCTCAATAGAGCTAACTGGTGCGTACCAGCCAGGTCTCGCCCCGTTTTTGAAGTTTTCCCTTGAATTCCATGGGGGCCTGCCGCATACTGGTTAGGACTCCTAACGAACGGCCCATTTCGAGGCCCGAAAGGAGGCGGAGGTCGAAGATGAAAGAGCAGATGAAAAGGCCCATCAAGGAAGTGATAGCCGAGTACCCTGCGGTGGGAACCGCCCTCGATGAATTCGATATCGGATGTTTCCCCTGCGCAGTGGGCACTTGCCTCTTAGGTGACGTCGTGAGTATCCACGGCCTCTCCCCCGAGCAGGAAAAGGAATTGATGGGCCGTATCGGCGAGATTATCGATGGAGATGGCAGCGGGGATACCGTCGCAGCCGCTCCCGCACCATCGCCCAAGGCAGCGGCCCCGAAGACCCTCAAGTACTCGCCCCCAGTGAAGCGGCTGGTGGACGAGCACCTGCTCATCAAACGTTTCATCGCCCTGGTACCCGCCCTGGCCCAGCGCCTCGACCTTGCCTCCGAAGAGGGGCGGCAGGTCGTCCTGAGTGGTGTGGAATTCATCAGGGTCTATGCCGATGCCTTTCACCACGCAAAGGAGGAGGACATCCTCTTCGGTTACGCCGAAGGTACCCAGGAAGTAATCCAGGTGATGTTGGAGGACCACACCGTGGCCAGAGGTCATGTGCGGGCCATCGTTAAGGGAGTCGAGGAGCGCAACAGTACCGCGGTCGCCGAGCATCTGCTGGCCTATGCGGAACTCCTCACCGAGCACATCAAAAGAGAAGACGAGATCCTCTACCCCTGGATGGACAGGGCCTTTTCCACCACGCAGGTAGGGGAGCTCTACGCCGCCTTTGATGCTGCCGATGCCAGGGCCGATAAGGTCGCCATAGAGCGCTGCCAGCGCTTTGTTGAAGAACTTGAAGTTTCACTGTCAATAGCCAAAAAAGAGGAGTTGTAATGAGCGAATTTCAAGGATGTCCCGGTTCCCGATCCATGAGTTTTGACAAAGGTGACGAGCAGAGCAGTGATGACGGCACTTCCCGCCCCACAGAGTTGCGCCAGTGGCCCGTCCAGCTTCACCTCGTTTCCCCGGAAGCACCCTACTTCCAGGGGGCCGACGTGCTTCTCGCCGCCGACTGCGTAGCGTACGCGGCCGGGGATTTCCACAAAGACTTCCTCAAGGGCAAAGGCCTCGCCATCGCCTGCCCCAAGCTCGACGATGGTCAGGAAATCTACGTGAACAAGCTGCGCTCCATGATTGATGACGCCAAGATCAATACGCTCACCGTCGCCATCATGCAGGTCCCCTGCTGTGGCGGGCTGCTGGCCATGGCCAAGCAGGCTCTGGAAGGGGCGGAGCGCAAGATCCCCCTCAAGTCAGTAATTATCGGCGTGCAGGGCGAGGTGCTTTCGGATTATTGGGCGTAGCAAACGACCCTGGTGCGACGTCGGAACCGCTGACCTCGATGCCAAAATAGTATCTGCCATGGAGCGCATTGGACAGGCGCTCCGGGTGCGGCAGGGAGTGGCGGCCCGGGAAGAAGGAATGACGCCGCTGCAACTGCGGCTCGTCCTCTATCTGGCGGAGCGTCCGCCGGGCCGGCGGACCGTGGGCCTGGCGGCCGATGAACTCGACCTGACCCGGGCCACAGTCTCCGACGCTTTCAATACTCTAGCGAACAAGGGGCTGCTCACTAAGCGGGTTTCTTCAACTGACCGCCGAGTGGTTCACCTCGACTTGACCAGTGCGGGAGAGGACCTGGCGAGCCGTCAGGGGGATTGGCAAGATATCTTCGAGAAGGCCGCTCAGCAGGCTCCCCGGGCCACCCGCGAGGCCGTCTTCCTCTTCCTCGCCCACATTATTGAATCCCTCCACGATGGAGGAGTGCTGGCTGTCGCCCGCATGTGCTTGACTTGTCAGCATCTCGAGGAGCGCCCCGAAGGCACCGGAAACGCCCCCTATCGCTGTAATCTTCTGGGCGAGGAGAGAGGGGCCGCTGGTCTGCGTATCGATTGTCCGACACACATTGGGTAGCTGGTACAAGCCACGTCCTAACCTCGCGGCCGCCCCGCCTCCATCTCTTTCCCGGAGAGTAGAAAGCTCTTAATGAAGGAATGAATGTCGCCATCCAGCACAGCCTGAGCATTGCCCATTTCATGCTTCGTGCGGTGGTCTTTCACCAGTCGGTAGGGGGCCAGCACATAGCTGCGGATCTGGGAGCCGAAGTCGATGCGCATCTTGGTCGATTCCGTCTCCTTCTTCTCGGCATCCTGCTTGTCGCGCTCAACTTCCATGAGCCGGGCACGCAGTACCTTGAAGGCGACATCTTTGTTGCGCATTTGGGAGCGTTCGTTCTGGCACTGCACGACGATCCCCGTGGGCAAGTGCGTGATGCGCACTGCCGAACTCGTCTTGTTTACTTTCTGCCCCCCGGCACCGCTCGCCCGGTAGACATCGAGGCGGAGGTCCTTCTCGTCGATTTCGATATCGATGGAATCGTCTACTTGCGGAAAGGCGAAGACACTGGCAAAGCTGGTGTGCCGCCGGGCCGCAGCGTCAAAAGGCGAGATGCGAACCAACCGGTGGATGCCGATCTCAGCCTTGAGATAGCCATACGCATAGTCGCCCTCAACGGTAACGGTAGCTCCTTTGATGCCCGCCTCGTCACCGGGGGTGATATCCATGATTTCTGCTTTCCATCCCTGGGCTTCGCAGTAGCGCAGGTACATGCGTAGCAACATGTCCGCCCAGTCCTGGGATTCCGTGCCCCCGGCCCCAGCGTTGATAGTCAGGAAGGCCGGCTTGATGTCGCTGTCAGCGGACAGAACTACGGCGACCTCAAGGTCTTCCAGCAAATCGAACGCGCTATCGAGGTAGCCGACGATTTCAGGCTCATACCCTGGCTCATTCTCTTCCCGGGCGAGTTCGAGATAGACTTCCGCTTCGTCCAGGGGCTCGATGGCCGCCGAGTATTTCTTGAGCAAACCCTCGAGCAGGGCTTTTCGTTTCTGGACTTTTGCTGCGTTGACGTTGTCCTGCCAGAAGTCGGAGGACTCCTCCATCGTGGCGATCTTAGCTAGCTCTGCCTTCTTGCCATCGAGGTCAAAGAAACCTCCCGAGTTGAAGGGCTTTTTGCCTCAACTCTACGATTCGTGAATCGAGGTTTTCGAGCATGACCTACTCCTGGTTGAGCATCTCATAGATACGGGGGGCCAGTTCAGGGTCGTTCAACGACGTTTGCAGTGTCGCCAGGACGAAACCTTCCCAGGTTCCCAGGTCGAGGTAAGTACCTTCGAAGAGCGTTCCCGTGAGCCCCTGGGTCGCCGCAATCCTGTGGAGAGCATCGGTGATTTGAATTTCGCCCTTGACTCCGGGTCTGGTGTGCAGCAGAAGCTCGAAGATCTCGGCGGGCAAGACGTAGCGCCCCATAATGGCCAGCCGGGATGGAGCATCCCCCAGGCGCGGCTTCTCCACTGCGCCCTTCAGAATGAAAAGCCCATCATCCTCAGATTCGACGTCGACGATTCCGAAACGGGGCACATCGAGGTCGTTGACGCGCTTTACGGCGATGCCACCCATACCCTTGGCTTCATAAGCCTCCACCATGGAGGGTAGGGGGCTGGGAACGAAATTGTCGTCAGGCAGCATCACGGCAAAGGGTTCGTCGCCAACCGCGCTGGCCGCGCAGAGCACGGCGTGGCCGAGCCCCAGGGGTTCCTGCTGATAGACCGCCACGAATTCCATCTGCTCGCGCAATACCTGCACCTCTTCGAGCAGACGTTGCTGCTCCCGGGGCCGGCCTTCGCCGCCGAATGCGGGATTGGCCAGGAAGTAATGGAGCAGGCTCTCTTTCCCTCGCGAGAGAACAAAAATCATCGTTTCGATGCCACTCTCAGCAGCTTCGCGTACGATATGATGGATCGCTGGCCGCCGGTCTAGCGGCAGCAGCTCCTTGGGGACAGCAAGCGTGGTGGGTAGGAAACGGGTGCCAAGACCAGCGGCCGGAACGACTGCCTTCCGGACTCGCTTATTCATTCTCTTCGTTGGTCCCTAGTATCAAACCCTTGATTCCGCCCTTCAAGTTGTCCCGGTACTGCTTGGACTGCTCAGCAGTGAAGTTCCTGAAAATCTTCTTCAGTTCTTTGCGGGAGTCGCGCTTGCTCTGCTTGCGCTCTTCACGTGTCATCTCTCGGGTATTCGCCATGGATTCACTCCTCCATTCATCGGTTCCAAAGCCGCGGGATTATTACCGGTGGCCGCAGCAAATTGCAAGCTATTTTTCATTGCATTTGGAGCGGGCCTCCCATAGTACTGACCACTATGGTTGCGACCTTCGACATCGACTGGGTGGTTGAACGGCTCACTGAGGCCTATGCCGGCTTCAGGGAGCCCATCGTCACCGCCATGGCCCGGCGAGAGGCCAATCCCTTCAAGGCCCTGGTCGCCACGTTGCTCTCTTTGCGGACTCGCGATGAGCAGACTCATGCGGCTGCGAACCGGCTCTTTGCCCGGGCCGATACCCCTGAGTCCACCCTCTTGCTCAACGAGGCTGAAATTGCCGACCTCATCTATCCAGTCGGTTTCTACCGGGTCAAAGCGGCCCGCATCCTCGAGGTCTGTGCAATCCTGGTGGAAGTGCATGGTGGAGAGGTGCCAGCCGACCTCGAAGAGCTGTTGGCCTTGCCGGGGGTAGGGCGGAAGACCGCCAATCTGGTCCTCACTCGGGGCCATTTGCTCCCCGGAATCTGCGTCGATACCCACGTCCATCGGATCTCTAATCGTATGGGCTACGTTAGCACGAAGACCCCTGACAAGACCGAGATGGCACTGCGCAAGAAGCTGCCGCATAAGTACTGGATTGTCTGGAACGATCTATTAGTAGCCTACGGACAGAACCTCTGCACCCCCCTCTCGCCCTGGTGCTCAAAGTGCGTCATCGCTGCCCAGTGCCCACGTATCGACGTAGAGCGAAGCCGATGATTGGGTGGTCCAATGCCACCTTCGTTGCGTGGGTCGGCCGTGTGCCACGGATACGACCCGGCAGAGCCGGTGCCCAGAGGTCCTGTGCCACCTTCGTTGCGTGGGTCGGCAGTGTGCCACGGATACGACCCGGCACAGCCGGTGCCCAGAGGTCCTGTGCCACCTTCGTTGCGTGGGTCGGCAGTGTGATCGGCCTGCGGCCTCCACATGTTGCCGGTGCCATTGTACAGTGCTCAGGCCCCCAGGATGACCGCAGAGCGTTGAGACCTACTGCACTGTATGTGCTGGGGCCTGGTCATTATCTGCCTTCGCCAGCGGCACTGCCAAGCCGAAGACGCACCACCCAAACCATCGCAGAAACAACCATCAGCCATCGCTGGCCATCCACCAGCCCAACGCAGCCCCAACGCTCCAGCGGTCATCCTGCGATTGCTCGGCCACCGCAATGGGCGACCACAAAAAACCATCCCCGAGCAATGCGCAGGACCTCTATGTGGTTCAGAAGTGACAGGCCTCAGTCGTCCTTAAGCACCATCCACCGGAGTAATCCATGAATGATCTTTTCGACAGAAGCACATCCGCCGACGGTTCCCCCGAACATCGCCCTCTGGCCGATCGCATGCGCCCCGAGGCTCTCACCGAGGTCGTTGGCCAGGACGAGGTAACCGGCAGTGGCGGTCTCCTGCGGGAAATGGTGGAGGCAGGCCGCGTCCCCTCCCTTATCTTCTGGGGGCCCCCCGGCTGCGGCAAGACGACCCTTGCCAACGTCCTGGCCAAGGTCACCGAGAACTACTTCGTCGCCTTCTCTGCAGTCCTGGGCGGAGTCAAAGAGGTTCGGGCGATCGTTGCCGAGGCGCAAAAGCGCCTCACCCGGGAGGGTCGCCAGACCATCCTCTTCGTGGACGAGATCCACCGCTTCAACAAGTCCCAGCAGGATGCCTTCTTGCCCCACGTCGAAAAAGGGACAGTGGTGCTCGTCGGGGCCACCACCGAAAACCCCTCTTTCGAAGTCAACGCGGCACTGCTCTCCCGCTGCACCGTGGTGCGGCTCAAGGCCCTGGACTCAGAAAGCCTCATCGCTCTAGTCCGCAGCGCGGCCGATTCCCCCCGCGGTCTGGCCGGTACCCCCGCCCTTGAGGAGGAAGCTGCTAAGCTCATTGCAGGTCTCGCCGATACCGATGCTCGCCGCGCCCTGAATCTTCTGGAACAGGCGGCCTGGGTGGCCGAGCATCGCGCCACCGCCATCACCCCGGAGTTGGTCCAGGAGGTATTCAAGAAGCAACCGCTACGCCACGATAAGGGCGGCGATGATCACTATGACGTCGTTTCCGCCTTCATCAAGACCCTGCGTGGTTCAGATCCTGATGCTGCCCTCTATTGGATGGTTCGTCTGTTGGAGGCGGGGGAGGACCCGATCTTCGTCCTGCGCCGCATGGTCATCTTTGCTGCTGAGGACATCGGCAATGCCGATCCTCGAGCGCTGGAGGTTGCCAATAACGCGCTCCAGGCGGTGCGTCTCATAGGTCTCCCCGAAGGACGAATCCCTATTGCCCAGGCGGTGGTTTACCTCGCCACGGCCCCCAAATCAAACGCGTCATATCTCGCCTTGAAGGCGGCCCTTGACGCGGTAAAGAAACACGGCAGCGCCCCGGTGCCCATGCATCTGCGCAACGCCCCGACCCGGCTCATGGCCGAGTTCGGAGCTAGCAAGGGGTACAAGTATCCCCACGATTACCCCGGGGGATATGTGCCCGAGAACTACTGGCCTGAGGGGCTATCCGGGGGGCCCTACTACGAGCCTAAAGAGGCCGGATACGAGAAGCACATTGCGGCCCTCATGAAGTGGCGAAAATCGCTGGATGAGGAGTAGTTTGAGAGCCATTTTGCGGCCGTGAAATGCGTTGACACGCCCCCCTCCCTTTGCTAGTGTCTGGGCGACTGTTAAGAGAATGGCAACAGGCACCAACTTACTCGCAGGTGACTATCATGCCGAGAAAAGCAGCAGCTCTGCTGACACTGGCCCTGGTCTCTCTGGCCTTTGCGCCAACGGCACATGCAGACAAGTATGATTTGCGGCTCGCCCGCCTCTACGGGGTCAATTCAGACGGTAAGTGGGTTGGTCGGTACAACAACCTCGCGGGTCGCCGGATTGACTCCGGTCTCGCATTCGAGAAATTGATGGGGGATATGGGGTCTGCCCTGGCGCCTCGTTTCCTCGGTCCCGGCGCTACCACCGGTTCCCTGGGCTTCCGCATTGGTTTCAATTACTCCATTACCAACATTCCTGAAAATGACTCCGCGTGGCAGAGCGTCCTGACCCCGTGGGGAGATGTTCCCTGGGCCTACGGCTCTGACCCTGACCCCGGCAACGTGAGCGGTGCCGACAGCTACCTTCAGACCATCCAGTTCCACGTTCGTAAAGGTCTGCCATTTTCGGCTGAGGTCGGGGGCACCATTACGAAGTTACTGCAGTCGAATCTGTGGGGCGTCGGCCTCGAACTCAAGTGGGCTGCTCTAGAGGGCTTCCGCTTCGCTCCCGAGATTGCTTTTCGCAGTGCCATCAGCACCTTCCAGGGCTCCAAGGATTACGCCCTGCTCGTTGCCAGCGGTGATGCCATCGTCTCCAAAATGATCGGCATCGCCGGCCTCTTTAAGTTGGGTCCCTACATCGGGTACAATTTCCTCTATACCCATGGTAGCTCCAACGTCATTGCCCTACCTAAGGCCGACAATTCGGTCGACCAGCAGGTCTTTCCGTCAGCCAACGATTTTCGTCATTATATCGCTTTCGGCTTCCAGTTCGTGGCCACCGTGGTCAACAGCGGCTTTGAAGTCGCCATCTCCCCGGCCGACGTAGAAATGCATTCCTTCTCCTGGCGCGTCGGCGTCGATTTCTAGGCAGCCGGGACTCCCCCCTTCAACAATCCTCAAACGCAGTAGTCTTGTTCCTGCCCGTCTCCTTCGAACGGTAGAGTGTGACGTCAGCGTCCTTAATGAAGGAATCCAGGTCGTCCGTATTTCGCACCGAGGCCACACTCCTGATACCCACGCTGCAAGTGACCGAGATGTGCGTCTCATCCGGCAGCACGAAGTGGTCGTTTTCTATCGCCCGGCGCACTCGCTCCGCCAACATCATCCCAATATCCCGTTCTGCATCCATCGCGATTACCAGGAACTCCTCACCGCCCATTCGACAGACTACGTCGCAATTCCGAAGCTCAAGTCGCACCCGTTCCGCAAACTGTCGTAACACGGCGTCGCCACCATCGTGTCCATAGGTGTCGTTGACCTTCTTAAAGTGGTCGAGGTCAACCATAATGAAAGAGACCGGTGGGCCGTAATCAACCTCTTCGAACCGCTTCTTCAGGTCACGATTCAGGGCCATCCTATTGTAGAAGCCGGTAAGCATGTCGGTCTTGGCCAACTTCTCCAGCATTCGGTTGGCGTCGAGCAACTGCCTTTGCAGAGTTAGAATCCGCACTCCCGACCGGATGCGAACGTCGAGCTCCGCCGGGTCAAAGGGTTTGCCCACATAGTCGTCGGCACCATCCCCTAGCCCCTGCACGATCTCGCTCTGGGTGTTCTTGCTTGTAACCATGATAATGTAGAGGGGGCGACTCCCAAATTCGGCTCGCGCCCGGCGCACTACCTCCATGCCATCCATGCCGGGCATCTCCCAATCCAACAACGCCAGGCATGGCGGGTTCGGCCCAGCTAGCACATTCCAGGCATCTGTACCCGTTGCGACGCTCTCCGATTCGTAGCCCAGTTGGCGCACAAATCCGTTCATAATGGTGCGCGACGTAAGGTCATCATCGGCCACCAGAATTCGTATTGATTCGTCATGAGTGACGGCCATTTGCGCTCCCCCTTCCGGCGCGGGATGCCCCTTATCCAAGTGCGCTTGAGGGATGTGTGAAAACCACAAACCTTCGCCCTTGTGAGGACTCCTGACCCTGCCTGGAACATCCAGTTTACCACACACTCAGCCTCTTTGGTACTGGCTGGCCGCTCGCCTGTGATGACCTCTAACTAGAGCCCGAGGGATGCTTCTGACCGCCAATTCTACAGGCCTTGGCGCTGGACACCGGCGCACACGAGGGCTAAGCTAGTGCCAAACTAGAGTGCAGAAGCCGCGGCGTCTCCCCAGGGGCGTATTGCGCAGCTACTCGTGTCGTCTTGTGAACACTAGACCTGACAGGTGACTATATGGTGGAAATAGAAGCTCGTCCCTACGGACCCGATAGCTCGCCGGCCGAGGTGGCCGCCATCCGCGACCGGGCCACTCTATTGGCAGATGGTGTCGTTCTCTACTCGGAACTCCCAGTGGTCAGCGAATTCACCGTCAACCTCCTTTTCGACTGGGTCAGCGAGCAAGACCCGCCAATCCATACAATGGTTCTCGACCTCGCTCATGGTGGCAGGCCCGATTCCGCCGTGCGCAAGGTCCTCAGGCAACGGTTGGAGTCACTGCCGAAGATAACCACCCTCAGGGTCGTCTTCGCTGGCAATCTGCTGGTCAAAGTAGCATTCAAATTCGTGGTTGGGACTGTCCTCGGCAGATCTGCGATCGTCTACGACTGCGTCGAAGATGCCGTCAAGGCTGCGACGCAATGATCAGAGACCGGGAAGAACTGACCGCCATAGTCCTCAAGCGATTGCACCAGTTGGCCGAGGGGGAAGTTGCCGTCAGCGAAAAGATGATTCTTGATGAGGGAGATGAGCAGCTCCAGGAAATCCTCGCCGGTCTGCTCTTTCTACAGGAAGACCTCGCTTACCGAAACGAGCAGCAGGCGCGGCTCATCCACGAGAGCGAGGCAGCCCTCATGATTCAAGCCCGGGATGCCAGCTCCCTCGCCCGCTCGGTAGAGCGCCTTACAACCTTGAATCGTACATCGATGCTCCTTTCACGAAGTGCAAAACTGAGCGAGTTGCTTCAACATACTGTAGACCAGGCCACAAGTCTGGTCGATGCTGATGCCGGGGCGCTTGTTGTTCTCGACCCCGAGACCGGCGGAGTAGCCCAGGCTTTTCATCGGGGCTTTCCCGTCGAGGATGTGCCTGACGGAACCGCCATTCAGGGCCGGGGAGTGTTGGGCGCAGTTGCTGGAGGCAACGCTATCTTCACTGCCGATGTGACGACAGAGGAGGTTTTCAGCCACTACCCGGGTTGGCACCCGAAGTTCAGGGCGATGATCGGAGTTCCCATGAGCCACGACGGGGAGACCATGGCCGTCCTCCTGGTGGCTCGTAGCAAGGTTGGGGAGCCCTTCATGGAAGAGGACTATGAAGTCATCCAGACCCTGGGCAGTATGGCCTCTCTTGCGGTACACCGGCAGCGGCAAATGCTGGAACTCGCTGCCGCTCACAAGCTGGCAGAGCGGGCCAGTAACGCCAAAGGCGAGTTCCTTGCCAACATGAGTCACGAAATCCGGACCCCTTTGAATGGTGTCATCGGGATGACAGAACTACTCCTGAGCACCAAGCTGGACCCCGACCAGAAACACTATTCTCGAACTGTGCTTGGCTCCGCCGAATCCCTCCTGGCGCTCCTGAATGATGTCCTAGACTTCTCTAAGATCGAGGCCGGGAAGCTGGATATCGAGGCTCTCGACTTCAATCTCCATTCCATGCTCCACAATTTTGCCAACATGATTGCGGTCCAATCCGAGAACAAGGGCGTGGAACTCATTTGCGCTGCTGACCCTGATGTGCCAGCTTCTCTTTGCGGCGATCCAGGACGAGTTCGCCAGATCCTCACGAATCTGGTTGGCAACGCCATCAAATTCACCGCGCAGGGTGAAGTTTCCGTCAGGGTCTCGCTGGAATCCCAAGAGGCTGAAGAAGTACATTTACGATTCGCCGTCCGGGATACCGGCCCGGGAATACCTGCGGAGCGGCTCGACGACCTCTTCGACAAGTTCACACAGGCCGATGCCTCTACCACCCGCCGTTACGGTGGTACCGGGCTGGGTCTGGCCATTAGCAAGCAGCTCGCTGAGCTCATGGGCGGCGAGATCGGGGTCCAGAGTCAGCTTGGTCATGGCTCTACCTTCTGGTTCACCATACCCTTCCAGAAGCGTCCTGCGGGCGAGGAGACTGAAATAGTCAACTCCTTCACTCTCGCGGGCCTCAAGGCCCTCATCATTGACGATAGCGACACCAACTGCGAGATTCTCACGGCCCAATTGAATTCCTGGGACGTTGACGTGGATGCGGTAGCAGACGGCAGCGCGGGAATTGCTGCCCTCCGCAACGCAGCGGAGCAGGACAAACCCTACGACGTATTACTGTTGGACCATCAGATGCCCGGCATCGATGGGGTGGGTGTAGGCGTACTTATCGCGGATGACGAACAACTGTCTGCTACCAAACTGATTCTCATGACTTCCCTGCGCGGCAGGACTGTCGACCCTCGTATCACCGAACTGAAGTTCGAGGCGTCCATCGCCAAACCGGTGAGCCAGTCCACGCTCTTCGATACCTTTGCCAACGTCTTTGGCGGAAGTGCAACCACTCTCCACACCAATACGTTCCCGGCAGATTGGTTCCCTGACTATTCCCGTTCTCGTTTGAAGATACTGGTCGCTGACGACAATCTCACCAACCGGCAGGTCGCTCAGGGACTCTTGCAGCGAATGGGTATCACCGCTGAAGCTGTGGCCTCAGGCATGGAGGCCTTGGAGCAACTACGAGCGACCGCTTACGATCTAGTGCTCATGGACGTCCAGATGCCGGAACTTGATGGCTTTGCGACCACCCGACTGGTGCGGGAGATTGCCCCTCAAGAGTTGAATCACGGGATTCACGTCGTTGCAATGACGGCCCACGCCATGAGTGGCGATCGGCAGCGCTGTCTCGACGCCGGGATGAATGACTACGTTGCCAAGCCCATTTCGCCTAGATCGATGTCGGCGATGATCGAGCGATGGCTCCACAGGTCAGTGGCTACCGGCCAGGGAGGGGGAATCCCCGCCTCGAACTTGCCGGATTCCCC
>CAZFVN010000086.1:13943-24669 GCA_964522395.1 uncultured Myxococcales bacterium
AGCCTCCCCGGGACAGCCGATTCCGCCTCACCAGTCCGCGTTCCTTGGGACGGAGGCCCTCATCCAACGGTTGATGGACGACGAAGAGCTTGCCAGAACAGTTGCCCTAGGTTTCCTTGATGACATCCCCAAACAGCTCTCCAAGCTCCAGGAGTTTGTCGATTGCGACGACTTCACCTCTGCCGCCCGACAGGCCCACTCCATCAAAGGGGCCTCTGCCAGCGTGGGCGGCTCTGCACTAGCTGCACTGGCTCATGCAATGGAAGAATCCTGCCGCGCCCAAGATGGCGAACGCACTCGCCAAAATGCAACAGAAATGTCCATCGCCTTCAACGACCTCAAGGAAGCCCTCCTAGCCTCTGACCTACTCATCTAACCCCCCCAAGAAACGCTCCCGCCAAACGACCATCAAAGCCCACATGGGCCCCCACTGGCCCCCCATCAGCCCAAAGCTGCCCCAACGCTCCCGGCAAATCCCTTCACACCCCAGCGCGCTCGCGGTATACTCTCTCACCGGCGGAGGAACCCATGCGTTACATCCTGGCTCTCACGGCGGTCGCCATCATGCTGGCCAGTTCGACACCGACCTATGCTGTGGGCTCATGCGGCGGAGTCAGTGATAACTGCCAGTGTAACGCCAATAACCCCTACCCCTGCTGCAACAATGGCAATGGCAAATCGAGCAATTGTACCTGGGGCGCGTGGCACATGGCCTGCTGCGGATTTGCCAAGGGATTGCCAGGCTGGAGCCATGCGAAATATTGGGCAGGTAACGCCAACTCCCATCCCGATTATGAAGTCCACGGCTCTGCCAAAGTGAACAGTATTGCCTGTCGCGATCAGGGAACCTGGGGCCACGTCGCCTGGGTCACCAAGGTCAATGGTGGCTCCATCACCGTGCATGAACAGAGTTGCTGCGAGGGTGCGCCCTGCTGGCCCAACTGCTCATACTGTTTGAATGGTTTCAAGGACTCCGGATATCAAGCCAACTACTACACTGGCGGCTTCATCACCAAGAAGGGTGGGGGCGGGCCCTACTGCGGGGACGGCAGTTGCAACAACGGTGAGAACTGCAACTCCTGCTCCAAGGATTGCGGCAACTGCTGCGGCAATGGCAAGTGCGACAATGGAGAGAACTGCTCCTCGTGCAAGAAGGATTGCGGTAAGTGCTGTGGCAATGGCAAGTGCGATAACGGCGAGAACTGCGGCTCCTGCTCCAAGGACTGCGGGGATTGCTGCGGCAACGGCAAATGCGACAATGGGGAGAACTGTTCGTCATGCTCCAAGGATTGCGGCAATTGCTGTCCCAACGGGAAGTGTGACTTTGGCGAGGATTGTGCCTCCTGCGAACCCGATTGCGGCATTTGCAATGACCCCCCTGAAGGCGAAATCGAGGTATTCAACTGCCGTGAGATGTCCGGCTGGGCCCTCGACCCGGATGTCGACTACGCCATTAGCATCCGCATCAAGAAGGATGGCAACAAGATCCACGAGGTAACCGCCAACGGACCCCACGGCAAGCATGATGGCCATGGGTTCCACCTCGATTTGGGCGACGGCTGGAAAGATGGTCAGCCACACTCCCTCGAGATCATCGGAATGGATGACAAGAATCTCGACAATAAGGCGATCAAGGGCTCGGGGAAGCAGGTGCTCTGTCGAACCGGGTCGGAAACTCGTGGCATCTGGACCCTCGATTTCGTCGAGGCCGCGGGCTTGGACATCGTGCCCGCCAGCGGAGAGGGAGGCTGGACCGACCTCCAACTGCACCATCCAGGTGGTCTTCCCTATCCGGTCGCTGGCACTTTGACGGCTTCGGCCGAAATCAGCCTCAATCCCTTCATCCAGGTAACCGGCGATCTCTGTGGCTCCCTCCTTCCCACCCTCTACCAGGCCAATGTCAATGTGGCCGGCGAGTCCATCGCTCAACTTTACGGCGAAGGACCTTGCACGCCATTTAGCTGGGAGGCTGATGGGAGCGATGTCCTGGTCTCATTTGCTGCCTTGGAAATGGCCAATGACGGGGCCGACCGCCTCTGCTCCATGCGCGACCTCTCCTTTGGTGCTCGGGGGTGGCGATTCGGTTACTCCGGCGATGCCTCAGGTCTCATCTGGGGTACCGAATCGGTCGATCAGCTCACCTTTGCTGCCCGCTCCGGGGCAGAGACTTGTGTCGGGTATGCGGCCGCACATCGCAAGTTCGCAAATGCCTTCGAAGGGATCGTCTTTAAGTCTGAAAAGCCATCGGACGGGGAGCCCGTCGTGTCGGTGCGTGTCGGGGATAGCGACCCCGTTCCGCTCTCCGAGTGCCTCGTGGCAGGTACCTGTTCGATTACCGGACTGGAGGCGGATTCCATCGAAGTTCGGGCGAACTGTGGGGCTGGCAAGCAACTCAACTCCGGGTGGCAGCGGGTGCTCGCTGGGATTCGTATCTTCCGTGAGTTTGAAGAGACCATGACGCCCTGGAAAGTTGTGGGCGAGCGGGTCTGGGGACTTGCCGCCGAGCAACCCTTCACCACCGAAGCTGGGCTCGCCTTCCGGATTTCCACGGCGGCCTCTGATTTCGTCCCCTACGGCGCAGTGACCGCAACTACGACCTGGCCCGCTCCCCCCATCGAAGAGGTCCGGGGAATGTTGCACTATTCCTTGCCCGGTGACTGCTACCAGGGGTTCCTGACCATTGACGACGTACCCACCGAGACGGTCACCTTTGGGGAGTACTACGGTCCCTTTACGGCGACCCGCGCAGGCACCACTTTCGGTCTCGCCATGACGGCCCAACATGGCTGCTCCATAGACCAGTCTGACGGTCTCTTCGAAGTGAGCAATGTCAGCGTCAAGCGAGGCGGCTGGTGGACTACGCCAACCCCCTTCTTCGCGGGTATCAAGGATGGCCGTGCCGAATCTGGCTGTGGGCTCCTGTTCGAGAATCAGAAGTGGTGGGGCATGACGGACCAGACTGCCCAGGGCTCTATTCTCGTTCACCGCTACCTCGATGGTGATTACCAGGGGATCCGCTATCGCTGGCGACATACTTTCGAAGGTCCATTTTACCGCCTTGGCATGTTGCTCGATAACAAACCGGTGAAGGACTATTCTCTGCAAAAGCCCGGTGAATGGACCGACGAGGTCACCGGCAAGAATTTTAGCGAGGTCGGGTTCGTCTTCCTCGTCTCCACCAAGGATGTCTACCCCTACAAGTGGCAGCTTTTCGTTGAGGACATTGAACTCTACCGCACCGGTGAAGGCTGGTTCTCCGCTTGCGACGTTCTTGAGGCGGATCCCGAACTCGAGGGCATCGAAGAGGTGACCGGGGGGGACGTCGTCTCGCTCCCTGATGGCGATGGTAGTGGCGGAACCAGGTCATCCGGTTGCGGCGCTTCACACCCTCGGGGGAGGAGCCAGATTGTCCTCTTACTCGCGGCACTTCTGGCTCTGACCCTCCTGCGCACCAGGCGAAAAGTTTGATGCGCGGCCGTTCACTCCTGGTGCTGTTCTTTCTCGTCGCGGGCTGCGCCACCGCCCTCCACAAGTTGCCCCCGGACGAAAGCAAGACCATTTGCGGCTTCCTCGCCCAGCGTGCCCAGCAGGGTGATTTTCTCGGCTGCTATCTGGCCGCGCAAAGAGCCGCGGCCCAGGCACCGGAGTATGGTAGGCCAATCAACCCCGCAGTAACGGTTGACGCTGTGGTGACCTGGGACAAGTATGGTGGTATCTCTCGCGTTGACGACCTCACCACTTCACTGCCCGACGAAGTCGCCACTCCGCCCCTGAATTGCTTTCGGGACGCCCTGGGCAGCACCCGACTCCCGCCACCGGCAAAGGCAGTCAAGGTCCCCGTACGGATTCGGGTGGATGGCGGGGAACCTGCGCCCTCCAAAGATGTCTCTTCCAGGTCGGCTCGCTGCCTCCTGGGGCCGGGGACTATGGACCTATAGGGCGGTTTCACTGTGACCTTGGAACAGACCAACTACACGGCCGGTACTTCCCCTCGCATTTACGCCACCTGGAAGAGCCTTGCCGAGGAAGCCCGGATTGCTCCCGCTTACATGATCGGCATTTCCGGCTGTCACCGCGGGTGTCTCTTTTGCCACGCCCGCAGCGCCTGGCAAGAAGCTGCAGGGGAACTCCTCACCAGCGACAGACTGGCCACTCACTTTGCCCGGGCGCGGCAGGAAAACTGCCGGACAATTCAATTCACGGGCGGCGAGCCAGCACACCATCTGGCTGCTATTGTCGCCGCGTTGCCACCTCCTTCTGCAATTCCGCTAGTGCTCAATACATCCCTTAGCGACTCGCTCCATCCCGCGCTCCTCGAACCCTTCTCCACCATCATCGTCAGTCTCAAGTTTGGTAATGACAACTGCTCAAAACGGCTCGGGGGGGGGCGCGACTATCTAGCGCCGATTCGCCAAAGGCTCCTCGCCTTACTGGAGGCCCGGATTCCGCTCCGCATTCGTCATCTCGTGATGCCCGGCCACGTTGATTGCTGCCTGAAATCGACCCTTGTCTGGCTGCAGGACTGCCTGCCAATGGTGCCCCTGACCCTCCTGCTGGGTTTCGTTCCGCCGGCCCACGCGCTGGTACCCGAATTGAGCTCCTCGCTCCCCCCAGCGGCCCGGGACGCGGCGCTGGCCTTGGCCACCCGTAGTGGGTTATGCTGGGAGGCGGTAGGAGAGCAGATTCCAAGGGCGAGTCTCCCCCCCGCGGGAAGCGAGTACGTTGACGTCGTTATCGATGCAGGCGGGGCCGTTTGCTTGCCTGTCGTGGGGCCGGCAGCACAAGCCCTCGCCGTGGGTCTGACTGCCCCAGAGGAGGAGGAAATCCGTGAGTAAGAGCCGGTTACAAGCGCAGGTCCAAGAACTGGAAACGCTCGTTCGTGCGCGCTATCCGATTCTCTACGTCGTCTCCTGGGAAGAGCGAAAGGTCGATCGGCTTATCTCCCGCATCGCCAGTCGGCGCTCCAAGAAGGTCTACACCTGGAGTTGTACCCAGGGCATTCAGACCCTGGGGGCCCCGCCTGATCCTTCCAAGGCCAAGAGCAGCTCCACCAGGGACCCCGGAGCGGCCCTTGACCACGTGCTCGTTTCCAATGAGTCGGCCATCTTCCTCTTCAAAGACTTTCACCCCTTCCTGACCAAGAACAACTTCGCGGTCATCCGGAAACTGCGGGAGGTCTCCCAGGCCATCAAGAACAGTTACAAAACCCTGGTCATCTGTTCGCCGGTTTTGGAACTGCCAGTCGAGCTAGAGAAGGACATAACCGTGATTCCGTTGGAACTGCCCGGCCCCGAAGAGTTTGCCGAGTTGCTGGAACGCATTATCCGGGAGGTCCGGGATAATCCCAACGTCAAGGTTCGAGTTGACGAGTCCTCCCGGGAGAGGGTCCTCAAGGCGGCCATGGGGTTGACCCTCGCCGAAGCCGAAAACGTTTTTGCCAAGACCATTGTTTCCGATGGTGTGCTGGACAGTAACGATGTCTCCGCTATTTTTGCCGAGAAGCAGCAGATCATTCGCAAATCAGGACTACTCGAGTACTACGATACAGCCGAAGACTTCGACGAAGTGGGCGGCCTTGAGGCGCTCAAAGACTGGCTGGCAAAACGCGCTCGAGCCTTTAGCGATGAGGCCGAGCAATTCGGCCTGCCCGCCCCCAAAGGGATTCTCCTGCTGGGGGTCCAGGGGTGTGGCAAGAGCCTCTGCGCAAAGGCCGCAGCGAGCCACTGGAAGTTGCCCCTCCTCCGTTTTGATATTGGCAAGATGTTCGGCTCTTTGGTGGGATCGTCGGAAGAGAATATGCGGCGCGCTATCCAGGTGGCGGAGTCGGTGGCACCGGCAGTGCTGTGGGTGGACGAAATCGACAAGGCTTTTGCCGGGGTCTCCGGTGGTGGCGGCTCCGACGCCGGCACCAGCTCACGAGTATTCGGGACCTTCTTGACCTGGCTGTCAGAAAAGAAATCCCCCGTTTTTGTGCTGGCCACCGCCAACGACATCTCAAATCTGCCACCGGAATTACTGCGCAAAGGACGCCTCGACGAGATCTTCTTTGTCGATTTGCCCAACGACAAGGAGCGTCACGAAATCCTTCGGATCCATATCAACAAGCGCAAGCGGGATGCCACCAAGTTCGATATACCGAGGCTCGTTCAGGAGGGGCAGGGGTTCTCCGGGGCAGAGCTTGAGCAGGTTGTGATATCGGCCCTCTACGATGCGTTTTACGCGGGTGGAAAGCTCACCTCGAAGGGGTTGATGACCGCTCTCCAGGAAACCGTTCCTCTCTCTCGAACCATGCAGGAGGACATCGACCGTCTGCGCGCCTGGGCCGGGACGAGGGCCCGCCGGGCGACACCTGTTGCCGAAGATGAAATGGCTGAGGAATCACTGAAACGACGCATCGAATTCTAGTTAGGGGGAGTCCATGTCAGTCTCATGTGTGATCATTCCAGTGGTGGTGACCTCCTGGCCAACAATCCTCCCCGCAATTATCGGTGCAGCCAGTGCCCTTGGATTCAAGGCAACGAGGGAAGAGATTGAAATGAAAGGAGATTTGAGCGGCGCGTCCGCCAAAACGAGGACCGTTGTCGAGGTCAAGAATGCTGAGGTTATTGGGGAGGAATTGGGGGCTGGGCAGTCCCTTACCATGGAGCGGGACGGTGTTACGTTGCGCTTTCAGGTGGACTCTCGAGGGCGCTGTCGGGTCCATGTGGACGGGCCGGGGCGAAGCAAGACCGAGTTGAAAGCGATCGGGGAGCAGGCGGCACAGAAAGTTGTGCAGATGTACTCCTACCATCGGGTCATGGCCCAGGCCCAGGAATTGGGCTATGAATTGGTGGAAGAGCAAGTTGATGAACGAGGCGGAGTTCGCATCCGTCTGAAGAGGGACTAGGGAGCATGAACGACCAGAACCGATTCGGCCACCTCGAGTTAGATACCGGAACCGAAAGTGTCTCTCGCAAAGAGCGGACCTTCGATTCTGAGGAGTATGTCCGCAAGGCCCGGGATTTGGAATGGAATGGGGAGCATGAGGCGGCGTTGCGACTATATGCCCGGGCCCTCAGCCATAATCCGCATCACGAAGGGGCCTGGGTTGGTCAACTCCGCTCCCTGATCGCTGCGGGAGACAACGAAGAGGCCATCCTGTGGGCCGAGAAAGCTGCCGAGTATCTGCCCCGGTCGGGACCAATTCGGGCCTGGCGAGCGGTGGCCGTGGCCCGCACCGGGAATATTGGCGGCGCCCAGACTATCAGCGACGAAGCGTTGCGCCTCGGTAGTACCCCAGATGTTTGGCTTGCCCGTGGCTGGGTCCATGGGACAGCGCGACCCGAGCCGGCTGCTCGTTGCATGGATAAGGCCCTTGAGCAGGGCGGTCGCGACCCAGGTGTCCTTCTTCAAGTCGCCCGTTTCTACACCGAGACCAAACGTTTCTCGCAAGGCCTCAAAGTGCTTCAGGAGTTGACCGCGGCACGGCCGGCACTCTCCTACCCGTGGTTTCTGCTCGGTCAATGCTACGGGGCGTTGGGCATGCAGGAGCAGGCGAAGCAGGCCCTGGGGCAGGCCGTGACCAAGGCCCCAACCCGACGTAACTATCGGGAGGCCCTCACCGCACTGGAGAATCAGGGCGGGCTAGCCACCATTTTCAAGCGGATCTTCAGGAGGTAGCAAGCCATGAGTCGAGAAGAAATAGAGATCACCATCGGCCCAGACGGTGAAGTGAATCTGGAGACTCACGGCATTAAGGGGGCCGCATGTAACGCGGTAATGGAGGCCTTTGTCCAGGCCCTGGGCAAGCTCAAGTCAGCTCGCCAGACGGAGGAGTTCTTTGAAGCCTCCATCGACGTCGAAGTAGATACCCGGCTTGACCAGAAGCTACGCCGGTAGCCCATGCAATGCCCGGTCTGCCAGTTCAATAACATGCCCGGCCCCCCTGAGTGCGTCAGTTGTGGCGCACGCTTGGAGGCACCGGCCGGAGAGCTCTTCATGCCGCCTCGGGCGACCAGGTGGCAGAAACTCTGGCGCCGACTCGATCGGAGGCCCGTGCGGCAGGCCGATCCAGATGTGGTGGCGCAGGTCCGGCGGCGCCGCACCACAGCGGTAGCAGCTCTCCGCTGGCTCAGGCGTTTCATCAATCCCGACCCAATGGTGCCAATCTGGCGTGATTCTCCGGTGCTGGCCGGACTGCTCTCTGCGCTCCTGCCGGGGAGCGGCCACCTCTACTTGCGCCAGCTTAAGAAAGGTCTACCGACCCTTCTTGTAGCGGTGGCACTCGGCCTGGTGACCAGCCGTTATGTCTATACTACTCTCGGTGCCTGGACCATGGGTTTCTACTGCATGCTGGGCGGATGGGCGCTCTTCGACTGCGCACTGCATATGCCCCGGACCAGGCCCTGGCAGCGCCTCTTGCTCGGGCTGGCCCTGGTCAGTGCCCTGCTCCTCCTATTGACCCCTGTGGCTGGACGCCTGAACACCTACTGGCGTATCTATGAGGTGACCATTGCCGCCTCCCTCGGGCCCTTCCCCGAGGGGACCACAATGGAGTTTGACCGCCTGTCATACGTCGACCGCGACCCCCAGATTGGCGATATCGTCTATACCCGAGAGCGACAGATTAATACTGTCCTCGGTGGTCCCGGAGACTTTGTCGAGTGGAATACCAAGACTCTCTCTATCAATGGCGAGGAGCGGCCCGAAGTTGTGCCCCTGGTCTCAGGCATTACTCCCCCCTCCTTCTCCACAACTTTGCCGGACCACCACTACCTTGTGTTGCCGCGCGTCTTTGGCGTTGCGGCCGAGGAGACCCGGACGTACGAACGTCTCGTCATTCCTCACGCGCAGCTTTTGCGATCGGACATTTTGTATCGCTATGTCGGTGTCGTCCCTGTAAGGTTGGATCCGACACGTGCCAAAGGAGATTCCCGTGGGCCAGGTGCAGACCCTGCTGAAATTCGCCAGTGAACGGGGTGCGTCCGACCTTCATCTGATCCCAGGCGCGCCGCCCGTGTTGCGTATCAACGGACAGGTTGCTCCACTCAATATCACCGGGAATGTCCTCTCTGACACCGAAGAACTGGCCAAGAGCCTCCTCTCCCAGGAACAACTCAAGGAGCTCCACGCTCAGCGCCATCTCGGCTTCTCAATCTTCTTGCCAGACCTGGGGCGTTTCCGGGTCGAGGCGTTCTTCAACATGGGGCGCATCGGCGCCGCAATTCGTCTGTCGACGCTCGGGATGCCAGAACTCGAAGAGCTGGGCACGCCCCCCGTCCTGGAAGAGATCTGCCGATACCCCAATGGCCTGATCCTGGTAACCGGCCCCACCGGAGCGGGCAAGACGACGACCCTTACCGCAATGGTCGACTTCATCAATCGGGAGCGGGCCTGCAAAATCGTAACCATCGAAGACCCCATCGAATATGTCCACGAGAATAAGCGCAGCATCGTTGTGCAGCAGGAGTTGCACTCTGACACCCCCTCTTTCTCTACCGCTCTCATGCACGTCTTGCGCCAGGACCCCGATGTCGTCGTAGTCGGTGAAATGCGCTCCCTTGACACTATCCAGACGGCCCTCACCGCGGCCGAGACCGGCCACCTCGTCATGGCCACCTTGCACACCGTCAATGCGGTCCAGACGGTCGACCGTATTATCGATGTCTTTCCGCCCCATCAGCAGACCCAGATTCGCGTGCAATTGGCCAGCAGTCTGCAAGCGATTGTCTCCCAGCGTCTGCTGCCAAATGTGGACAGCACAGGTCGAGTCCTGGCTTATGAGGTGCTGGTCAATACACCGGCCGTCAAGAATATCGTACGGGAGCAGAAGGTGCAGCAGCTCAAGAGCACCATGCAATCCGCGGGGCAAATAGGCATGTGTACCATGGATGCATGCATTGTCCGGCTCTACCACGAAGGCGTTATCACTTATGATACGGCTATGGACCATGTGGAAAACAAGAAAGCGCTGAGTAAAGTTTAGACCTGCAGGAGATGCATGTTGTCCCGCCTGAAAGGGAAATCGTTCTATCTCGTCACCGTAACCATTTGCCTCGCCATCTCCGTTTGGGGGATCATCTCGCCCGAGAGCCTCGGCTTCCTGGCAGGTCTGCTTACCGGTGCTGCATTTGGGTCGCTGAGTTGGTTCTTCCTCCTTTCAGTGACCTTCTTTCTGCTCCTCTCCGTCTTCGTTGCTTTCTCCCGGTATGGCCGCTTACGACTAGGGGCTGACGACGAGCGACCCGAGTTCTCTACCCTTTCGTGGCTCGGCATGCTCTTCGCCGCTGGCATGGGCGTAGGGCTTCTCTTCTGGGGGGTCGCCGAACCGATTATCCACTTTTCGACGCCGCCCACCGGTGCTGGTGGGGGGCCCGATGCTGCCCGAGCAGCCATGGTCCAAACCAACTTCCATTGGGGAATCCATGCCTGGGCCATTTACGCGGTAGCCGGCCTGGTGCTCGCCTATTTTGGTTTCCGCAAAGGAACGCCGAATCTCCCCGGTGCGCCCATCAGGGCCGCCTTCAAGGGTCGTTGGGTAGGAGGCGTCGCCACCGCTGCAGACGGCATCGGCGTGGTGGCGGTGGCGCTGGGTGTAGCCGGGTCTGTGGCCATGGGCGTGCTTCAGATTTACTCCGGTCTCCAGGTGCTTACCGGGATACCCGGGGGCTCCCTGATGGTGACCATGGCAGTACTCGGTGTGTTGACCGTCGCCTATATGGTTTCGGCCACCACGGGCCTGGACAAG
>CAZFVN010000087.1:0-24186 GCA_964522395.1 uncultured Myxococcales bacterium
CTCAGAACGACACACTCAGCGCAGAACGGGGGGTACAAAGTCAATCAGATCGTTCTCAGGAAACCTCTATCCCGGCCCCAACGCACAATGCTGCGAAGAAGGAACCGGGGTCTGCCTGACCCTGCCAGGCGATGTCGTACGCGACACCGTGCGCGGGAGAAACGCGCAGGATGGGGAGACCGAGGGTAACGTTCACCGCGCTGGCAAACCGCAAGAGCTTGATGGGGATCATTCCCTGGTCGTGATACCAACAGAGGATGGCGTCGAACTCAACAAGACGGTGGGGCACAAAGAGCGTGTCCGCAGCAAAAGGGCCCGTCACAGGCACTCCCTCCCGAGCCAGGTCTTCAATCCAGGCACGGACCTGTAGGTCGACGTCGGAGAACGCGCCCCATTCCCCACAGTGCGGGTCCACCGCGGCAACGGCAATTGGGCGAACAGTGGTCGACTGGTTCTTGGCGTAGGTGCTCGCGACGCGGACTGCTGCGACCAATGTCTCTTTGGTAACCGCCTGGGTGACGGTTGCCAGCGGGATATGCCTCGTCAATACCGCGATGCGGAAGCTCCCGGCTTCGAAGAGCATCAACGGCTCATGACCCGGGTACCGGCTTGCCAGAAACTCAGTGTGGCCTGCCAGAGACATCCCTTCTGCCAGGAAGAACCGCTTGTCAGTAGGCCCCGTAACGAGGCAGGCTCCCTCCTCGGCCAGAGCTACGCCCCTGTCCAGGCTCTCACGAATGAAAGGCTGTTGCGCTGATGACCATCTCCCCTCAACGTCGGCCACCTGACAACTCGGCTCGACGAGAGTGAGGCAATCGTCGAGTGCCTTTCGCACCGCACCAACCACCGACGTTCCGCCTTCCACGCACTGTTCAAGGAGGGTCAATGTCTTCTCCAGCAGGGGCCGTGTGGCCACCAGCGCGACCGGGTGAGAACGCGTTGAGAGAAGACGAGCCAGCGCCCGCAGAGCTACCTCTGGACCGATACCTGCGGGGTCACCAACGGTTACAACAAGAGGGCGGGGCATGGTAAATCCAGGGGAGCTACTTCGACGGGGTCGGCGGCTTTGCCTTGCCGGGCGCGGCCGGGACGTCGAGATTCTCTTTCATCTTCATCTTCTGGGCAACGTCCGGGCAATGGCTTCTAGCGCGCGCCACCGTATCCCGGACCCAGCTTCGGTCCACCATGGAAGCGCTCCAGTAGTCGTGCCAATTCTCCAGCGGAGGATAGTCGTAACTGTGGTAGATCTTAAGGAGTTCTGCTTCCGATGCTCCCCGACCCTCGGCGCACCACATCTCGACGAAGAGGCCTGCCAGACGCTTCTTGTCCGTGCCCGTCACATACTCCGCCCGCGGCTCCGCCGGGGGGACGCCAGAGGTTGCGGTGGGGTCTGTAATCGGCTCTCCGCGTACGTTCCTGAAGAGTACCTTCGCATCCTCCTCCACGGGTGTGTCGGAGACTACGACATCGGCCACCTCGACTGGTACTTCCTTGGCTGCTTCAACTTCGGCTGTCGGCTCGGGTGTGGGCGCAGGAGCCTTCTCCCCGGCCTTCGGCGCTTCCTTGCCCTTTTCAGGAGTTGGCTGCGGTTTGCTGCGCTTGCACCCCCACGCGGCCAGAGCCGTCAAGAGCAGAGCGCACCACACCACCCGGTACCGTACAATGGTTGCACGGGTAACGTTCATGAGATCACCTCACACTAGTGGAATACGAACGGAAGAGACCCGGCTTAGCAACCGCCGGCATTTGCTGAGAGCACCAAGAGGTTCCAAACGCAAACCTGTCGGCTCCTACAAGCGACCGCTTTCTAGTTGCAGGATTCCGGCCATGCGAAGCCCGGCATCTGCGCGTATGCGGCGGAGGCACCCTTCATCGCGTCGAGAGCCTGCTGGCAAGCCTGGTCACCGGCACCGCCGGCCATGCCCTTGAACTGCTCTACCTGGGCGCAACCCTGCTTCGTCGCGGCGACAACCTGCTCGGTGATGCCCTGGATTTTGCCAATGGCATCGGCGTAATCGTTGCAGCACTTGGCATACTTGTCACAGGGACCAGCGCCGGCGGCTGCTTCTTCTGCCGGAGCAGCTTCTGCGGCCGGAGCAGCTTCTGCGGCCGGAGCGGCTTCTGCTGCCGGAGCAGCCTCTGCTGCCGGAGCGGCTTCTGCTGCCGGTGCAGCTTCTTCAGCCGGTGCAGCTTCTTCAGCCGGTGCAGCTTCTTCGGCTTTCTCTTCGGCCTTCTCTTCGGCCTTCTCTTCTACCTTCTCTTCGGCCTTTTCTTCAGCCTTCTCCTCGCCCGCAGCGGCTTCGCCGCCTTCAGCAGGTGCCTCTTCGGCAGCCGCTTCTTCAGCAGGAGCTTCTTCAGCGGGAGCTTCTTCAGCAGCAGCTTCCTCGCCTTCCTTCTTTACTGTTTCTTCGTCAGCAGGAGCAGCTTCTTCTTCAGCTTTCTCCTTCTTCTCTGCCTTCTCTTCCTTCTTGGCCTCGTCCTTCTTCCCTTCTTCACCCTTCTTGCCGCAGCCGGTACCAGCTACGAACAACGCGAGAACGAGAATCGTAAACAGCTTTGCTTTCATGGCCCTTCCTCCTGATTGGTCCTTCCAAGTTATGTCATCAAAGCTCTTGTAGCCACTTCGGCGAGTATAGAAGAGGCCTTCCCGCTATGTCAAGGCATCCGTCAATCACGCAATTTGAGAAGATCGTTAGCCCTTCCACGAGACCGCGAGGCCATTGCCTCACAGAACTTCATGGCATAAGATGTCGTCGTCCACAAGAGGCGTCGGAGAGGCCATGAAAGTTACTGTGATCGTTAGGTGTTTTAGTGTACTCGTTGCTATCAGTTCTTGTCTCTTCGCGGTTTCATGTCGGGTCGAACCGGAGACGGATGCGCCTCGACATGATACTTCTGAACCAGATGATGTGGTACGCAACGGGATCGATGCAAATCGTGCTGAGACCCTTCCAAAAGACCTCGTTGAGGCCGTCGATCTGCCCTCGCAGTGGCAGGACTCTGACCAGCTAGAGCAGACGGACAGCGACTCTCAGCTTCTTTGTGGTAATGAAGTCCTGCCACCTGGCGGGAGCCATGGCGACGGAACGATCTCCCTCGCGTGCGAATCCTTTGCTCTACACATTCAGCCCGTCGCCCCGGGAATTGTTCGCTTGAACTATGAAGTCGACGAACCGCAGCCGGCGATGCCCTACGCGTTGGAGGGATTCGTTCCAGACCCCCCGCCCATCTCCTGGGGCAGTGATGGCAACCAACTACGGATTTGTACTGCAGAGCTAGATCTGGCAGTCGATCTTCCAAGTTGTCGCGTGCATGTTGCCGATGGGAGCGGCTCCAAGCTCTTCAGCGATGCCCAGCAAGGCTCTGTAGGGACCCAGGAGATCGACTTCCAGGGGACAACTTACAGCGCCCGATACCTGGTGCGGGAAAGCCCCAAAGAAGAGGTCTTCCTCGGGCTCGGGGAGAAGACCGGCAAGCTCAATAAACGGGGGGACAGCTATCTCTTCTGGAACTCCGATACGCCCGGTTATCCCACTGATCATGACCCTCTTTACCAATCTATACCGTTCTATATTGGAGTTAGCGGCACGCGGGCATACGGTATGTTCCTGAACAATAGCTGGCGCTCCACCTTTGACATGGCTGCTTCGCATAGTGAGCAGGTCAAGATCACCGCCCTCCAGGGCGATCTTGACCAGTATGTGATCGCTGGTCCGAAGATCGCTACGGTCCTTGAACGGTATACTCAACTCACTGGCCGACCGCCCATGCCACCCCGGTGGACGCTGGGTTATCATCAAGCGCGCTGGAGCTACTACCCCGATTCCAAGGTCCAGTCCATCTGTGAGGAGTTTCGCGCTCGCTCCATCCCCGCCGACGGGATCTGGCTCGACATAGATTATATGGACGGTTTCCGCTCTTTCACCTGGGACCCGATAGGCTTCTCTGACCCTGCTGGCATGGTCGGAGAACTTGCGGCCATCGGGTTCAAAGGCGTCGCGATCATCGACCCGGGGCTGAAGTCTGACCCCGACTGGGATATCTATCAGGCTGGACTGGCCGGCGACCACTTCCTGACGACGTCCGACGGGAGTCCATTCGTTGGGGAAGTCTGGCCCGGTGCCAGCGTCTTCCCCGACTTCACGCGGCCCGAAACCCGGTCCTGGTGGGGGGCCCTCTTCCCCGCGGTGACCGATTTTGGAATCAGGGGGATCTGGCTCGACATGAACGAGCCGGCCAACTTCCTGGCAGAGCAATTCCACACCGTTCCCGGGACCGTCATAGCTACCGGCGATGGTGGCCCAATCTCAATGGACGGAGTGCATAACGTGTACGCACTGGCAGAAGCCATGGCCAGCTATGCCGGACTCCTCGAGGCGATTCCCAACCGCCGCCCCTTCCTCCTTACCCGGGCCGGCTTTGCCGGTATCCAACGCTACGCCGCGATCTGGACTGGCGATGCCGCCAGCACCATGGAATCCCTCGAATCGGCCTTCACCATGATGCTGGGAATGGGGCTTTCAGGTTTGCCCTTCGTGGGTAGCGACGTGGGCGGGTGGACCGGGAGTCCATCTCCGGAGCTCTTCGCCCGTTGGCTCGAAGTGGGGGTGCTCTCGCCCTTCTTCAGGACCCACGTTGCCACCGATACCCCCGATCAGGAGCCCTGGTCTTTTGGGGTCGAAGTAGAGTCCATCAGCCGAATCCACATCAGGGAGCGCTACAGAATGTTGCCCTACCTCTACTCGCTCTTCCATGTGGCCAGCAAGACCGGGCTGCCCCTCCTCCGGGCAATGCCCATTGAGTTTCAGGAAGACCCCGTCACCTATGATCTGGATACTCAAGCCATGCTCGGTCCTCACTTGCTTGTGGCACCAGTGTTGGAGACCGGGGTCAGTGAACGCTCAGTCTACCTTCCCGCCGGAGAGTGGCTGGAGTGGCACTCAGGTGCACCCCTTACAGGCCCGGGTGAAGTTACGGTCAACCTCTCCTTGCAGGCGTTACCGACCTACATGCGGGGGGGCGCAATCGTCCCTACCGGTCCGGTCCTTCAATATAGTGACCAGGCCCCCCTGGCACCGCTGCAATTGGATCTCTTCCCCACCGCGCAGCTTACCCAATTCGTGCTCTATGAAGATGATGGCGAAACCCTTGAGCACAAGGACGGTGACTATTCTTCGATCCGCTACGAACTGCAGTCCACGGCTACTGGCGCGAGGTTTGCTGCCGATGCGAGAGAGGGCAGCTACGCAGTCCCGAAGCGCGCCCTGAAGCTCCGATTCCGGCCAGTTGACGAGGATGTTGAGAGTGTGCGGTTGAACGGCTCCTCTCTGGCGGTGCTGAATGCGATCCATGAATTGGACGAGTATAGCTCCGGTTACTTCCTCGATGCCAATGACCGCTCACTTTGGGTTGTCTTTCCAGACCAGGATGACTTCGTGATCGAGTGCGACTATGGCGTTGCCGCGGTGCCGAAGGTGGCAGAGGTAGAAGTGACCTTGCGAGTCGTGGTGCCGCCGGGTACTCCATTGGACTCACCAATCTACGTGGCCACTTCTGCCGCAGGATGGACGCAGCAGGCTCTCCCCTGGAGTGACGAGCAAGGTGTTGCTGAAGGGACGGTCAAAGTGCCGCGCGGGGCCTGGTTCGAGTACAAATACACCCGGGGCGACTGGGAGAGTGTCGAGAAGTGGAGCGATTGTCTCGAAGCGGACAATCGCTACGCCTTTGGACGAGCCTGGCCGGTGAAAGAAGATGACGTCCAGCTCTGGGCCGATACTTGTCAGTAGCCGATGTTCCTATTCAGCCTCACCGTAGCGGGCCTGGAACTCAGACTCGAACGCGGCCACGATCGCGGGGGCGCGCAAGGTGATCATCACTTCGTCGTTCTTGGTCGCAGCGCTGTATGACCAATTAGTAGACCCCGTCAGAACCATTCCCTTGCTGGTGCCCGGGTCGACGATGAGTAGCTTGTGATGGAGCTTGCGGAAACCGTAATCTGGTGCGACTCCTGGGGAGGGCTGAACCGCGGCCTCCCGAACGTGCGCAGACGCGCACCAGCCGGAGTCTGCTACAGAGTCATTGTTGGCAGCCTGACTGCCATCGTAGACACCCAGAATCTCAACTTCGCCACAGCGGCTCAGAAGCGCCTCTTTTACCTCTTCAAGGGTGAATGCGAAGATGGAGAAATGGATCGCTTCTTCGGCCTCCTCAATAGCTTTCACAAGCCTCTCTACCGGAGCCCAATCAGGTCCAAAGAGAATCTCGGCATTGATGCCGCCAAAGCTTGCTCCCAGGGGGCCGGCGTCTTGCACTTCATGAAATGCCTTATCCTCCCAGAACTGCCCGAATCTGGTGGTGAGAATGTCAGCCAGGGAGGCTGACCGGAGAACCACCAGGTTATTGGCATTTGAAAGACTGTCGAAAGAAGAGAAGTTGGCCGACGAGACGATAACGGTTTCATTATCAACTACCACGAACTTGCTGTGCATGATCCTGTTGTCGCCATCATCAAGGACCGGAAGCCCTGCCTCCAGAAGGTCGGCAATAGCGTACCCTGTGGGGTCCGAGTAGTCGTCGTCCACAATCACCCGCACCGCTGCACCGGCTTTTGAGGCGCTGACCAGAGCGCCGGAGACCGAGAAGTCCTGTAGTTCCATGACGCAGAGGTCCACTGTTATTGTGGCGGACTCGATGGTGTGCCCAATGACCTCACCCAGATCGGCAGGGCTGCACGGACAGAGGTCCGGTTCTGAGCAATTCTTCGAGAAGAAAGCCTGTGCCGGAAGAAGAGGCAATTCATCCAGACATGGAGGCGGTGGTGGAGGCTCTTCCGGAAGGTCAAGGTGTGACGGCGGCGTGTCGTCGTCAGTTGCGTCCTGGGACGGGGCGATATCTTGAGGGAGTCCGATGGACCCAGAATCGTCAGGTGCTACCAGGCGCTGCTCTTCGGCGCAGGCGACGGCCAGAAGGGTGAATAGGATGAAGTGGAACAGCAGGTGTGTGCGCAATCGGGTCACCGTCAACTCAGTTCGTCTACCATCGGGACTTTTATCAGGGCTGTTCGTCAAAGGCAATCATGTCGTAGGACCAACTCTTCCAGAGCGTGGAACTCAGGGCCGAGAGGTCAAAGGAATTGATGTCGAAGTCCGGAGCGAAGGCGCTATGGATTCGGAGCCTTTTGTCCCCGGAAGGCAGCGGGTTGAAGCCGATCAGTTGGGTGAAGTCCGGTAGTGGTACCTGGGTCCGCTCACCATCGATCACAAGTCGCCACAGCGATCGGCCAGTCTTCTGGGTAATTCCGATGCTGTGCAGGGTAATGGGTTCCGCGTTGCCGTCATATGTCCACGCCAGCAAGAGGGCTTGCATGTCACTCTCATCTTGAGGGGCCAGCATGATTGGGAAGGGAATCATTGGTGTCAATAGCAGGGCCGGTGTTCCTACAGCCAACAGGGTACCATCCACGGCAACGAGAAGATCGTTCAACTGAACATTGGCGGGGGCGGGGAGATAGTCAAAACCACCTTCCTCGGTCCAATGTGCAACCTCTCCCGAGGTGCCAGTGGAGTAGAACTCAGTCTCGGAAACCACCGTGATCTTCTGCGCCTGGAAATCCTCTTTGAGTGCGAGGTTTGTCCACGCACTGCCTTCGCGCATCCAAGCCTCGCCATCGCCGGCGACCAGGACGCGCCCATCGGCAAAGACGTGTACTGCAAAGAGGTCGACCGAAGTGGGCACAGGCATCGGCTCCCACAGCACACCGTCAAAGCGAAGTAGCGCGCCATTTTCGCCTACGGCCCATACATTGTCCGGGCTGTTTCCCCAAATGTCAGTCAAGGCCTGACTCACCTTTTGCTCGTGCCACGCGCCCAGGAAGTAAGAAACGATACGGTGTCTTCCAACCGCATGCACATCACCGGGATCACTACCCCAAACGGCTCGAAGAGTGCGGTCAGTCGCCGCGCCTACCAGACTCCAGCTCTGGCCATCGTAGTGGACCACAACCCCGTGACCGCCCACCGCGTAGATGGAATTGTCCGGGAATCCGAACATGTCGTAGAGTGGTTCGTCCACGACACTCGGCAATTGGTAATAGGAGCCTTCCTTGTAGAGGAATACATGACCGTGGTCACCGGTGACATAGCTGCCATTACTATTAGTCCATCCTGTCAGGAGAGCTTCATCTCGGGGCGCTGAATGATCAGTGACAAAGAGCTCCCCTTCCAGCAGGGCAATGGACGTTGCCTCCAAATCTGTAAGCTCCGTCACCATCAAGTTTGAGTGAGGCGTGTCATCGTACGTATTGCTGTAAGCCCCTGCATAAATGAGATAGGAGGCATCGTAGATATCCCCCGACAGATCGGCCGGGAGGCTTTCGAGCATTACGTCCTCAGGCGTTGTCCCCTCGAACTGCCCGGGCAAACGGAAGTACCCGTCGGAGCCGAGGTCGAGGTAGGCAGTTACCCGATAGGTCCCACCATATTCATTAAAGGACGGCGGGTCGTCCATGCGCAAACGCAGGGTCCTCGAGAGGGGAATGTTAAGCCAGATGTTCTGATCCTTTAAATCCGCGCCTGGCGCGATGTTAACATGGCGCTTGATGCCCATGGTGAGGGGATGGAATTCATTCGTGTCGGGGTCAACCCACCCACCGAGGCAAATAATTGCGACCTCGCCAAGGCGTGTGTCTTCGAGGCCGTAGGCCATCTTCTTCCCATCCTCGGATGGTACTGCATCGACCACATCGTTGGTGCCTAGATAGCTGTAGATGGAAGCTGAGGAGAGTTGGCAACGTATCGCCTTTTCGCCCAGGGAGGGTACACAGTGGAGGCCTTCAGACCCCACCGGTCCACACATGTACCCAGCGGGGCAAGCCGCCACATCCGCCGAGTCGCATGGGCTGGTGCAGTACTTTCCGGACTTTCCCAAAGCGAGGCAGGCACCGGAATCGCTACAGTCACTATTTGCAATGCATGGTGAGCAGAGTCCCGCTTCTTCAGGCGTCTTGTTCTTGCAATCCCCTGGCGGAACCACCAGATACTTGTCCAGACCATTAATCTGGCCCGTTACGCCTCCGGGCTGAGGAAACTCAATGGGATCAGTCGGCCCGGTGGAAGGTGGATAGAGGGGGATCAGATAGAGCGTCGCGTTCTCCGCATCGACATTGGCATAGCTGGCAGCATCATGTTCTTTCTTGGTGGTGTGGATATCCACAGGTCCTGTCAATCCGGGACCCGACAGCGTCACATGCCCATTGACATCGGTGAGGCCCTTGTATTGCGTGCCGGGATCGGAACCCAAAATGACCGTGGCGCCTTCAAGTGGCCCCCAGTCACCGGCCTGAAAAACAGTCACGTTGACCGCCCCATCAATGGACGGTCCCCAGGCACCGCCGTACCACGACGTCGGGTCGAAATAGGAGTAAGCGTTGCTCAATCCGGCAAGGCCGACGCTGACGGTAACCGAAAGGTCGTAAGTGCCAACCACGTTGGGCGGGGCGTAGCCGGTTATGAGTCCATAACTCTTGACCTTCACACCGGTCGCCAGATTCTCACCAATGAAGACCATCGCATCTTGCGTGAAACCGGCCCCCAAAATCTCTATGTAGGTGCCGCCTGCGCGGGATCCGTAATCCGGGGTTATGGCCCAGACCTCGGGCTCCTTTACAGTGTAGAGGAATGCAGCCTTGCCCACGGCAGAGCCGGTGGCTGCGACAACGGTAACGTCAGCCAGCCCCGGTGACCCGGGCGGGGTCGTCGCTTCAACCTCTGAATCACTGACAAAGGTGACATCTGACGCGGCCAGGGGGCCGACTAGAATCTGCATGCCTGCTGTGAAGTGACTACCCGTAACCGTAATCCGAGTACCCCCTTTGGCCGGCCCAACCTGAGGCGAGACGCCACTCACCGTCAGGGTCGGGAAATAGTTGTAGGTCTGGGGGAAAGTAGTTGGCCCGTTGTCTCCCCAAGCCTTCACCTCAACCGCCCCGGTCCCTGCCGGAACCTCGACGGCTACGGCACACTCGGTGGGATGGCTTCCCAGGATCTTGGCCTCCACCTCGCCGAAGGTCACTTTGGATAGAACGTGGGGCAATTCGCACCCGGCGAGGGTGGCGATGGTACCCCCCTGCTCCGGCCCACTATCGGGCACGATGGTCAGGAAGTCTTCCGATTCATCGTAATAGAAATAGCCGTCGTTGAGACCATCAAATCCCCAGGTACCATTGACGAGAATGTCTACATAGCCGACTTCTTCTGGCGGCGCGATAACCGTCAACTTATCGTTCTTGGCATCGACCAGGGTCGCTTCCATCGCCCCGAACCAGACCTCGGTTACGGGCGATAGCCACTTGCCTCTCAACTCTACTTCGTTCCCTCCAGTGTCCGGGCCGATGGCCGGCAAGAGGCCGTCCAGTCTGGGCTTCACCGTATAAGTGTAGCCATCCTTGAAACGACTGACGCCGGCCAGGCTCGAGACGATGATGTCAGCAGCGCCGCCCTCGTCACCAGGCGGGGTCACGGCCACCAGCGTGTTCTCATCGATGAGTTCGACATTGAGGGCCAACCTCGTGCCCACCACCAATTTTGCCTCTTGCGTGAAACCAGTTCCAGTTATTGTCAACGGGGTGCCGCCGGTGATGGGCCCGCTCGTCGGTTCGACGCCAGTAAGGCTCAAAATCGCGTCATAGAGATAACCTGAGGGGAGTAGTTTTACTTTGCCATCGGGCCACTGGACCGCGATATCCACCGCACCTAAAGAGTGGGCCGGTGTTTCAAGGCGAAGCTTCTTGCTGTTGACATAGAAGACATCTCGCGCCGGAGTGTCGTTGAAGAAGACCGATACACCCTTCTCGAATCCCCATCCATGAAGGAAGATTATTTCGCCGCCCGACGGGGACCCCGACGGTGGTTCAGCGCGTTCAATACCCCGCTCGCCTGTCGGGGTCTCACCGGACCCATCCGCAAAAGTGTAGACATCTGGGACACTCGGACCGCCCGATGTGTAGGTCGTGCCCAACTGAGGAACGGAGCGGTGCGCAAGCGGGTCGACTTCGCACGCCCCAAATGCGATCACCACGGCCAGCGGTAGAACCCTGATAGTGGCGGGTATGTAGTTTGGGGCGCCTTTCACGCTTTGACTCCTGTTCCGTCTATTGTAGTAACCAGAGACATCAATGCAATACTAGACAGCGCGTGCGCCCGTTTCTACTGCGCGAGGCGCAACCGTACTTCGAAACTCAGCGTCCAGAGAAAGCAAGGCCTGTGCCACCACGGTCAACGTAGAGTCTTCACGTAGCCCAGGAAGAGCATCGGGTCGTCCAGCAGGCCGACAAAGTTGGAATCTTCACCGGGAGCCGCACCGATTCCCATGCCGCAGACCGGGGAAGGGATGGCCGCACCACCCACTTCACTCAGGTGGCGAACGGTTCGACGCCGCACAGAGAGCGACGCATCACCGCCGCCACTACTCATGGCCAGAGTCAGGCGTGTCCACCGTCCCAGGGCGCCGCCATCTGACACTTCGAGCCGCTTGGTCCCCGTGGTCCCGGGAAACTCGGCCACCCAGCGAAGTTCATCAGCCGTTCCTTCAAGTAGCAGACGTAGCTCGCCCGCGGCCAGAAGTACCACCGGGTGTCCTTTCCGGGGGGCCTCGAATGGCTTTACTCGAAGAGATAGGGTCAAGCCGCGATCTGCGGTGAGGCAGTATTCGTCTGGGAGGCGAACTTCAATGGCCTGGTCCCCCGCTACGGGGCCCCGAAAGAGGGCGGCCTCGAAATGCGCCTCGTCCCGGCAATGGGACCAGCGTGCCACCTCATCGCAGCGGTTGGTTGTGTCCGTGACAAAGCCCGCGTGATGCTCGTGGGTGATGGAAGGATAGGGGAGGAAGTTGCCCCCCATATCGTTGCCAAAGCCGGTGTAGAAGGCAGCCAGCGTCTTTTTGGAAAGGACCCTCAAACCTCTCGCTCCACGGGAGATGAGCAAGGCGTGGTCGTCCCCGTCAGCGAGATTTCGCTCGTTTAGCTTGCCGTCGCCGTCGATGTCGTAGCCCCGCAGGCCGTCGAAGTCTCCGTCCCGGTCGAAATCGATACTACACGTTTCTCCGTTGCACTGGACGCACCGCCCGCCGGGGCAGCCAGAGTCGGCGAAACGGTGAAAACGGTCCCGCAAGCGGTTGTTTCCACCGGCATCGTTGTAGCAGTAGAGATAGGGAAGGAACCACTTCGGAAAACCCTCCTCCGGCACAAAGCCAGCCTCTGAAGAGTCCGGAGGCAGGCTCAGTTCACCGGTTGAGAGGCGGCCATGATGGGTGCTTGTTCCATCTGGCTTCACAGCCACCCCACAGTCTGGGGAGCAGAGTCTACCGTGACCGGGGAAATCGGCGCAGCGGAAGTGCTCGGGACAGGGTTTCTTCTTGCCGCACGGTCTGAATGTCCCATCCCAGACGATGGGAGGGGGAATGGAATGTACGTATCCATAGCTCATGATCGACAGATGGAAAGGAGTGTGGTCGGGGTTCCCAAGAGTGTGGTTGTGGAGTAAGCCGAGCAAGTGCCCAATCTCATGGGCCAGTTTTAGCGCGCTGCCCGCTCCCCCGGACAGTCCAACAATTGCTGCTCGTCCAGTTACATCGCTCTGGCCACCACCCCGGTCCGTCCCCACGACATAGTGAAAGGTGCCAGTATATTTGCGGTCAGCAGTGAAGAAGAGGTCAAAGAAGAGAGAGCGTGCGGCCAACGCGGGAATGTGGGAAACCCCCCTGAATCCGGGTAATCGGAGGGGTTCGTCTTGAAATAAATGAAACTCGATGGGGTAGTTCAGGGCAGCGAAAGAGCCAGCGGTTCCGCCCTCACCGTGAACGAATCGCTCTTCGAACGTCCGCTCCACCATCGCCGCGTGCTCGGGCAGCATTCCGCCCTTTTTCCCTGAGGCCGCGCTCTGCCAATAGTCCAGTTCCACATAGATGTCGTGGACCGTGGGTTTGGGGCCGTCCAGCGCGCTCAAGGGTATCTGTGAAATCAGCCCGGTCTCCGCCGGACAATCGGCGCGACAGCGATCGTTGTGGTCCTGGTAACAGCCGGGCAAAGCAAATCGGGGTGGTGTGGCGGGGCCAGGGTAACAGCGCCTGACACCGAAAACCTCCTCAAAATCTGTGAAGCCGTCGTGGTCGGTATCCCGGGAGGACCATCCAGGTGGCCGTGGGACCGGTGCGAGGCAACCACTTTGCCCGCGCTTTGGAGCTCTATCGCAGCTCCCCAGCATGTCCTCCAACTCTCGAGACAGACCATCTCCATCACCGTCGCTCGCCCCCCCGTCATGCCCCAGCCCGAGACGGGAGACGTAGAGGTTTATCGAGGGTCCATGCCGTGCATCGAATGCGGACAACAGTAACCACAACTCCTCCCCGCCCTCGGGAATAGTCACTGAAGGGAGCGTCCCAATGTCGTTGTTGGCCGAGACATATGGCGAACTGAGACCGCTGCCGGGTGCGGCCAGCAAGGTCAAAACTGCGTCGTGTCCGTTGCCGTCAGGCACCGCCCCGACGAAGACCCGATCTCCCACACTGGTGGCCGGCAAGCGCCGTAGGTGACCGCCAAACGGGAGGTTCTCCAACCGGGCCTGAAGGACTCCGTCAACCCGTGCCTCCAGGGTCACGTGGCCGCCGAACTCAGCTCGGTAGGGGGCCACCAGCAAACGGTAGAGCCCCGTGGCAGGGGCGACAACGTCCATCGTCGGGAGGGTTCCCGGCAGCCCGTCCACTACGGCAAGTGTAGTGCCTCGCTCAGGCTCGCCCCGCCCATCCAATTGAACCAGCCAGATAACGGGGTCCGGATCCAGATAGCCGTCTACCTTCTTCGTGGCCTGAACTTCCACGGCAATACGCTCCCCCGCCTTCGCTTCCAGGAGCCGGGTCAGTGGGGCTGTGAGCGGGACATTGCTCTCCCTGGATGACCAGATCACCGGCAGTACTTCCGGCCCGAGAGCTGTTAGCTTGAATGCCGCTACAAGGGACTCAGGCGACGGGGAGGAAGGACTCTTTTCCTGCGCTTTCGGGGGAGCCTCTCGGTCGAGCCGTCCCGCCTCTTCAGCAACAGAACCAACGGCCTTCTCCAGAGCCTCAGACTGGCTCTTGGGGAGGGCTGGCGATGCGGCGGTCATCCCCCTTTGGTAAGGGGCGATGTGCGCGCGCTCATCGGGCATCAAGTCACTCAAGAACTGAGCGCCGCTACGCCAGGTGACCGCCACCAGCATGCGGTCTAACCAATCGTGGCGTGGGCTGTCATGGAATTCACGGCAAGGCCGCAGATAGAGTTTCAGCTCCTCATCGAAGTGAGGGAGGCAAGGGGCCGATGCGTGCGGCGTCGGGCTCGGCGGAGTCACCCGGGGAAGAACGCGCTGAGCCGGCTGTTGCGCTCGGGCCAGCCCCGGTCCCAACAGCAGAGTCATCAGGCAAAGTGCCCGCCAGGGCATCATATTGCAGCGAAACTTCTGCTCCATTCACCTTCCTCCCGGCCCCCAATATACACCGGCAAATCCCCTTTGCAACGACCCTCGTGCTGGGGCGATGGGTCAGGTAATTGTCGCTCCCGGCCTGGCGTGTATAATGCCGGCCAACTGGAGGTGCGCGTCTCATGACACTCGAACAAGATGGCTGCCGGTCGGAGATCCCTGAAGATACGGAAGTTCTGCTGCAGGAGCTTGCGGAGAGCAAGCGCCAGTTGGAGCAGCGGGTGCGGGAGCTTCAGGTGCTCAACCATGTCGGCAAACTGCTGGGAGCGGTGCTCAGCCTGGATGAGGTTCTCTCAGAAATTCTTCGCCTGGCCAGTGAAGTGCTCAAGTTCAAGTGCTGCGCCGTGTTGCTCCCTGACATCGACAATCGGGAGTATCTCCAGGTACGGGCTGCCATCGGTTATCCTGCTGATGTCATCAATGGTACTCGGGTGCAACGTGGCCACGGCGTTACCGGGACCGTCTATCGCACCGGGCTGCCGACCCTCGTGGAAGATGTTACCCACCATCCGGAGTACATTCCCGGAATCCACAACGGTCGCTGTGAGATGGCATGTCCACTGATTGCGCGAGGCAAGGTACTGGGCGTCCTCGATTGCGAAGGCGACGATGTCGGCGGCTTTTCGGATCAGGACTTTGTTCTCTTCTCAACTTTCGCGTCACAGGCGGCCGTGGCAATTCGCAACGCGCAAATAATGGAGCGGAAACAGGCCATTTATTACCAGACCATATCCAGCCTGGCAAATGCCCTTGAGGCGCGGGATAGCTACACCCGGGGACACTCCGAGCGAGTCACCAGGATTGCTTTGAATATCGGTCGGCGTTTGGGTGTTGACGAGACTGACCAGGACGTCATTCGTCAGGCCGGATTACTCCACGATATTGGTAAAATCGGGGTTCCTGACGGCCTCTTGAACAAGCCCGCAGTTCTCTCCCAGGAGGAGCGGGGTGAAATTGAGCACCATCCCCAGTTTGGCAATACCATCCTCGGTCAGCTCAAGTTCTTGAAAGAGGCGAGCAAAGCGATCCTCCACCATCACGAGAGGTTTGATGGTACCGGTTATCCTTCGGGCCTGATTGGGGCAGAGATTCCCGTCATTGCGCGCATTATCGCGGTGGCCGATTCCTGGGATGCGATGATTTCAGACCGCCCCTATCGAAGCGCGCTGGATGAACGGGCAGCCCTCGACGAGTTGGTAGATAATGCCGGACGACAGTTCGACCCCGATGTTGTGCGCGCGTTTCTCACCACTATTGGCCAGGAAGACTTGCTGAAGAACTAGCGACGACGGGCCCAGATACCGATCATGAGTGGCGGAGTTAAGGGCAGCGAGAGCAGGAAGGCCTTGACGAAAGGCCGCCCGAACTTGAATTCAGCCACACCCGCCGCATTCAAACAGGCAATTGCGTAAATGGCCACGACAATGCTGGGGCTGGCCACCATCACTTCCCAAAGAGCCTGCCAGAAACCGATTTCCGCGGGTAGGCCATTGGCCCAGGCGATGACCGCGCCTACCGCCCACCATAAGAACCACCCGATGCCGGCGGCCAGGAAGAGGGCCAGAACCCGGGTGACGACCTTGACGCCGCCGTGGTCCCCTGCCCCTGTCAAAGCCGGGGTCGGGGCTGAAGGTACTGGCTGCTGGCCGTCGCCCTGCAACAGGAAAGCCGGCTGTAAAGAGGTCACAAGGACTGGCAAGATGACCATCGCGGCGATCAGACAAGTGGTGATGGAGATGGTCAGTAGAAAGCCGAAGAAGAAGATGGGCAGGAAGTTGCTGGCCAGCATTACGCTGAAGCCGATGACCACCGAGAGCGCGTTGACTATGATGCCTCGACCCGAAATCATCAACGTGTCATCCACGGCTTGCCAGGGGTCGCCATGTTCACGCAGATGCGCACGGTAGTGCCAGAGGAAGTGGATGACATAGTCTACCCCGACCCCGATGACGATGCTAGAGAGCATCGCCGTCGCGATGTTGAGTTCGATGCCGAAGTGCCCCATCAGGCCGAAGACGACCAGCACCGCGAAGACCAGGGGAAGGGAAATGAAGAGCCCGCCAATGGCCGACCGGAAGAGGCCGGCAGCAACGAGAAAAACGAGTATCAATGATACAGCGAGGCTCAACAGTTGCCCGTAGACAACCATGTCTACAAGGGTGCCAAGAATGGTCACAAACCCGGTTACAACTGGAAAGAGGCTGTTTGCTCCCTCCTTCTCGATGTAACTGGTTGTCATGGCCGTCAATTCCTTGATGTCAGACGAACTTGTGGAATTAACCCGCGCCGCGATTTGCGCATTCTCGAATTTGAAATCGACAAATTGATCGAAGTCTGAGAGGTCCGCACTAAAGGAGTAGACCAGCAGGTATTGGGCCACCGCATTACGGGTGTCCGGAATCCGTTCGTAGGCCGGGTCGTCGTTGTGAAATGCCCGATTCATGCGTTTGACAACATCAGCCAAAGACTGGGTGCGCGAGACCATAGGCAGCGTCTCAAGGTATTCGCCAAAGGCCTCCATCTTGCGCAAGGTCTCCGGCTCTTTTATGTCTCCGGTGGTCAGTATGTTCATTTGAGATGAGCCCCCAAAGACCTCATTGACCTTGTTGTTCGCTTGCCTGATAGGGGAACTCTTGTGGAAATACCGTACCGGGTCAGTGTCGACGTTGAGGGTGGGCAAACCGAGCGCGGCAACAATGCCCAGGACCAGCAGGACTGCCACCGTCACTCGTCCGCGGCGGCGAAGAAAGAGGCAAAAGGCGTGCAGCGCTCGACTCATGACGCTCTTGGAAAATGCCTCGGTGACTCCGGGGGGCGGCTTGAGCACTACCAGCATCGCAGGAATGAAGGTGAGGCTCAGGACGAATGCGACGATCACGCCAAATGCCGAGAGGAGGCCAGCCGCCCGGGCCGAGGGCAGAACATGAGTTGTCAATGTCAGGAAACCCAGGACCGTCGTCGCTCCGGCAGCGATGATGGGAACACCCAGTGAGCGGCTGACTTTGTGAATCAACTGTCGCCTGTTGCCGCGATGGTCCTTTCCCTCCCCCAGGTAGTGGGCAACCAGATGGATCCCGTAGTCGTTGGCGATGGCGATGAGCATAACCGGCATGATAACGGTGACCATCCGGACCTTCTCTCCCACCAGCCCCATTAGGCCGAAGGTGGAGAGGACACTCATGATCACGACCAGCAGGGGGAGAATCGCACCCAGCCAGGTTCGGAAACTCAAGACCAGCAACATGATCATTAAGACAATGCCAAATGGCATGAAGGTCTTCAGGTCACCTTGCATCCCGGTCATCACCGCATTGCGGGTTGGGGGCAAACCTGTAACCACCGCCTCTTTGCCGAAGATGCGGTGCGCTATTTCCGCGGTCGACAGGGCCATCGCTCGATCGTCGAATCCGCTCTCTGGCATGACGACGAAGGCCAGGGTCTTGAGATCGGCAGATATGACGCTTCCTGCATACATCTCATCGTCGCGCAGCAGGTCCCTGAGCTCCTTCCTTTCCGCAGGAGTGTCCGGTAAGTCATCGGGGTCCAACAGATCCCGTGGCTTGAAGCTCTTCTCGCGGGCTTCCAGGTGTTTCATCTTGAGCAGGGAGTGGACTCGCTCAACTTGCGGTTGCTCCTCAAGTTCTGTTTGGAGGAGGTAGAGTTTCTCAATGGTCTCCGGGGCCAGGAAGTCCTCCGTATCCACCGCCACAAGGAGAATCTCCGAGGCGGCAAACATCTCCTCAAATTCTTCCAGTTGGGTCAACTCCTGGAAATCGGAGGGCAGCAGACTCTTCAGCGCCGGGTCGATCTCAAGGTTGCGAATGTTTGAGGCCAGGCCGAAGACGAAGATGAGGGTCAGGACAATCACTGTTTTCGGGTAACGCAAGATTGCGGAGAGCAAACTGCCAACCATTGGTTTCCACCTCCATGGCACCGGTCAGGTATAGCCCAACGAAGTTTCGCCCGCAACCGCCTTGACTTGCCGCTGTGGCCGTGACCCTTGCGCCGGTGACCGCACTTTGCTACACCGATGAGAGAGACCCATGCAGGAGGAACCATGCACATTTCCCTTGTGGACTGGGGGATCATCGCGGCTTACCTGATCGGGATGGTTGGTTTTGGACTCTGGTTGGCACGCAAGACGGCATCGGGGGAAGACTACTTCCTCGGTGGGCGGAGCATTCCACCGCTCATTGCTGCCATGTCGATTATGGCAACTCAGACAAGCACCAATAGCCTCGTCGGAGTCCCCGCCTTTGTAGCGGTCAAGGAGGGTGGTGGACTGCGCTATCTCCAGTGGGAGATCGCTTTGCCGATTTCCATGCTCCTTATCATGGCCCTCATTGTGCCCATGCTTTGGCGCAGCGGTGTCGTCACCATTTACGAGTTCCTTGAAAAACGATTTTCACTGACGGCCAGACTCACCTTGAGCGCAGTCTTCTTACTTAGCCGTAGTCTTGCCACAGGCGTCACAATTTACGCCACCGCGGTGATACTGGCGGTAGCTACCGGGGCCCCCATCTGGTTGCTGATCTTCATTATTGGAATTGTCTGCCTGGTCTATTCGACCCTCGGGGGACTGGTTGCGGATGTCTACACCGATGCCGTACAACTTGTGGTGTTGTGGGGTTGCGTATTCCTCTCCATCGGCTTTGTTGTCCATCTCCTTGGAGGATTCGGCGATCTGGCCGTCCTGCCACCTGCCCGAGCAACCGCTCTCGATTTCTCTGCCCACGGCCTTGGTGACGGGCAGGAATATGGATTCTGGCCATTGGTGATTGGTGGCATATTCCTATACATGTCCTACTACGGCACTGACCAGACTCAGGTGCAGAGGGTCCTCGCTGCACCTTCCGTTCAGGACGCCCGAAAGTCCCTCTTCTACAACGGCCTGATGCGCTTTCCCCTGGTCGTCTGTTACGTCGTCTTTGGGGTCGCATTGGCGGCACTGGTAGCGCGCTACCCAGAAGTCATCGAACGACTCAGCGTCACCGAGTCGGGGGGCAGGAAATGGGATGAGTTGGTGCCGGTGTTCATCATTACCTACCTGCCGACGGGCGTTGTCGGGATAATGATTGCGGGGATGCTGGCTGCCTCAATGTCGAGTCTCGACTCTACCTTCAACTCCCTCTCCGCCTCAACTATGACTGACTATATTTTGCGTTTTGGCCTGGTCAAAGGGCCGGACGACCCACGCTTCATGTTCTATGCTCGCTCCACAACCTTTGTCTGGGGAATCCTCTGCTGCGTCTTTGCCTTCCTGGTGGGCGACATTTCTGACACGGTAGTGGAGTCAGTAAACAAGATAGGCTCAGTATTCTACGGTCCGGTCCTAGCTGTATTTCTGCTCGCATTTGTTACCCGATTCGTCCGAGCCGGCGCTGCTTTGGCGGGTCTCGCTGCAGGTGTTGGGCTGAACATCTGGCTCTGGTTAGGCGTGCCTTCCGTCTCCTGGCTGTGGTGGAATGTATTCGGTTTTCTTGCGGCGATTGCGGTGGGAGTATTGCTGAGCTTGCCCCACCGTAGCGCAGCTTCCACCAAGGCCGATACCGTCGCTGAAGATGATTCGACCGGAGCCGATCGGATGCGCTACTGGGTACTCGCCATCGCGACAGTGCTTATAGTGCTTGTAAGTTGGCTACTTAGCGGATGGGTTGAGGCTGGGTAGGATCGCCCGCCCCGTGGAGGAATGATGGCTGCCAAATCTCAAGAACCGAAGATCTTCGTCTCTTCCGGGCACGTCGACTCCGGAAGCATCGCCGCTCTCCTGAGAGAGCATGGTACCCAGGTCGTCGTGGGTCACCCGACCTATCACAACGAAGCGACCATCGGGGCCCTTGTCAGCCGCGATCTCAGCCGCGCCGCCATGCCGGGAACTCGAAGAACGACCGTAATCGTCTGCGATGGCACCTGGCGCGCCGATGCGCCCGATTCCAACGTCATCGAGGCTGCGGAGAGTGCGGCTCGAGACGCCTTCTCCAAGCTTCCAGATACCTCCAATCTGCAGTTTATTGCCGTCACCTATGACGGTTACGCAGGCGACCGGACGCCAGGCAAGGGAAGTGCCTTGAAACTGATCTTCACCGAGGCGGCAGCGGGGGACGTAGAGACTGTCGTTCTGGCCGATGGAGATCTGCGCAATGACATGGGAAACTGGCGTGACGTCTACGAAAAGGTGCACGAGCATCACCGGAGCAACTACCCTGGCAAGCCCTATTTCGTGACCGCTCGCTACGCTCGCCATTTTGTCGATGCATCGCTTACGCGCTTCATCGTTGGTCCGCTGACTACCTTGCTGGGGACCTACGTGCCCGGTGGGATCTCCGGGGACATCGCGGTCTCGGCAGAAGTGTTGCAACTGGAAGCAGGTGCCTCCTGGACCGATGCTCGGCGCAAGTACGGCACAGATATCAGCACGACGCTCGACAATATCGCGGCGGGTACCAAGATTTACGAAGTCTATCTGGGGGCCAAGCTCCACGACGTGACCGACGAAGCCAAGTTGTCGGTAATGCCTGGGGAAGTAATCGGCGCGGCCCTGGAGAGGCTGAAATTCTGGGAGGCTGAGGGGGGGCTGGTAAGTGCCGCTCTGGCTGTCGACCGTCCTCTGGGCCGAGTCGAGTCGTGGGGATCTGAGAGGACCGGTATCGGGTTTATTGACCCCGGTGCGACCGACGTTTTTGACCTCGATTCTCGCCTTAACTCCATGATCCTGAAGTATGGTGAATATGAGTCTTCACTAGCCGCGATACTCTCCCCGGCTGAGCACCTGGGGTTGGGAACCCGAATTGCGTTGCTACGCAACGCTCCTCGAGGAGATGATGCACCCATTCCCGCCATTGGCCTGGGATTGGAGCGCTGGTGCGACTATCTCTATGCGGGCGTTGCGTACGCCTTGAAGAACGACGACCTTGAGCCTGTCAAGGCTGCTCTTACTTACCTCTATGGTGCGGCCTGCCTCGACTTCGTCTGTCGCCGGCTCCACGATCTCTGGCTCAGGACCTTTGGCGCGGTCAGAAAAGTTCAGGAAGAACTGACCGTCCCTCCCGAGTTGGCGGAAGACTTCTACGAGCATCGAGTGGATGATGTTGCCCAGAAACTAGCCCTCGATTTCTACGCTGGAAGAAGCCAGTTGCGCGCCCTCCTCGGCGACTCGGACGCGCATGGGAGTTGAGTCTCTGCGACGCCTGGCCCGGCATGTTCTGCAAGCGGGGCTGGAGGCAGTGGAACCTGCTCGCGCAATCCGACGGCGCATCTGTTGGGCCGATGACCGGCTAAGCTGGACCGACTCAGACGGGACAATTGCCCATTGGGAGCGACCGCCCGGCGGTAAGATTCGTGTAATCGGAATGGGAAAGGCGGCAGCCGCAATGGCTGTCGGCGTCGAGAGCGTCCTTGGTCTGGCTGTGGACGAAGGATGCGTGGTCGTCAAGGACGGCCACCAGGAGTCAACCTCAAAGATCTCGGTGTTGGAGGCCGCGCATCCATTACCCGATGGGCGTGGGCTGGCCGCATCTGATGTTATCGAGGCCCTGCTTCGCAAGATGACTGAGAGCGACTTGACCATTGTTCTCATCTCGGGAGGGGGCTCAGCGCTTCTTCCCGCCCCAGTGGATGGCGTGACGCTGGCGGAGAAGCAAGCCATCACGAGGGATCTGCTGAGTGCAGGTGCGGATATTCAGTTGCTCAACCACGTACGACGTCGCCTCTCGCGACTCAAGGGTGGCGGGATGCTTGCGGCCGCAGGCGCGGGGACGGTGCTGTCGCTCATTCTCTCTGACGTCGTGGGTGACCCCCTCGACCTCATCGCATCCGGGCCAACAGTACCTCCTCTGGAAACCATCGATGTGCCCGCTGTTTTGCGCGAGTTGGCCCTCTGGGATTCCCTTCCATTCCAGATGAGGGGTCACCTCTCCAAACCCTCAGAATTGACCGGGACAACTGGGGATATGCGCCAGGGAACCGCCGATGGCTGTTCCTATCACAACTTGTTGATAGCAACCAATCGGGATTGCCTGGACGCCTGTCGAGTGGCCGCGGTCGGGCACGGATTTGCATGTGAAGTGGTCTCCGACAGACTCACGGGGGAGGCCTCAGTAGTTGGGGCTCAACTCGCAGAGGAACTGATGGAAATGGCACACCACAACAGCGGCCCCGCCTGCCGACTCTATGGCGGTGAGACCGTGGTGAAGATTCGTGGGCAGGGCAGAGGTGGACGGAGCCAGGAATTGGCCGTTGCCGCCGCCAGAGTGCTCGACGGTGTCGGCGGTGCTGTGCTGATGGCCGCAGGAACTGATGGTACGGACGGTCCGACTGACGCGGCCGGGGGGCTCATCGATGGAGGCACCGCCAGGCGCGCTCGTACCGCTGGAATGGACCTCGCTGATACCCTCGCTAATAACGACTCTTACCCTTGCTTGAAGGCTGCCGGAGACCTGTTGATTACAGGTCCCACCCGGACCAACGTAATGGATGTTCAAATCCTCCTCGTCGATGGAACCAGCTCCTAAGCCGGGGCCCGGAGCAGCCGCGAAAATGAGGCGATAGGGCGGGAGATTGCTAGAGCCTGTTTTGAACCAGCGTGGCGTAGTGTTGGATATGCTCGAGGAAGAAACTCTTGAGGACTAATTCAACCACGTTGTTGGGGATATGAAGGCCACCGGGCATGTTGAGGCGGTGGGCGGAATGGAAGGTGGCCAGAGTTGAACTCTCGTCGTACTTCACGAATTCAATGCTGCCGACATCACTTTCCGTGGAATCGTTATCGGAGTACATGACCCGCCAGTAGACAATGGCCCGCTCTGGCTCATAAACGATGACCTCAACCTTGGTCATGTCCATATTGGTCAGGGGAACATCGACGTCACACGGGAAGGGGCTGAGCGACATTCGCTCAAGTTGCTTGACGGCCCGATTCTGATCGTCGGTTTCGTAGACGATCACCTCTCCACCCAGATAGTGCGCCAATTCGATTCCCCAATCGGCAGCCGGCAAGGCCGCCTGATAATCGTCGAAGGGAATCTCAGCCAGTTGCTTTGACACTTCTACGGCCATCTCCTGGGTTGCGCCGCCAAGGGTCTCGGCCACCTCCTGCTGGTAAGTTCCAGAGAGTCCCTTGAGCAGTTCCTCCCGAGTTGCCACCTCGAACTTCTCGCGCACGTCAGCGGGGATAGAGTTGTGAAGTACTTGGACAACGGGAACTATATCCCAATCGGTATCTTGCGGGAACCAGGTTACGAGGTAGTCGTCACAGCAGAATATCAAGCCGCACTCATGTTCGCCCTGCCCGCAGCCGTCGAAGGAGAACCAGTCCGCCTTGCCGACTTTCTTCACTCCGTCACACCCTTCACCCTCGAATCCATACTCTTCGAACTTGTCCAGCGTTTCCTGGCTGCACTCGGCTTCGAAGGAGACGCCGGGAAAACACTCGGCGACTCGCTCTCTGGCAAGCTCGCACTTCTCGGCATCGCTCATTTCATTAGCCGGTGCGCAACTGGCGAGGAAGACGAGCATGGCAATGTAGGCACATCGGGCGTTGTGGTTCATCAATTTCCTCCTCAGTCTACCTGATGCCGCGAGGCTAGCATCGCGCTCCATTCGTGTCAACGGATGCGAAGACCGCCGTTTACGAGGCAATAGCGCTGTCAGCATCCTGGCACAGCTGTAGGAGCAGATGACCTGG
>CAZFVN010000088.1:0-23669 GCA_964522395.1 uncultured Myxococcales bacterium
GCGGCGTCCGACGCGGCGGCGCATCCGGCGGTGGACGCGGCGCGCGAAGCCGCGGCTGAAGCAGCGGCTGAAGCTGAGCCAGAACCTGAGCCAGAAGAGGGTAAGAAGAAGAAGAAGAAAAAGAAACGCGGGCGGCGGCGGAAGAAGAAGGAAGACTAGTCCCTACATTGGTAGCCCTGGCGATAGCACCCAGCGATCAATGCGCGGCTGTTCCATGTACCCTTTCAACAGAGATACCATCGGCGAAAAGACGGTGTGCCCAACTTGCCGCAGCGGCCAGGTGCGTGTGGGGTAGGTTGACTCTACGATAGTGGTCCGACAGCCCCGATTACAGCGTGTCACTTCCCCTTCGTTACTGAGTACCGCGACTGGGCAGTGGCCCCCTCCCGTAATGTAGGTCCAAGGAATATGGAGAGAGAGGGGGACGGGATTATCTGCGTCGCACTTGAGGCCCTGAGGTACCAATTCCATCTCGACGCGAGTTGCTGCCATCTCCTCAAGCCAGGTGGCCAGCCAGGGGGCATCGGACGGGAGTAGAGACCATTGAGCGAGCTGACGATGAAGCACCGCGTCGGACTGATCGGCGGATTCAGGGAGCCCGGCCGGCAAAGTCTCGCGGCTCAGGCGGGGGTTGCGCTTTGCTTTGTACAGGAGTCGTCCTACAACTGCCTTCACAGGACGATCTTTCAGGGCTGCGAGGAGCCCCCAATCATTGGCCACAACTTCCAGATTCGGGAAGGCCTCCTGTATGCTATCAACAATTGTGAGGGTGTGGTCAAGGGAGCGCTCCCATTGTGGGCAGAAGACGACGGTCAGACCGAATCCGGCGGCCTGGGCTACCTCTTTGCCTCGCTGAAGCTCGTCGAGGGACCAGGCCAGATAGGGGCAGAACTCATTGCCCAGATAGAGTCTGGTAGCAAATGGAGGATTCTCGGCGGGTAGCTCCGCCATGATAGTCTCCCAGGCACCTCGTTCCAGGGGAATGGTATTACGGGGCCACTGCATATCCATGAGGTTGCCGGACTTCAGCAGCGAACTCTGGTTTGCCAGACTATCAGGATTACAAAGATGGAGGGCCAGTTCAGTCATCGTGGACCTCCGGAAAGTAGCAGAAGGTGCGGGAGGCACATAGCTCGGGAGCGTCCAGCAAATCTTGCGCTCTTTCTTTGCTCTGGTCGGGACTATCGAGCAGTTGCTTCACCAATCGGATGGCCGGAAGTGCGGCCGAAGCGCGTCCGGGAATCTTGACATGCGTGATGCCCTGCCCAGCCAGGCTGCTGAGTGCACAGAGTCCACATTTGCCAAGACCCCAAATCGCCCGATTGCGAGGGTTATCGAGCAAGGTGGCCTGGGGCGGGTCAAGCGGGTGGCGAGTCTGGCCGCCACGTCGCCGGACGTGCTTACGTTCATGGTGATTGCAGAAGTCGCACGCGAATCCGTAGCCGTGCTCGGTGAAGCATCTGGCACCGTCGTAGACGCACGGTTCTCCCATGATGAAGGCTTCAAACTCCCGCCCCGGGGTGCGCACCGCCTCTAGCAAAGGTACCAGCTCGGTCAAAGGGAGTTCCCGGGGAATGATGACGCGCTGAGCACCTGCCCCAAACACCGCTTCACACGCGGCCCGATTGTAGAGTCCGGCATCACCGCTGACATGAAGGTCGACATCTGGAAATATCTGGAGCAGGTAGGGAACGAGGGAAGGGTCGGCAACGATAATGGCCGTGCAGCCGGCGCCCGCTGCCTCCTCGAGCAATCGACGCCCCAATTCCATGGCTCGGGGTGTGACGAAGTGTTCGTTGAAGGTTACTGCGACGGGGATATGGTGCTCCTGAGCGGCTTCGCAAAGGGCTCGAAGATGGCCCAGGGAGTCGATTTGGGCCCCTGCAAAGTAGCGTCTATTGGGAGAGAACTCCTGGCCGAGTTTCTGACTCCAGTATTGGGGAACATAGCCGACGAAAAACTCGGTGGCTCCAGCGGCAGCTAGCTGATGGACCTCTTCCACGGTGGCCGCGGCGGGCAGTCCGACTACGATCTTCATGACCAGGCCCTCACACCTGGGGATTGTAGCAGATGGCCTGAGCGGATACAATGCGACGGGAGGCATAGAGAGTGGAGGCCAATGGCTAAGCAGAGCACACCGTCTTCGTGGATTCGCTGGCTGGACGACTCTCCGGAGCGCGGTCAGGTGGCCGATTGGACGGGGACAGCGGTGGCCAATCTGGAGCTGCTCCTCTTCGAATTGGGTCATAAGCCCGCCGTGAAGGTAGAGGACCAGGGTCTTGCAGAGGTCGCTAGACTGCGAGCAATGGCCAACCGGGAAGGGGCCTTCATCGACGTAGTGGAGCGGGACAGCGGTCCGACAGCAGAAGCGAGAGACATGCATTCCGGCGAAGGGGCCCGTTCGTTTCAAGTATTTCTCAGCAATACCGCGTCGGCTATACCGCTCCTTATCGAAATGGAGCGGAGAGAGCGCCGGGGGGGGACTCAGCGCTTGAAGGCAATTGCCCGTTCCGGTGAGATTCTGGGGTACCCGGCATGCTGCGTCCGTTCTTTCGCAACCCTTCCTCGCCAGGATGACGCCGCCCTTGTTGAAGCCTACCGAGAGCAATCGGGGGATTTCCCCGAATGTCACCCGATATTCAATATATTCCCGCCGATGGTCAGCCCCGTAACCTGGTATCCCTGTTCCCTCTCTTGCGCCAACACTGCTGCACAGGCGGATGCGTCGCTCGCCGTCCTCCAGAAGCATGGAGGCCACCACGCCGAGCGGGTCTCTCGCTTGCAAGGCGTTACCATTGTCTTCTCACGCTTTCTCTTTGCTCACCTGCATGATGCCCATCGAAGGGACGATTGGATTGACTATGGAGAGGTCTCAGATGCGCTTTCGTGGACCACTGACCCGCTTTTCGTCGAGGCCGAACCGTTGAGCTCTTTCCGACGTGAGGTGACGGAGCTTCTTGGTGGCGGATGTGCTTTGAAGATCTCTGATGGGAGAATTGTGGTTCGCCCACGTGACGGGACGGAAGCCAGGAGGGGAGAACTGCTCGATTTGCCTCTCTTGATTCACTTCAAGAAAGGCTAAGCGGCTGCGCTGCGTGATCGGATTCCATTCCAGATTACGGCGAGTGCCCCCCGGTAGTTGGCCGCGAGTTGAGGGGCTCTGGAAACTCCCAGGACCAGGGGGATTCCAAAGAAGACCGATTCAAGAAGGACCCGCGTTTGTGCCAGATCGGTGCCGGCAGGGAGCTCGCCCTTCTCAAGGGCAATTTCGAGATTCCTTCCGACCAATGTCTCGAAGCCGTCGGCAGGGAGGTCATCGACGAGGTCCAGGTCGGGATAGGCCATCAATCGCTCTGCCAGGGAAATCGGCTTGAATATAGCCTCATCTTGCTCCTTGGCGATGAAAGCGATGATCTCGTTCATTACGCGCGGCCTGGTACTGGCCCGCTCGGCGGTACGGTCATAGATCGCTTCTATAGCAGCCAGACCTCCTTCTCCTTTGGAAGTCTGCCGAGCGTGCCAGGCGACATCAATGCTCCAGAGTTGTACGAAGTAGACAAGGAGATCAGACTTCCTCGGAAAATAGTTGAAGAAAGTCGCTTCTGAGACCATTGCTTCGTCGCAAAGTTCTCTGACCGAGATGGAGTCGAAAGGTCGGTCGGACAAGCGCTTCACGGCCGCATCAAGTAACGAAAGCTTTGTTCGTGCATATTTGCGCTCTCGCAAAGAGAGCTTTTCCAATCCTGTCACCCCAATCCTCGCTAACCATAGTTTTACAGTCCGCACAATATTTATTGGCGCCGGCCAAGTCAAATCATTCTTTGGCTACTGGAAAAGCTCAGCGTAGCAGGCTAGACTCCGGGGAAACGAGGAGGAGGGGACCATGCCCAGGGCAGTAATAGTAGGAGCCAGCAGCGGAATCGGAGAGGAGTTGGCAAGGGTTATGGCGGCCGACGGCTGGGAATTGGGTATCGCGGCTCGCCGAAAGGAGCGCCTTGATGCGCTGGCTAAGAGTCTGGATGCAAGGGTGGAGGTTGCCACTCTGGACGTCTCCAACCCGGAGGAGGCGATGGCCGTGCTCGATGCACTGCTGGCCACGCTCGACCCGGTGGACGTGGTGGTGGTCAACGCCGGCATAGGCATCCCCAACATGAAGCTCGGCTGGGAACCGGAAGTGACGACCATCGGCGTCAACGTAACTGGATTCGCGGCTATGGCAAATGTCGCAGTTCACTATTTCGAAAAGGTGGGCAAAGGACATCTTGTGGGTATTTCCTCTGTGGCTGCCCTGCGCGGCGGCTACGGGGCACCGGCATATGCAGCCTCCAAAGCATTCGTCTCGAATTATATGGAAGGGATCCGTGTTCAGGCCTACAAGCGGAAGCTGGACCTGGCCGTTACGGATGTTCGGCCCGGTTTCGTGCATACCCCCATGACCGAGGGGCAGAAAGGGATGTTCTGGGTGGCCGATGCCAAATTGGCAGCCCGCCAGATATACGGCGCCATCAAGCGCCGCCGGAAGCGCGTCTATGTTACTCGCCGCTGGGGACTGGTGGCCGCCGTAATGCGCATGGTTCCCGATGCTCTTTACCGGAAGTTCTGATTGACCTGTCCAGTAGCTCTGGGCACAATCGGCGGGAGTCGATGACGAGGAGCAGATGTCTCTAAGGGCTACGAAAGAGGGCGGAGGAGAGGGCAGAGGCACCGGTCTCTTCGCAGGTCGGCGTCAGCGGCCCCTCGATTGGGGAATCGGGGCCGTTCTCGCTATTCTCTACGTTGTGCTCGTGATGCAGACAACCTCCATGGGCATTACGCGGGACGAGTCTTTCTACATTCACTATGGGAAGGTCTATTTCAACTGGTTCACCCGCATAGCCCGTGGGGATGAAGCTCAGCGCACTGACCTGCTCGGGCGAGAGGGGGTGAAGAAGGTTTGGAAGCAGAATTTCGAGCATCCACCCCTGATGAAGGTTCTCTTTGGTGTGAGCTGGCGCTTTCTGGGAAAGAAGGAGCGGCGCGCCAGCGTTACGCCCGACGGGACCGTAAGGGTTTCGGGGCTCGGTCTCTCCCACGGCTTCGAGCCAGATGACGAGGTGGTTCTTCTGGGACCGCGCTACATCGGAGAGGATGAGGATGAGCGTATTGAGCTTGGTGCTGTTCATGTAACTGAACGGAGTACGTCCAGAGCCTCTGGCGATTTGGAAGGTAACGGGGCGGTGGCGGCGGAGCTCTGTGGCGACGCTGTTGAGTCTCCGGCACGGATTCTCACGGGGTGCCGTGTCATTTCGTCTGGTCCCCTACAGATATTCTCGGAATCCGATGCCTTTCGATTTCCCGGTGCTTTGCTCGGCGGGCTGCTGATTCTTGTCGTCTTTCTCCTCGCTGTGGAATTCGGTTCTACTGCGGTGGGGCTGTTGACGGTAGTACTGCTGGTTTTCATTCCCCGGCTCTTCTTCCATGCGCATCTGACCTGCTTCGATATCCCAATTACCGCCCTCAGCATGCTTGTGCTCTACGCATTCGTCCGCTCTTTGCGTTCGACCCGGTGGGCATTCGCGGTGGGAGTCCTTTGGGGTATTGCGCTGTTAGCCAAGCTCAACGCTTTCTTCCTGCCCGTGACCTTGATGCTGTGGTGGGGAATTGCGGGGATACGGAGCTTCTCGGCCCGCGGGTGGCAGTTCTCTTTGCCTCGCTTCCCAATCGCCTTCTTGCTGATGCCAGCTATCGGATTGCCGATGCTCTTTCTCCTCTGGCCCTGGCTTTGGTATGACTCCATCGAGTCTTTCGGCAAGTACCTGGGGTTCCACCTGGACCATGAGCACTACTTCCAGTACTACTTCGGGCGAGCCTATCAATCACCTCCCTTTCCCATCGATCTGCCTTTTGTCCTGACGTTGGTTACGGTCCCCGTGGTCACGACTGCGCTTTTTCTGGCCGGATTCTGGCGTGCTTACCTCTGCCGTATTGCGGATTTCGGGCGGAACTTCCGGTCATGGTCGGGGACCGATGAAGGGCCTCTTTCCAGTTGGGGGAGAGGCTGGTTCGTTTTCATCAATCTTGCTTTTCCGGTGACCTTGATTTCGATGCCCGGCACGCCGGTTTTTGGTGGTGTGAAGCACTGGTTGTTGACCATGCCCTTCTACTGTCTCGTTGCAGCTCATGGGCTGCGATGGTTGTTGCAAATGGCCTGGCGAGGAGTGGAGGAATACTGGCCCGAGTCTTCGACTCCAGCCCGTTGGATTGCGGCCACGGCGACGGTCGTTGTTCTCGTCGCCCCGGCACTTCGTGACACGATTCGTTATGTCCCTTACGGAACCGCATACTACAATGAGCTTGTCGGCGGTTTACGTGGGGCCGCAGAGTCTCGACTGCAGCGGCAATTCTGGAGTTTTGCCAGCCGGAGTGCGCTCGATTTCGTTAATGACGAAGCGCCTGCGGGAATCGCCGTTGACTTCCAGGATGCAACGCGTGGAACGTGCCAGATGCAGCAACGAGAAGGTTGGATGCGGGAAGATCTTGGTTGTGCGACCCGAAAGCGCGCCCCAGAAGTGCTGATCTTCGATGTCGAAGAGCGCTTCACCGAAGAAGAGATGCGCTACTGGGATAATATGGATACCCTCGGTCCGGTCTTTGAAGGAGGCATCGATGGCCTCCCTCTCGTGCGAGTCTATCGCCGGCACGCGGGGCTTCAGTCTTTACAAGGAAACGAGGAGGAATGACGCATGGGATGTGACCAGAAATCGAATAACCTGGCCAATTGCACCTGCACCTATCCCGGATGCCCCCGCAAAGGGAACTGCTGCGAATGCGTTACTTACCATCGCCGCATGGACCAACTGCCTGGTTGCTTCTTCCCTCCGAAGGCTGAAGCGACGTTCGACCGCTCATATCGTCACTTTGCGAGGATCTACTGCGGTCACTAGAGCCCGTGTGGGTGGGATTATCTCATTCTCTTGCTTGACTGGAGGTAGTGACCGCCATATCTTGGGAAAGGAGTCGGGCGGGCGCCCGACAACTTCTTGGGAAGTCAACCAATTGCGAGGTGACCCAATGCGTTTCCTTATTCCGAGAGTAGCTCATTGTTCTGAGGGCTGCCCAACGCAGTCCCGGGCATGACGCGAAAAGGCCCACTAGACAAACGAAGGCTCCGCTCTGGCGGGGCCTTCGTTATTTAACGTGTTTTCAGCCGCCAATACTCGTCGCAACTCTGGTCCCATTCAATACCAGTCAATTGCAGATAGTCGTCAGGGGGCGGGGCCCAGAATCGGATTGTTTTCCCCGTTTTCGGGTGCGGCAGGCTCATGGAGATGCTGTGGAGGCCCAGGCGGCCGGCTCTCGCCGGCGCACCGTACTTGCGGTCGCCAAGAAGGGGCAACCCGACGTGCACCAGGTGCGCTCGAATCTGGTGGGTGCGACCGGTGTGGAGGCGGAGCAGCAAGAGCCACTGTTCCCCTTGCTGAGTTGCATGCAGGATGGATGTTTGGGAGGGTTTGCCGTCAGCGACGATTAACGTCCGTCGCGTCCTCGATACCCAGCGGGTCGGGGCGTCGATGGTATGGCCCTCATCCACCCCTTTGAGCCAGACGATACCCTCTTGGGAGGGAAGGGGAGCGGCCAGATAGATTTTCTTTATGGATCCCGCTGAGAATGCCTGGGTCAAGGCCGCGGCGGAAGGCCGGTTGCGGGCGAGTGCCAGTAGCCCCGAGACACCAACGTCCAGTCGATGAACGACCCTGAGGTCGCTGGCCCCGGTCAACTCTGCCACCTGCTCAATGAGTGAGTTACCCGCCCCTTGAGGAGTTGGTTGCACTGGAATTCCGGCAGGTTTCTCCACCACAATGAGTTCTTTGTCGCGGTGGCGAATCCGGGGTGGCGGGGAAGTTGGAACGGAAAGGTAATTCACGACCAGAAGTGCTCCCGGTTGCAACTCCAAGTTGGGGTCACGGACCACCTTTGCCGCGATCTGGCAGCTTCCAAATTCCACCAGGGCCTCGGCGTCAACCGCCGGGAGTCTGGCAGCTTCAGCAACCAGCCCTGCCAGATGCCATTGGCCCTGGTGAGGGACTTTTACCCGTATGCGGATGTTCCGGTCAGGAAGAGGCACGGCGTACCGCCACAAGGCCGCTAAGAAGCATAATGAAGAGGAGTAGGGCGGCAGGAAATGGCGGGGCATTGCCATTGCAGCCGCCTGACTTGTCGCCGCCTTCGTCCGAAGCCGCTCCGGCCGGCACGCATTTGCCATAGGTCTTGACTGTCCCAGCCGGACAGCCTTCCGGTCCAGGTTCGAACCCGACGATCGAACCATCTCCGGAGATTAGCTGACCGTCAGCGCTGATGGACAGCCCGTCGCCAGCCTTAGTTCCGCCATCAGGCTGCGCGATTGTGTCAGTGCCGGATGGTGCGTCCAGACCGTCATTCGTGTCCGGGGGCGCGCTCGGCGTACAGATACCATCGGTGGAGCAGGTGAAATCGGTTCCGCAATTGCCGCAGATACTGCCGCAGCCGTCGTCGCCGCATTCCTTGTTCAGGCATTGCGGGTTGCAGACCGGCTCACACTGGCCGGCGACGCACTCCTCGCCAAACCCGCAGGCTCCACAGAGCCCTCCGCATCCATCCAACCCGCACGCCTTGTTCTGGCAACTGGGAGCGCAGGTGCAAAGGCCCTCCTGGCATTGGTGCGAGTCGGGGCAGTTTCCACAACTGCCACCGCACCCGTCATCGCCGCAGGCAAGTCCTTCGCATTGGGGCTGGCAATCACAGAGGCCGGCGTCGTTGCAAAGGGAGCCGGGGGGACATTCACCGCATTCGCCGCCGCAGCCGTCGTCGCCACATTCCTTCTCGCTGCACTGAGCCTCGCACTCAGGCGTACAGAGGCCATCTTCAGCGCAGTCAAACCCTGGGGGACACTGGCCGCAACTTCCGCCGCAGCCGTCATCGCCACATTGTTTACCCGCACAGTCTGCCAGACAATCCGGGTTGCAGACGAAACCGTCGCAGGAGAATCCTGGAGCACAAACTCCGCAGGTGCCACCACAGCCGTTGTCGCCACATTGCTTGCCCGCACAATCCGGAGAGCACTTACAGTTGTCGTTGACGCATTGGAAGCCGGCTGCACAACTACCACAGCTTCCGCCACAGCCATCGGTGCCACACTCCTTGCCGGCACAATCGGGGACGCAAGTACAACTGCCATTGACGCACTGAAAACCCGCTCCACAGTTGCCGCAGGTTCCGCCGCAGCTATCGTCACCGCACTGCTTGCCGGCACAGTCCGGCAGACATAGACAATTCCCATTTCCGTCGCAGGAGAATCCCACGGGGCATGAGCCGCAGCTACCGCCACAACCGTCGGGGCCGCACTGCTTGCCACCACATTGGGGGGCACAGCCGCAATCTCCGCCGCAATCCTCCTGGCACTCGGTGACACAGATTCCATCCCATTTAGAGGTGCAGCAGTAAGGGTCCACCTCGCATACGCAGTCTTCACATTGACAGGCTCCACAGCCAGGGGTATCCGATTCGGTGCAGCCATCAGGGCTGCCGCAGCCGCCGCAATCCTCGGCACACTCCTTGGCGCAGAGGCTATCCCAGGCGGTATCGCAGCAGAAGTCGTCCATTGCACAAACGCACGATTGACATGGGCAACCGCAGCATCCCGAAGTAGAGGTCGGAAGACAGCCTCCCTTGATACAGGAGAGGGGACGGTTGCAGGAGGGGTCAGGTTCCAGCGCGGCCCCACAATCATAGATGCCGGGGTCAGTTTTCCAGCCGCACGAATCAGGGTCAGCACCGCTGCAATCGAGCTCGCACGTGACGTTGTTTTCGCACCAACGGATCTTGTTGTCCAAGGTGCAACACCCTTCGTACGTGTAACCAGCACACGCACTGAGGACCTGATCTCCAACTGGGCACTGTGCCACCGCCGGGGCCGCCCAACAGACGATGGCCAGCAATAGTGACGCAAAGGCAATTCGGATCATGGTATCCTCCGCAAACCGAAGTGGTGTCAGGCTGATAGTATACCGGGGTGCGGATGTGTCTACAAATAGCTCGGGCGCTTGCCTTCGCAACCAAAAGATCATACCATCCACCCGCTTTTGGAGAGTAGGGAGATGAGTAGAGGCTGGGAGACAGAAAACGGGGTTCAGGCCGCTGACTTTCCCCGCGTTGGCGTTCTAAGCCTGCCTGAGGAACCTCTAGGCGAGAAAGGACAAGGTGTTAACACCATCTCTCTGCCTTACGGCGTCCTGCTGGTCTTGGTCGACGGCAGCGCTCGCGAAGCTGATGTGCGAGGTGAAGTCGAGCGAACTGCGGTACAGGCCATCCGACGCGTGACCCAGAACTCCCGGCTCAATCCGGAGGATGTCAGGTCGGCGTCGGATCTACTTCGACAGGCGATTCAGGCCGCAAATGCAGACCTTCATCAGAGCCAGCGTAGTGCATCGGAATCGGGGGCAGGTGGTGCTAGTTGCGTCCTTGTGCTAGTGACCCGCGGCCGTAGTTACGTAGGGCATGTAGGCAACGCTAGAGCCTACCTCGTGCGCAATAACGCACCCAATCGCCTTACCGGCGACCACACCACTGCGCAGACGTGGATCGACCACGGTATCATGACTGAGGAGCAGGCGAAGGAAAGACCTGAAGCGCATAGTCTGGCCCGAGCGCTCGGTGAGAAGGCGCGGGTGGAACCGGATGTTCGCAGTTTGCCGCTTCGCATGGAGAAGGGAGATGTTCTCCTGCTCTGCTCGGCTGGAATCCATCGCTACCTCGAAGATGATGCAATGGGGAGCATGGTCGCTCGCCTTGAGCCGGAGCACGCTTGCCAGGAGCTCTGCGAGGTGGCCAGCACCCGCAGCAAGTCGCCGGACTGCAAGGCCCTGGTTTATCAATCTGGTCCCTTGCGGCCAGGCAACTTTCCTCGACTGTTGCAACAACGCAGGCTCCGTCGCCAGCGTAAGTATGCTGGTGCTGGCGTTGGCGTCGTGGCACTCATCGCACTTCTCGTCGGGGCCTTCTATTTCTTCGGGCCAACTTCTGGCACACCTGGGGAAGAGTCCCGCAAGAAGAGGCCCGATGTGCGGGTAGTGTCGGTCGCACAAGTCGAGGATGCTGTCGCCGACGGGGCGAGAATTGACCTCTCTTCTCCAGAAGTTACCGATACCGTGGGCCTGGCAGAGGTTGCTCTCACACCTGACCTCAACACAGAAAGGGATATGGCGTCCGATGCGGCCTCCGCTGCAAGCGATGTGAACGTAGGGGCCGAGGCGGTGGCCAGGGAGATCACCTTAGCCCGTGATTCGGAGATTGCCGAAGAGCCTACAGTGGCAGCAATCCAGCCCCAGCCGATAGTGCATTCCGATGGAAAGGCACCAATGATTCGTACCTCATCTGAGCCTCGTTGGGCCCCGCAACCCAGCAAGGAAGCGCGCAAGCGCTGCCAGGGGGCCGATCTGGAGCGCGTTGACCGACGCCGGGCGCGCGATCTTCGTCATCTGGTGAGAAACGGACTGAACTTTCTCAAGGGAAGTAAGAAGAATGCCTCGGCGGCCGCCAAACAGGCTAAGGCTGCGAGCAAGACCCTGCGCAATAGCTCGGCGGTAGTTAGAGAGCGTTGCACGGACCATGTAATGGACCTTAGGAATACCGTCAAAGCAAGGTATCTTCATCTCGCCTGGGTCTCATCCACTAGAGCGATGGACAATCTCGACAAGAAGACGTCCCATTGTGCCAAGTCATTCCGCATGGCCCGTGATGCTCAGCGCCTCGGGGCAACGGACGAAGAGCTCAGAGAAGCCCGCCGGATTTGCGGCAAGGAGTAGACACCTCCCCTTCCAACAGGCCGTCATAGTTCCTACGTTTTTGGCGGTACGAAATGTCGGAGGGTACGGATGAATGGTGGTGCGCGTGTAGCTGAGGTCTTACAGCGGGCGGGCGTGCCCTTTCTGTTCACGCTTTGTGGCGGACACATCTCGCCGATTCTTGTGGAGAGCAAGAAGCGGGGAATCCGGGTCGTGGATGTACGGCAGGAATCCACCGCCGTATTCGCGGCAGATGCCGTGGCTCGACTTACGGGTGTGCCCGGAATCGTGGCGGTGACCGCGGGGCCAGGTGTCACCAATGCGCTCACTGCGCTTGAGAATGCCCGGCTTGCGCAATCACCGGTGATCCTCATTGGAGGAGCCACGGCCACTTTCTTGAAGGGTAGGGGGTCGCTCCAGGACATCGATCAGCTAGCTAGTGTGAAGCCCCACGTGAAGGCGGTTCTGGCGGCAACCAGGGTGACGGATGTCGTGCCTCTCATGGAGGAGGCAATCGCCGCGTCCCTGGCGGGCGTGCCGGGACCCGTCTTTGTTGAGTTGCCCATCGATCTGCTCTATGCGGAGGAGACTGTCAGAAAGTGGTATGGCGCCGGCTCCAATGGGCGCAGCTTCATGGGGAGAATCGAGAATTGGGTGATCCAGCGTCACGTAGAGCGACTCTTCAGTGAGTCTGGCCCCCCGTCATTTGGGCAGGTCCAGGCGGAGGCTGCGAGGATTCCTGGAGAGGGCAAGGTGGGGCGAGCCCAGGAGTTGCTGAGGGGGGCCGAGAAACCAGTCATGGTCATTGGCAGTCAGGCAGTACAATCACCAATTACTGCCCGTGGCCTTGTTGCCGCCCTCCATCGCATGGAGGTGCCTGTCTATCTCTCCGGGATGGCCCGCGGGCTTCTGGGTCCAGAATGCTCCTTCCAACTCCGCCACAAGCGAAGAGACGCTTTGCGTGAGGCGGACCTCGTCATCCTGGCCGGAGTTCCCGCCGATTTTCGCCTCGACTACGGTCGTCATATCGGGTCGGGGGCGAAGCTCATCTCGGCCAACCTGGATAGACGGGAACTGACTCGCAACAAGCTTCCTGACGTGGCCATTCACGGCGACCCGGCTTCCTTTCTGTCGCACCTGGCCGATGCCCTCGGTGGCGCCTGTACTGCCTGCCCGAAATGGGTGGCCCACCTGCGCCAGCGAGATGCTCTTAGAGGGACGCAGATAGCGGAGATGAGCAATGAGAGCTATGAAAGTGTGAATCCACTTGGCCTTGCTCAGGCGATAGACCGCGAACTTACGCCCGCGAGCGTGATTATCGGGGATGGCGGGGACTTCGTCGCCACCGCCTCATACGTCGTCTCGCCGCGGGGACCATTGCAGTGGCTCGATCCCGGTGTCTTCGGCACGCTGGGTGTGGGGGCTGGCTTTGCCCTGGGGGCGAAGCTGGTCCACCCGCATGCAGACGTCTGGCTACTCTATGGTGATGGTGCTGCGGGGTATAGTATCATGGAATTTGATACCTTTGTTCGCCACGAGCTGCCGATTCTGGCCGTGGTAGGCAATGATGCCTGCTGGAGCCAGATAGCCCGTGAGCAAGTTGAGATACTCGGAGATTCGGTGGGGACTGACCTGATTTCCACCAGGTATGATCAGGTGGCAAAGGGTCTCGGCGCCAGAGGATTCCACGTAAGTCAAGACGAAGCCGTCGCCAAGACCCTTGCCGCTGCCCTATCAACCACCCGCAACGGTCACCCCACACTAGTGAACGCCCTCATCGCAAAGACCGACTTCCGAAAGGGCTCGCTTTCGATGTGACCAGCAGCCGACGACGAAGGTGCCCCATCCTCAATCCCGGCGCTTCCGCGGTTTGCCGAGTGAGATGACTTCGCCATGCCGGTCTCGAATTGTGTCGAGCACTTTGTAGAGCCGATGTGAGCGGCGCTCTTTGGCATCGGCTACCAGACCTGGTTGCGCGGTCGATTCGGGCAGCAAATCTCCGATGCCGATGCCGACAAGTCGAAACGGACCCTTGGCGAAGGGGGCAGCCTGGAGCAATTCGAGTCCCGTGTGGAAGATCTCCAGATCGGCATGCGTGGGCTCCAGCAGTTTGCGTTGTCTCGTATATGTGACGAACCCGGGAAGCCGGGCCTTTATCGTCACCTTCTGTCCGGCAAGTCCCTTACGGCGAGCGGTGCGGCCCACCTGACAGGCGAGCACCAGCAATGTCTCCCGGACAACTTCGAAATCAGCTTCATCCACCTGGAATGTTGTCTCCTTCGAGATTGACTTTCGCTCCTGGATGTCGCCAACCGCGTCGGAGGCGATGCCTTGGCTTTGGAGGTGCAGGGCCTTCGCTTGATTTGCCCCGAGTCGTCCCTGAAGTTCTTCCAGGGAGCGCCGCTGCACGTCACCGATGGTACGGATCCCCATGCGGTGCAGGATGGGGACAGTCTTGCGGCCCACCCCTCTCATCTCCCCGACTGGCAGCGGCGCCAGGAACGGCACCACCTCCTCCGGCGGGACAATGGTCAACCCGTCCGGCTTGTGGCGGTCAGATGCTATTTTGGCAATCACCCGATTGGGTCCAATGCCCACCGATGCGGTCAGTCGAAGCTGTTCCAGAATGCGGCGTTTGGTCTCATTGCCAATCTCCTCGGGGGAGCCGAGGAGGCGCCTCAATCCAGCAATGTCGACATATGCTTCGTCGATTCCCACTGGCTCGACAATCGGGGAGATTGACCGGAGGACCTCCATAAGCCCATCGGAGGCTTCCTTGTACCGGTGGAAATCGGGGCGCAGATAGATTCCATCAGGGCAACGTCGGTGAGCCTCAGAAATCGGCATGGCTGAATGAACGCCAAAGACTCGCGCTTCGTAGGAGGCGGTTGAGACAACTCCACGGCCGCCGGGGAGCGCGCCGATAATAACCGGCTTGCCGCGCAAATCCGGGTCATCACGCTGCTCGATGGCAGCGAAGAAGGCATCCATGTCTACGTGCATTACAACCCGAGCCATGAGGCCATTAGAGCACATGAGCGCGGGGGATGGAACTACTTAGCTTCTGCGACGACCACTGGCATCACGGTGCGGCAAACCAAATTCGGTAGTCGCCTCAACCATCTTGCGGTCGAGTACGGGTCCCTCGACACAGAGGCGAATCCCAGAGCCATCCAGTGAGCAATGGCCGCACAGCCCGATGCCACATTTCATCAGCCTCTCTACCGCGAATTGGAAGGGCAAATTGTGGTCGTCCGCCACTACCTTCACGGCAACTAACATGGCCTCAGGCCCGCATGCGTACAAAGAGTCGTAAGCCCGCAAGTCGACCATATCCCGTATGACGTCGGTGACAGTTCCAGTGTCACCCATGGTGCCATCGTCGGTGGCAAACCGAGCGCCCCAACGGCCAAACTCGCCGGCGAAGATCAGGCCAGTTGCGCTGCGGGCTCCGAGCGCCATGTCGAAGGTACGCCCCTCTTCCATCAATCGATGGGCCAGATAACGCAGGGGCGCGATTCCCATGCCACCGCCGACGAGCAACGAGTTGTCCGTTAGCGTGAAACCGTTGCCGAAAGGACCGCGCAAACCGATCCGATCCCCGGGGACTACGGTCATCATGGCGCGGGACCATTCCCCGACACCGCAAATAGTGAGTTCAGTTCCGCTCTCCGACTGGTTGGAAACCGAAATCGGTTTTTCATCGACCCCCGGTAGCCAGACCAGAAAGAACTGGCCCGGGTTGGCGGGCGGCACATCCAGTACTCGAAGCGTGAGGATATCGTCTGCGTGGCGAGTCACGTCAGCCACCGCCCAGGTCTTCATTTCAGTCTGCATGGATGGCCCCCCTGATCTCGTCGAGGCACGAGAATCCGCCCTCCTCCAGATAGGCGGCGATTCCCTCCCCGATTTCATCGAAGATATCGATGCCGCGGCTATGAACCCCGGTGCCGATGCCAACTGCTGTGGCACCGGCGAGGATCATCTGCAAGGCATCCTCAGTGGTGGCTATTCCGCCGGTACCAATAATTGGGATAGTCACGTTGCGGGCGATTTCATGGACGGCGCGAACTGCCACCGGGAGGATCGCTCGACCCGACAGCCCGCCGACTTCATTAGAGAGGACTGGGCGTCTCGTGTAGACGTCAATTGCCATGCCTGGACCCAGGGAATTGATTGCGGTGATTCCATCAGCCCCGGACTCCTGGCAATGGCTGGCCAGGGAACCGAGGTTATGGGCCTGCGGGGATAGTTTGACGAGTACGGGGATTTCGCCCGCGACCTCCTTCACCAGCCGCGTAATCCGGCCAGTTGCCTCCCTATCCAGTCCAAAGGGGGTGCCAAATTCCGAGGCTACGTTTGGACATGAGACGTTGATCTCCAGCAGGTCGGGAGAAGCTTCGCTAATGACCTCTCCAACCGCGGCGAATTCCGCTTCCGTGCGTCCGAAAATTGAAGCAATCAGGGGCACGTCGTATCGGTCCTTAAACGTGCGAATCTCGTCGCAAACCGCGGCCGCTCCAGGGTTTGAGAGGCCGACCGCGTTCAGCAGGCCCCCGGGAACGGGTACGATGGTCGGTCCCCGGTGCCCTGTGCGGGGCTCTGGACCACATGATTTCAAAGTGACTGCCCCCGCCCCGTGTGCTACTGCCAGACCAGCACTGGAAGCTGAAACGCCAAGAATCCCGGAGGCCACTACAGTTGGATTGGGAAGGCGTACGCCGGCTATATTTACGGCAAGATCAACCATGATTCTCCTACGGCAAGACAATAGCCAGTTCATCCAATTCAAAGACCCGCTCGCAGTACCCGCATCTAAACTTGTGCGAGGTCTCCCCCAGGCGCGTGAAGCGGGCCGATGCCTGCCCCTCGTGATTGCTGACGCAGTTGGGGTTTATGCAGCGGGCCAATCCCTGGATGTGGTCTGGCGGCTGCAGAGAGTATTTCCCCTGCACCTGATAGTCATCTACGCGTTTGATGGTGACGCCGGAGGCGACCAGAGAGAGATGCTCCAGAATCGTCTCGGGAAGCTCAGGGGCTATGATCTTGAGCATGTCCTTGCGCCCCAATTTGTTACTCTCATAATTCAGTCCCAGCGTTATCTGGGCCTCCGCCATACCTGCGTATGAGCAGAGGAGTTTCAGAATACTCCGTCCCAGGCCTGCGGGGACGTGGTCAATGACAATGCCCGATTCGATCTTTGGGATCAGCAGATGGTGCTTAGAGTTCATGACATCACCCCCAGCAGATTGAGAAGAATGGCCTGACGAACGATGACGCCGCTCTCCACCTGGTCAAAGTAGCCGGCGAAGTGCGTACCATCAACATCTGATGAGATTTCGTTGACCCGCGGTAAGGGGTGGAGAACCTTCAAATGCGAGGGGGCATCGGCCAGCATACGAGCCTCCAGGCAGTACGCATTCTTGACCTTCTCATAGTCCATAATGTCGGCAAATCGTTCGGCCTGAATGCGAGTCATGTAGACGATGTCGCTTTTTGCCAAAGCGGCTCTTAGATCCTCTGTTTCATCGAAGGCCAATTGCTTGCCTTCGGCCGATAGCTTCAGATACTTCGGTAAGCGCAGGGATTCTGGCGAGACCAGATTGACCTTTACACCTTCATATTTCAGCAGAGCCTGGAAGAGGGAATGGACTGTGCGGGAATACTTCAGGTCGCCGACAAAGGAGATGCGGACGTTGTCGACCTGACCGTGGAACTTCTTGATCGTATAGAGGTCGAGCAATGTCTGGGTCGGGTGTTGGTTGGTCCCGTCCCCGGCGTTGATAACGGGCACCGTTGCTGTCTCCGCGGCCAACCGCGCAGTCCCTTCTTTTGGGTGCCGCACGACGATGGCGTCGGCGTATCGTTCGCAGGTCAGAATGGTATCCGAAAAGGACTCTCCCTTGGCCACTGAAGTTGAGGCGATCTCCGAGAATCCAATGACCCCGCCACCAAGCTTCTGCATGGCCGACTCAAAGGAGAGTCGGGTGCGGGTGGAAGGTTCGTAGAACATCACCATCAGGACCCTGCCCGGGAGCAGTCTTACACGCTCCTCACGGGGCATGGTCTCTACCCGGTGCGCCAGCTTGAGATAGCTCTCGATGCGGGCGAGGTCGAGGTCATTCATGGAAATCAGGTCATTCTTCATTGGCTTCCCTCAGTTGGCGCTCGATTCCATTTATGTATTCAACAGGGTCTTCGGCCCGCAGAATGGTACGACCGATAATGAGATAGTGGCGCTGGACGAAATCGAAGGTCCCCGGGTCCCCGCCCTGGGCACCAAACCCGGGCGACACGATGGTGCAATCGCCCCCCAGATCCGCATGTGCCACAATGGACCTGGAGACATCTGGCTTGGTGAGGGGTAGCACGAAGACTCCGACTCTCTCCTCTCGAGCAATCGCGTACATGTCGAGCACCGCTTCATCCGCGATGTATCCCCCTTCTGAGGCGAGGTATGCGGGATGGGTCATAGCTCCGCCCCCGATTGCCTCCACTCCTTCATCCTGGAGTGCTCTAATCCAGGTGCGCAGGGTACGGGGACCGGCCTGGGGAAAGATGATGGCTGCGTCTACGCCTGCTCGGGCCAATGTCCTGGCGAAGAGAGCTCCCGTGTCGGGGATGTCCGTGCCGGCCTTCTGATGGTCGTAGATGAGCGGCAAATCTGTGTGTGGCTCAAGGGCCTTCACTATTTGTGGCAGGCCGTAGGTCAGACCCAGAGAGAATCCCAGCTTGAATCCACGGACAAAGGAATGCGAGCCCAGCTTCTCCACCAGTCTGGTTGCGTCATCGAGGTGCTCGCAATCGAGGGCTGGAATGATACCATATCTCTTCATTCTACTCCTCCTCATAGAAAGAAAGCACGGTTTCGGCCTGGGGATCGCCGCGCCGCCGCAAGAAATCCACCAGGTCCGGGAGGTCCACCAGGGCCTCTACCAGCATTCCGTCGAGGGATCCCCGATCCCGCTGCCGAACTCTGTTCACCGCCACCAGAATGCCGGCGGTCTCCGCTGCAAAAGCTGATTTCAGGGAGGCCATCGCCTGTCGCTTGGTCTCCCCATTGCTGATGACGTCGTCGATGATGACCACGCAATCGGACGGGGTTGGGGCCTGGCCGATGAAACCACCCATCTCGCCGTGACCTTTGGATTCCTTGCGATCGAAGCAGATGGCCAGGTCCGATCCGAATAATCGGCGATGCTCCAACGCCGTGGCCGTGGCCATGGCGATGCCCTTGTAAGCGGGCCCGAAAAGAACCGTCGTGTCGGGAAAGCCCGTCTTGATGCGGGTCGCGAGGTGCTTTGACAAAGTGGAGAGCGCGTCGGCTCGGCGGATCGCTCCCAGGTTCACGAAGAAGGGGGAACGATCCCCCGACTTCAGGGTGAATTCGCCGAAGCGAAGCGCTTCGTTTTCGAGCAGAAAGGAGATAACTTCCAAGGCCTGAACACTCATCTGATAGCTCCGGTCGCCAGATTGTTGTGACGGATTTCGCCGTCTACAAAGGTCGCTGCAACGTGCACCGCGAAATCGAAGGCAGGGTAGGGGCAGTAGCCGGCTTTGGAGACCACTCGCCTGGTTGGCGGGCCACTGCGATAGAGGGCCATGGTAGCGGCCTCACCTTCTTGCAATCCGCGGTGCCCCGGTAATCCGTAACAACTCGCTGCTTTTAAACAGCCTAATTCGATGGCTCTGCGCCAGGTGATGCGTCTGGTTTTGGCCAGGGTTACCAGAAAAGGCCCCAACCACTCGACGCCCGGTACCCCGGACGGTGGTTGTGTGGAGGCCTTCTCGACGGGTGAATGAGGTGCATGGTCTGTGGCGAGGAAGTCGATAGTGCCGTCCGCCAGCCCCTCCCAGAGCGCGGCTTGGTCCGCGAGGGTACGCAGTGGTGGGTTCACCTGCAGGTTGGCCCCCCTGGAAGCGGCATCGTTCTGGGTAAGCAGCAAATAGTGGGGGCAAGTCTCGCCCCAGATATCGAAGTGCTCACCCTTCATGCGGCGTAACCACTCCAATTCCGCAATGCCGGTGACGTGGCAAAGGACCAAACGGGGACGTCGCCCCGGAGCCAGGCCTCGATAGGCACGTTCAATGATGTCGAGGCCGGCGGTGAGGGCCGTGATGGGGCGGCATTCGTGATGTGGAGTGCCTGTTCTGGCAGCAAGGTGCTTCTGGTGTTCAGCGTGCAGCGCGACCACGGGGAAGGCCGCGAAGATCCGACTCAATCGAGCTACCGTCGTCACCGGAGTGGCGACGGAGGAGCGGGCGAGATAGACCTTGGCTCCGGCGATATCAGGTGCCACCTCAATGGGACCCCGCATGGTGGCTTGTTGAAAGAGCTTGAAATGGGTCATGGATTTGCCCTCGAATCTACGCCTCTTTGAGGCGACTCGCGCGGGCGATGTTGTTGGCGGGCGGTCGTTGGGCATATCCAAAACGGTCGTGACGCCGCCGACCAACGCTGCCCGGGTACCGTTTGCAATCCCTTCCTTGTAGGCCTGTCCAGGCTCCCGCAGGTGCACGTGCGGATCGACGAGGCCGGGGAAGAGCAATGCGCCTTCACCGTCAAGGGTCCTTGTCTCTGATCTACCACTAACCGATTGCCTGAGGCGGAGCATCCCGTCTACAATGTGCCATGGAGTAGATTGAACGGAACCATCGATGGCGACCCAACGGGCGTTGATCAGCCTGAAGTCGTTGGTCTCACTCATGGCTCAGTATCACTCCCACTCAATGGTTCCGGGGGGCTTGGAGGTCACATCGAGCAACAGCACTCCGGCGCCCGCTCCACTACAATCCTTGGCCAGAGTCTCCAGGTTCGCAAAAGGCATCCGATAGAAGTCAGCAGTCATGGCGTCACGGGAGGTTACCGGTCTGATTACATAAACCTGTCGACTGTCACGGTCGAGGAGGGGGAGGCTGACGACGGGAACCTGCCAGACTTCAGCCACCGGCTCCAACGCGGCCCGAACAACGGCATCGACCCCTTGGAGCGACTTGACCGCGTCACGGTCGAGAAGCTGTTGGTGGACAGTGAAACTGACTTCGTCGAGTGGCTGTAGCGAGAATATGGCCCTATTCACCGAGAGAATGCGGTTGGCGGCCTCGGTGGCGCACGCTTGGACCTGATCCCAATCAGGGGGTGAGTGCGCCGGGAACCAGAGGGCCGCAGGATGTTCGTACGTGCGAGCATCACCTTGAACCCCAACGCTGCGCACGGGCAAGATGCGACCGCGCATTCCATGACGTTGGCAGATTTCAGTTAGGCTTGACGCGTCATTCTGGTCAATTCGGGGGAGAGTGCCGTCGGAGCAGAGGATGCGAATCGCCAGGCCGGGGCCGGGAAAGGGGTGTCGGTTGACGAGATGCTCAGGTAATCCCAGGGAGAGGCCTAAAGCGCGCACCTCGTCTTTGTAGAAGCGGTCAAGGGGCTCGAGTACCCGGCCAGCTTTCAACATGGCCTCAATCTCCGCCACTCGATTGTGGTGGGTTTTGATAACCGCTGACTTGTCGGTACCACCGCTCTCAATTGTGTCTGGGTAAATCGTACCTTGTACGAGCAGCCAGTCCTGGCCGAGGTTGAGGTCAGTCAGGCGCTCTTTTAGGACCTCGACGAAGAGGCGGCCGATGATGAGGCGCTTGGCTTCTGGTTCAATAACGCCCCGGAGCTCCTCGAAGTAGGTCTGGGACGCGTCGACGATATGCAAGTTGGCAAAGCCAAGCCCACGCAGATGAGCCATTACATCGGCAGATTCGTTGCTTCTCATGAAGCCTGTATCGACGTGGAGGGAGACGACCTGTTGCGCTCCCACCGCCTCAATACAAAGTGCCAAAGCGACGAGGGAATCAACGCCTCCCGAGGCCAGTAGGAAGAGTTTGGAAGTTCCGGCTCGCTTCCTGATCCGCTGCAAAAGGGCGGTTCGTTGGTCGGCCGGTTGCCAGTCGCGGACTGTGGAGCAGAGCGCGAGGAACCTCTCCAACACGGCGTCGCCCTGCTCGGTGTGTGACACTTCAGGGTGGAATTGCAGCCCAAAGCAGCGCTGCTCGGCCAGTTCAAACCCCGCCACTTCCAACCCATTGCTTGATGCGATGGTCCGGCCCCCGGGGGGAAGCTCTTCAACGTGATCGCCGTGGCTCATCCATACCGAAAAATCACTTTCCAGGCCGGCGAAAAGAGCAGAGTCCGTATCGCATTTAACCAGGGCCTTGCCATACTCGCGACGGCTATCTTGTACCACCTTTCCGCCCAAAGCAGCGGCCAGCAACTGGTGGCCATAGCAAAGCCCGAGGAGGGGTACTCCCACGGTGGCGAGGTCGAAGCTCAGACCTGGTGACTGTGCGTCTACCACTGATTGTGGTCCGCCCGACAAGATGATACCGGCCAGATTGGGAATTGCCGCTGGATCAAATCCGTCTGGTGGGGCGATGACTGAGTAGAGTCCAAGATTACGGACACGGCGGGCGATGAGATGGGTGTATTGCCCCCCGAAATCGACCACACCGATCGTGTGCGGGGTCGCTCCCGTGGCGGGGGCCTCACTCATTTCGAACCTTTGGATGGGCGATGAATGTCGTGGACTTCACCCTCCCTGATTGAGAGGGCAGAGACGACCTCCAGTTCCACCTCCCGATGTAGGATCGGAATGGAGGGGCAGCCGCAGGAGGACATGGCAGCCTTGATCTTGGCGAGAGTAATGGCCAAATGTGGGTCCAGCGGCCCAACGGCATCGACGTAACCCTCCACTCCCTCCTCAAATACCCCCTGATTATAGCGGAGGGACTTCCATGCCTGGGCGCGGGCCGAACCTTCACCCCAGTAAGCCTTCATCGGTAGTTCATCCACGATTGTCACCGGATTGGGGGACTCGTCTACCCCGGCGAAGAAGCGACCCATCATGACGAAATCGGCCCCCAGGGCAAGGGCAACTACCACGTCTCTGGCGGTACCAAGACCCCCATCCGCTACAATCGGTATGTGGTGCCCCGTCGCTGCCTCGTGGCGGTCCCGGGCAGCGGCCACATCGATGACGGCCGTGGCGAGCCCTCGGCCCGTGCCCTTCTCTTCTTGAGTGATGCAAATGGAGCCGCCCCCCATTCCTACTTTGACCGCCTGAGCTCCGTGTTCCACCAGGTAATCGAAGCCTTTTCCGGTGATGACGTTGCCGCCAATGAGGTGCAAATCCGGGTATCGCCTGGCGATCCACCCGAGCGCACGTCCCTGATAAAAGGAGTGCCCATCAGAGGAATCGAGAAAGAGCGCATTCACTCCAGCCTCGACGAGGGGCGGCAGCCGCTCCTGATAGTCGTGGGTGTTCAGTGCGGCGGCTGCGAAGAGGCACCCATTGGCGTCCAATAGGGCATTTTCAGAATCTGATGAGGCCTCCTTCACCGCCCGCACCATTGCTGCCTGATCGTCAATTCCTTGGGAAGCAAAGAGGACCGCCATCCCCCCAGACCGTGCCATGGCTATGGCCAATCGGGGCCCCGAAACGGCCTGCATCGCCGCCGCCACAATGGGCACTCGAAGCTGCGGTGCGGGGCCTGCAGTCCCAGCCGACACAAGTGGGGAGCAAAGCGTGATCTGATCGATGGTCGATTCGGGAGTGGTGAGCCCGGGCAGGAGTCGGTATTCCATCAATGTGCGGGACGGTTCCGTGTGGATCTTCCGCGACATCCGCAACGCACCTCCCCGATTCGATAATACCTCAAACGATGTCCAAAAGCCGCGGGGAAGATACCACTCGAAGCGGTCAAGTCAAGACCATTTCGCGTGTTGCAAAATATTGTTTGTACTACGTGATGTACGCGAGAGTCTTCGGGGCGAAGTTCCTTTGGCTTTGCTCTGCTCAACCATGGATGACGATATGGCACAAC
>CAZFVN010000089.1:0-23334 GCA_964522395.1 uncultured Myxococcales bacterium
GAATTGCCCGGGTGGTTCAATAGGCCTCTCCCATGCGAGTCACAGGACCTCCGCGTGGCTTGGATGTGTCGGGTCGTAGCGCACCACCCGAGAAGTTCCCGGTGCCGCATCTGATATTCGTGGTGCGTAGAAACGGAAGAGGCTTGTCACATCTGAACCACGCAGAGGTCCTGCGCATTTCTCGTGGATGGGCTTTCTTGGTCGCCTGTGTCTGAGGCCGAGCAATCGCAGGATGACCGCTGGAGCGTTGGGGCCGCTTTGGGCTGGTGTTCTAAGTGTGGCGGCAGATGGTTGCTTCTGCGAAAGTCCGGGTGGTGTCGGGGGAAGAGACGTGGCCGAGCATGTGAGTTTGGGTGGTGTGGGCCGTGCTGCATCGATTTCGGTGGTGCGGGTCGTGGCGCATCGGTTTGGGTGGTGGCGTCGTGCCGCATCGGATTGGGTGGTGCCGCCGTGCTGCAACAGCAAGGCCGACATCAAGGGCAACCCCTCCCCACCCATCCTCGCCATGCTCGACTGTCTCTACGCAATGAATGCTTGGAAAAACACGGGTGGTTCCATGGCATTGCCAGTCATGCTGGGCATTGCTGATCGTCAGTTCCCAGCGGGAACGGGCGGGGGGCAAAGGGAGGGCGCTCCGCACTTGGTCCTCTTCCCCGCCCGCGCAAGTACGGCCCATCAACGGCGTAGCCGGCTTGAGGCAGTGCGCACCAAAGGCACTGCGCACCACCCGAGCCGTAACGGTGCGCGCCTGGCGGGGGCAATGCGCACCATGCTTGCTGGATCGGACGGATCGGACGAATCGGTCGGATCGTACGGAATGGGGGGAAGACGTCGCCGAGCATGTTAGGTTGGGTGGTGCGGGCCGTGCTGCATCGGATTGGGTGGTGCGGATTGTGCTGCGTCGGGTTGGGTGGTGCCCAGTTTTCGCCCATTTGGCCCAACTAGAACCAGCTAGAGATCACCGTCAAGTCGCAATCCTGATGGCTACTTCGAGACAGAACTCCACAGATTCCAACTCCAGTTTTACCCAATTCTGGGATCATCCGGCTCCAGATTGCGCCCTGGATGGATTTCTGCGGACTACGGCCTTCGCAGAAGCAACCATCTGCCGCCACACCTCGAACACCAGCCCAAAGCAGCCCCAACGCTTCAGCGGTCATCCGGCGATTGCTCGGCCTCAGACACAGGCGACCGCGAAAATCTTTTTCCGAGAAATGCGCAGGACCTCTGCGTGGCTCAGATGTGACGAGCCTCTTTAGTTTTCGCGCACCACGAACATCAGATGCGGCCCGGGAGGGGTACGGGTGGTGCGCAACGACCCGGCAAATCCAAGCCACGCGGGGGTCCTGTGACTCGCTTAGGAAAGGCCTATTGAACCACCCGGGCAATTCTTCGCTCCCACTGGATGACTGCGGGAGCGTTCAGGCCGCGCTGGACGGGTGGGGGCGGGGACTGGGTTTTTGGCTGCTGCTGTGACGGTGGACGCTGTGTTGAGGCAGCCTTCTATGTCGGCTTTGCTGGGGCGGCAAGACAGCACCACCCGAGCTGTTCCGAGCATTCATTGGGTAGAAACGTGGCCGAGCATGGCGGGAATGGGTGGGGCCGCTTACTCGATTTCGTAAGAGTCTGCGACCTCTCCATCTTCCCCAACCCATGGGGGAATCTGAGGCATGGTACCATCGCCAGGTCCGCTGAGACCACCTGGTGCGGCCGAGCCAGTGGAGATTGAAGTGCCGCTGAGCGCGAGAACAGCATCCTTGTAGAAGACACCAACGGACCAGCCGCCAGCACCACCACCACCGTTACCGGCCTTGCCGCCTTTGCCGCCCTTGCCGCCGCTGCCGCCATCGCCTGCTGCTTCGGGGCCCTCACCGCCATCACCACCGGCACCACCAGAACCGCCAACACCACCGACGCCACCGTCTCCACCCTGGCCACCATCTGCTGCCGAGAGGATACAGTTGGTCAAAGTCGCAGTACCGCCGTCGACAAAGAGACCGAAGGAGAGACCACCATGGCCACCGCCAGCACCGGGCTTGCCACCGGCAGCACCGCCACCGCCGCCGCCACCGCCGCCGCCGGAATCCTTGGTATCGTCACACTCCTCGGCCGTGGCCCAACCGCCGCCACCGCCGCCGCCTGCACCGGCACCACCGCAGTCACCCGTCTTACCAATCTTGCCCGCGGGAACGCAGGGAACGCTGCTGCAGAGGGTTGGAGCGGCCTTGCCAGCATGGCCAGCTTCACCCTTGCCACCGACCAGACCAACGCCACCGGCGCTACCATTGCCATTGCAGGTAGCCGAACCGCCCGCGCCACCGGCGCCAGACTTGAAGCCACCTACCGAGCCAGCTACTCCGGCTCCATTGTAAGCGCCAGCGCCACCACCGCCGCCATAAGCGTAACCACAGCCGGGCGAACCTGCAGCGCCGGTGCCACCAGACCCGGGGGAATTACTGTTGGCTTTGCCATCCTTGCCATCCGAGCCAACCTTGCCGTCGGCGCCGTCGGCACCGTCGTCACCAGTTGAACCATTGCCGCCATCACCCGCCACAAAGTCGACGTTGATTGCGGTAAAGGAATCGCAGTCGTTGACGGTTGCACCGGCCGAGTTACCACCAGCCTCGCTATTGTCGGCAGCGGTCAAAGTAATATCCATGACCAACACCGAAGCATCGCACCCGGTGATTCGCAGTGCGACGACGTTGCCATCGTCTCCGGCTGCACTGGCAGTCAGATTCACGCTGTTGAGTAGCACATTGCGGCTCCAGTCATCGCTGGAATCGTAGGCTCCCGCCAGCACAATGTCTGAGGCACTCGTTACGGTACCTGAGTACTCGCCGTCATCGACCAGCACCTGTGTCAGCCCACTGAGTTCTGCCCATGCTATGCATGCGGCTATGGTACTCAGCGGTGATGCCTTGGTCCCAGCACCGTCGGCAGCACCGAGGGAAGCGCTGACGAAGCAAGCCTCTTCAGCGTCACCGTCGATATCGTCGCAGTTGGTATCCGCATAGGCTACATCTGGCAAGTCGGTCGCCCCAGGGTTGATGGTCGGGTCATCCGGCTCACAGTCATTGTCGTCAATGTAGCCATCGTTGTCGGAGTCGACGTCACAAGCATCGCCATAACCGTCGCCATCATCGTCAGCCTGCCCCACGTTGTCAGTCTTCGGGCAGTTGTCGCAGGCATCGCCTACGGTATCCTCATCGGTGTCAGCCTGACCTTCGTTGGCCTTCTTAGGACAGTTATCCGCACCGTCAAGAACCCCATCATTGTCGTCATCGGTGTCACAGGCATCGCCGTCGCCATCAGCATCATTGTCAGCCTGATTCTTGTTGGCCACGAGTTGACAGTTGTCACTCTCGTCGGCGATGGCATCGCCGTCATCGTCGGGGTCAACACAGTCGGCTATCTTGTTGCCATCCGTATCGGTGAACCCGTTGTCGGCAATACCGTCGCAGTCGTTATCCACGCCATCGCAAACATCTTCCGCATCGGGGTGGATGTCGGCGTCGAACGGTTTACAGTCAACTGTATCAAGAGAGCCGTCATTGTCGTCATCGTCGTCGACGCAGTTGGCTTTGCCATCCTCGTCATTGTCCGGGGAGCCTTCGTCAATGGCATCGTCACAGTCATTGTCGATACCATCGCAATCGTCGGCCTGACCAGGATAGATGGTCTTATCGAGGGGCTTGCAGTCCGCAGCATCAGCGACGCCGTCACCGTCGTCGTCGGTGTCGCAGACATTACCGATGCCATCATTGTCGAGGTCCAACTGGTCCTCATTGGCAACAAACGGGCAGTTGTCCGCCTGATCCAACACCCCATCATTGTCATCGTCAGTGTCGATGCAGTCAGCGAGACCATCACCGTCGAGATCGCCACCGTCGTCCACGTCGCCGTCGCAGTTATTGTCTATACCATCTCCGCAGACTTCATTGGCATCGGGGTTGATGGTGGCGTCAAGAGAACCGCAGTCATCACCGTCGTCCCAGCCATCATTGTCGTCATCGGTATCGACGCAGTCTGCATCTCCGTCGAGATCGGTGTCAAGCATGCCCTCGTCCACCTGGCCATCACAGTTGTTGTCGATGCCGTCGCAGGATTCCTGCGCAGAAAGTGAGATGGTCGGGTCGAGTGGCTTGCAGTCAACGTCGTCATTCGAGCCGTCGTTATCGTCATCCTCATCAGTGCAGTCGGCGGTTCCGTCGGCATCAGTGTCCAGGAAACCCTCGTCGATGAGCACGTCACAATCATCATCAATGCCATTGCACTTTTCGTTGACGGTGTGGCCAATCGAGGCATCCAGCGGTTTGCAGTCGAAGCCGTCCGGGTCACCATCGCCATCGTCATCTTTGTCTACACAGTTGGCTATTTCATCGGAATCTGAATCGAGGAATCCTTCATCGACCTCTGTGTCACAGTCGTTGTCGAGGCCATCGCAAAGCTCCTCGGCCCCGGGATTGATAGCCGCGTTGTTGGGAGCGCAGTCAACGTCATCCTTGTAACCGTCGCCGTCGTCGTCGGTATCGATGCAGTCAAGGACACCATCCTTATCTGTATCCGGCCACCCTTCGTCAATCACTTCGTCGCAGTCATCGTCCTTGCCGTTACAAATCTCCATGGCAAACTTGCCGACGGTCTTGTCCAGTGGGGCACAATCAGTTTCGTCGGGGTCTTTGTCCCCATCATCGTCGGTATCCACGCAGTTTGACTTGCCATCGCCGTCGAGATCGTCGAAATCCTCATCAGTGGAATCGTCGCAATCGTCATCCTTGCCGTTGCAAATCTCCTCGGCCCCGGGATGGACATCCTTGTCTAGGGGCAGGCAATCTTCACCGTCAAGGTAGCCATCATTGTCATCATCTGGGTCAAGGCAGTCTTTGACCCCGTCCATATCGGTATCCGGGAAGCCCTCGTCCGCCTTGCCGGAGCAGTTATCGTCCTTGCCATTGCAAAGCTCTAGGTTGTACTGGCCCTGAGCGGGATCGTAGGGTGCGCAATCAGTGGTATCCGGGTCCTTGTCATTGTCGTCATCTGGGTCCACGCAATCTGCCAGCGCATCACCATCGGAATTCGGGTAACCCTCGTCGATACTGCCATCACAATCATCGTCCACCGCGTTGCACCACTCAGGAGCACCGGGGTAGATCACCGGATTGGTTGGTGCACAGTCGTCAACATCCAAGGCACCGTCATTGTCATCGTCAGTGTCTAGACAGTCGGGGTCCCCGTCGAGATCGTAGTCCGCGAAACCTTCGTCCACAGCACCGTCGCAGTCATCATCTTTCCCGTTGCATTTTTCGAATATGGAGTGACCAACTGTCTCGTCGAAGGGGGCACAGTCAGTGACGTCCGGGTCACCGTCGTTGTCATCATCCCCGTCCATGCAGTCTTTGAGAGTATCGCCATCATTGTTGGGGAAGCCTTCGTCGATGGCGCCGTTACAGTTGTTATCCTTGCCGTCGCAGAGCTCCTGGGCGAACTGGTTGATATTCTTGTCCAGTGGCTTGCAGTCCGTGGCATCGGCATCACCGTCATTGTCGTCGTCCGTGTCAAGGCAGTTCTTAACACCGTCAGCGTCGGTATCCGGGAAGCCTTCGTCGGCCACTTCGTCGCAGTCATTATCTACGCCATCACAGGTCTCCTTGATGGTGTGTCCACGGGTGGCATCAAAGGGTGCGCAGTCAGTGACATCGGGGTCGCCGTCATTGTCGTCGTCCGGGTCGTAGCAGTCCTTCAGGTCATCGGAATCGAAGTCGTCGAACCCTTCGTCCTTCAGGTCGTTGCAGTTGTCATCGAGGCCGTTGCAAAGCTCCTCGGCACCGGGATAGACCGCTACATCAAGTGGCTTGCAGTCGGCATCGTCCGCCACGCCATCGTTATCGTCATCGGGATCGAGGCAGTTTTTGACCCCATCGCCATCGGTATCGGGATAGCCATCGTCCACTTCACCGTCGCAGTCGTTGTCCTTACCGTCACAGATCTCGTTTTTGGGATCGGGGAAGATGAGTGGGTCAAAGGGCTTGCAGTCGACGTCATCAAGGGCGTCGTCATTGTCATCGTCGTCGTCGCAGGCATCGCCACTGCCATCGAGGTCATTGTCGCCCTGCCCTTCGTTGGCATGGAGCGGACAGTTGTCGTCGCCGTCGGCCACGCCATCATTGTCATCGTCCCAGTCACACGCGTTGCCAAGTCCGTCGTCATCGGTATCGAGCTGGTTGAAATTGGAGTTCAATGGACAGTTGTCCTCTTCGTTCGGGACCGTGTCGTTGTCCGCGTCTGAGTCACAAACGTCGCCAGGGAAGTCATTGTCCGCATTCTCCTGACCGGGGTTGTAATCGTCGGGGCAGTTATCAGCTTCATCCTTGATGCCGTCTCCGTCATCGTCGCCAACGCAGGCGTTGCCTTTGCCGTCGCCGTCGGAGTCTTCCTGGCCTGGATTCACAATTCCAGGACAATTATCTGCCTCATTATCAACACCGTCTCCATCCATATCCGGATCACACTGGTCACCAGTTCCATCCCCATCGAGATCCTTCTGGTCAGCGTTGGCCGCCAGGGGACAATTGTCTGTAACATCCGGAATGCCATCGTTGTCATCGTCGTCGTCGCAGGCATCTCCAGCGCCATCCTGATCAGTATCCGTCTGATCGGGGTTGGGCAGCAGTGGGCAAGTGTCATCCTTGTTGGCAACGCCGTCACCATCGATATCAGAATCACAGGCATCGCCGATGCCATCATTGTCCTGGTCTGCCTGGCCCGAATTGGCCACAAGGGGACAGTTGTCTGCGCCATCAAGGATACCGTCGTCATCATCGTCATCTTCGCAGGCGTCACCGATCTTGTCACCGTCGGCATCGCCCTGATCTTCATTTGCGATGAGTGGACAATTATCCACCGCATCAATCACGCCGTCGTTGTCGTCATCGACATCGGCGCAGTCATGGATGCCGTCGCCATCGGTATCTGGCCACGGATCGTCGATGACCTTGTTGCAGTCGTTGTCCTGACCATCGCAAAGCTCCTCTGCACCGGGGTAGACTGCAGGATTGAGCGGCTCACAATCGTCGATGTCCAGAGAGCCATCGTTGTCGTCATCTTCATCACAAGCATCGCCCACATCGTCCGCGTCATAGTTGCTTTGCGTGAAGTTGGGTACCAGTGGACAATTGTCGTCGATATCGAGGATTCCGTCACCGTCGTCGTCGGTGTCTTCGCAATCACTGACGCCATCAAGATCGGTATCCGGGAAGCCTTCGTCTGCGGCACCTGAACAGTCATCGTCAACGCCATTGCAGAGCTCTTCGGCACCAGGATAGACGGCGCCATTCTTGGGCTCGCAATCGTCACTGTCGAGACTGCCGTCATTGTCGTCATCGTCATCACACAAGTCGCCGAATTCATCCCCGTCATGGTTGAGTTGCAAGGGGTTGGGGGTGAAGTGACAGTTGTCATACTTGTCAGCGATCCCGTCGTCGTCGTCGTCCTTGTCGGTGCAATCGGCTTCGCCATCTTCATCGAAGTCGGCAAACTCTTCGTCGACCGTTCCGTCGCAGTCATTGTCAAGTCCGTCACAGACTTCTTCCTGAGGTTCCGGCAGCGGCAGAGTCTCGCAGGCGACGTCTGAGCCATCCTCAGCGCAGACGTAGATGCCAGGAGTTTCACACATGCCAAGACCAGCAGAGCAGGCATCGTCGATGGCAAAACCATTGTCGTCGAAGCCGTCGCAATCGTTGTCCAGACCGTCACAGAGCTCGTCCACGGGCAGAACTTCGTCTTCGCACTCACTCCAGGAGCCATCGTCGCAGACCCGATTCCCATTCTCACAGAGGCCAACGCCTTCGGTGCCAAAGGGTCCGGTATGGCAAGAGCCGACGAGTTCTCCGCCGTCGGGACCATCATCCACGAGTCCATTGCAGTCATTGTCCAGCCCGTCGCAGGTCTCGTCTCCCGGATTCTCAGCGCTGCACTTCAGAGCTCCATTGCCGCACATCAACATACCCTTACATTCGATGCCGCTGCCAAAGGCATAGCACGGTTTGTCAGGGAACATGTCGAGGAGGCCGTCGCAGTCGTTGTCGAGGCCGTCGCAGACCTCTTCACCTTCGGGATTCACTGCCCCATTGGTATCGTCACAGTCCAACGAGTTGTCGCTGGAATAATACCCCTTCGCCCCGCAAGCACACTTGAACATGGCTTCGGTTCCATATCCGTCCTTGTCCCCGTCCATGAAGTATATCTTGCAGCCCTCGGCGCCATACTCATCAGTCTGGAAGTCGCAATCATCATCTTTACCATTGCAGACTTCAGTGGCGTCGGGATTCACCTCTCCATCGTTGTCGTTGCAATCCCCTGACTGGGTTGCGGTGAAGGGAGCCGTAGGCTCGCAAAGGCACTTGATGGGGAAGCTCACACCCCAGCCATCTCCGTCCTTGTCCATTTTGTACTGCTCGCAACCAAGGGCACCGGCTTCGTCGATTTCGCCGTTGCAGTTATCATCCTTTTCGTTGCAGATTTCGGCTGCCAGGACGTTGATCTTGGGATCATTGTCATCGCAATCGCCCTTGACCTTCGCCTTGTAGGGATGCTCGGGACCACAGAGACACTTGAACTCATCGCCGCCCAGGCCATCACTGTCCTCATCGATGTACCAGTTGGTACAGCCTTCAGTATCTTCCTGATCCACCACTCCGTCACAGTCATTGTCGAGGCCATCGCAAATCTCGGTGGCGTTGGGATTGATTGACGCATTGGAGTCGTTGCAATCGCCATTTACGAGGGCCGTATAGGGCGATTCCGGGCCGCAGAGACAAGGGCTATCGAGCCCGATTCCAAAGCCATCACCGTCACCATCGGGGTAGTAGGGCTGGCATTCGACGGCTCCCTCTTCGTCAATGACTCCATCGCAGTCATTATCAATGCCGTCGCACGTCTCGATGGCGTCGGGGAAGACCGCGTTATCATAAGGCTTGCAATCGAGATGGTTGGGAACACCGTCACCGTCCAGATCGTCGTCCAAACAGTCAGGAATACCGTCACCATCAGTATCCGGGGCATCCAAACCGAGGTCCCCATCCAAGGGACAGGGGTCGCTGTCGTTGGGAATGCCGTCACCATCGATGTCACCGTCGACGCAATCAGCTATTCCATCCTCATCCAAATCCTCGAAGCCCTCGTCGACCTGGTCATCACAGTCGTCATCCAACCCGTTGCAGAACTCTTCTGCACCGGGTTAGACCTGGTCGTTTTCGTCGTCGCAGTCGCCGGCAATCGGGACGTATCCTTCGGCCCCTTCGCAGAGGCAGGCACTCTCATTGCCACCAAAACCGTCAGCGTCGCTGTCGAGGAACCAGATGTCGCATTCCAGGGCCCCGAACTCGTCTATTTCACCATTGCAGTTGTTGTCTATGCCATCGCAAATCTCGGGCTCAATGCCCGGCTGATAGCAATCGCTCAATCCATCATCGGTACATTCCACGATATCAGCACAACCGTCATCAGGCAGGTCCTCGTTACAAAGACTCCAGGCACCGATATCGGTGGCCAGGTCAGAGCACCAGCATTCTTCCTGCGGCAGACAAACAGTGTTCCCAGGGTTCAGGGGATCGTCAAGGCAAGCTGACGTCAGGGGGCAGTCTGCGTCCTCATCGCACCTGATGATGCATGATTTGCCAGGACCGCCGAAGTCTCGGCACTGGCCAACTTCTATTTCAAAACTGTTGATGCAATCGGAATCCTGGTTGCAAGGCATGCACATGGTTTCCGCGACAAAGACGCAGACCCACGCATTGGGGATGAAGGGCGGTGTCGGCAAATGCTCGCACTGCCAGCCCGGGATACAATCCTCATCGGTATCACAGGCACAGGGGCCTTCCCACTTGCAGGGGGGACCGGGGGGGTCGCCGCTACCATCCCAATACCAACCTTCGCCACCACCTTTCAGATAGGGCATCTTGCAGTCGGCCCACCAGTCCCACTCAAAACCATCTTCGGGCTCTACAACGTCCTCTGGGTCCAAATAGGGCGTATCGCAATCTTCCATCCAGTCCCAGACAAAACCATCGCTGAGGTTCGGCTGGTCCGGCCAGTAGGTGTCCGCAACCGGCACATCAACATAGACGTCGGCCAGATCATCCACAGTATCTTTGTCGTGGGTGTCAATTGGCAACAAGTCAAAGGGATGGGTGCTGCCCTGGTCCTCCGGGAGATCCTCGGGAGAAGTTACATCCTCGGACAGCGGCACGTCTTCACCACCAGGATGGACGGAACACGCCATCGCAAAGACCAGACAAGCAGTTACCAGAATGCGGCATATCGAATTAGTCTTTCTCGTGGTTCTACCCCAACTGTTTTGTTCGCGTCGCGACCATACCTCGGCTAGCGGGAGTGATTTTGCCATGGAAAACGCCTGTAATCAAACCATTTTTATTCTGGATGCGACGCGGCGCGGGCGGGAGGCGCACACGTGAGGGGTGCGTTACTGTGATCTGAGTCACAGAATCTCTCAGGCAGCTAACCGACGGTCAAGGTCCTCGCTGGATCCATACGAGCGGCCCGGTTGGCGGGGAAGAAGGCCCCAACCAGTGAGAAGAAGATAGCAAATCCGGTTGAGGCTACGACCCATAACGGGTCGAAAAGAAAGAACGTTTCTGGCTGGAAAGGAAAATCTCCGATGTATCGATTTGCGAGATAATCAGCGATCTGGCTCAATCCATAGGCGAGGCCATTGCCCATGGCCCCGCCTGCCAGGCCGATGAGCACCGACTCTCCCAGGAAAATCAGACGAATGTCCATCTTCGTTGCCCCGAGGGCTCGCTGGATGCCGATCTCTTTGTTCCGTTCATAGATGACCATCAAGAAAGTGTGGGTGATATTCACCGCGGCGATACCCAGGATAATCGAGGCCATGATGAAGAAAATGGCAATGGCCACCAAGAGGATGGTCCGAAACTTCTCAGCCTCCGAGCTCCGCCGTGAAAGCTGAATGTTCAGCCGCTCCAACATCTCCATAACTGCGGGAAGGTGCTCCGCCGCAGCCAATTGGATTATCATGGAGTCATACTCTTGACTTGCGGCCTTTCCCTTATACCGGGAATTGGCCCGGTGGACGTAGGCCATAGGCATTGTAACACCGGCCTCCAAAGCCTTATTGGAGAAACCGACCACCAACATATGCTTCTGAACAGGTGTCCGGTCTTTCACGGGATCCTTGTAGAAAGAGTGCCCGAAAGTCACATAGGCGCCGTAACCGAGGAGCGTGTCCACGGTGCCAAGTTGAGCGCGGTCCAGCGTGGAGCCCAGAACCATGTTGAAAATCTCCATGACGATGGGGTTGAGAACCACCGGGATTGGTTGCTCACAGCGCCCCTCGCCACGCTTGTCACGCCATAGTCTGCCCGGCTTGAAGTAGGTATGGACCGAGCAGTAGCTCCCTACCGGGCAGCGAGCCAGCAAGCAAGTACCACCGTCCGGCACGGGGGTTCCATCGTCGCAAAGGCCGGGCCTCTCGCCCCGAATCAAGTCGGGATTGCCCAGCACCTGCCGCTCCTTCTTATGCTGCACGCAGCGCATGAAACTGCAGGTGCCACCGAGGGCACATTGACCTTCGTGACATGGACCGTCCGGGCAATCACGGTCAGCCGAGCAGGTCTCTGGAACACACTCCTGGCCGGCGGGACAACCTCCTTCGCAAGGGAAGAAGCAGGCCTTGGTTTTGCAAAGACCATCGACGCATCCCCCGGGCCCGCAATCACCATCCCGGGTGCAACTCGACTGGAGACAGGTTTCCTCCTCCAGACATTCCCCGTCGCTAGCGCAGCTTGCTCGACATTGCTCGAAACGGCAGACATAGCCATCGGCGCAGATCGTATCATCCTGGCAAGGGATGTACTCCCGCCAGTCCCGGAAGAGAGACCAATACTCGACCTTCTGACAAAGACCCTCCCGGCACTCCTCACCCGGAGAGCAACCCTCGGCATCGTAGCAGCGATGGTCGCGACCGTAGCGAGCCTCCAGTTTGTCCTTCACCGATTTGCCGGCGCGGCGCTCTTCACCCTCCTGCAATTCCTGACGCAAGAGAATACCGTCCAAGCCGTCGAAATAGGCTTCAAAGGTTATCCCATCCTGACCAAATAGCTGGCCCCCCATTCGATAGGTCGCCTGGAAACGGGACCGTAGTTTCGGGAAGATCCGGCCGACCCCGGGGTCTTCCATGAGCATCTCCACGCCCTCCTCCCGAAAGGGCACTTTCTCGATACTGCTCTTGGTTCCGGCGATGTTGACGGAGGCGGGCTCGACTTCGATGAGATCGACTGGGTAGATGCGATTGAGAACCTCAACCCTGACACCCATGGTCAAGGCGGTGAAAAATGAAAAGACGCAGACCCCGACGGTTATGCCAATGGCCGAGAAAATAAAATTCTTGCGATTGCGCCGGACATTCTGGAGCACCACCGCAACCAGTCTAGTCCCCTTCATGCCGGCTCCTCCTCGCGCACGACCCGCCCGTCTGCAATGCGGACAATACGATTGGCCATTTGGGCCAACTGTTCGTCGTGGGTCACCAACATGCAGGTCATGCCATCCTGCTTGTTGAGTTCGAGGAAGAGCTCCAATACGTGGCGGCCCGAAACGGAATCGAGGTTACCGGTAGGTTCGTCAGCCAGGAGGATTCGCGGCCGCTGGAAGATTGCCCGGGCGATGGCCACTCGCTGGCGCTCCCCCCCGGACAGCCGCCCCGGAATGCTCGCCGCTTTGTGCGCTATCCCGACCCTCTCCATGGCCTCCTGTGCCCGCTTCGCAATCGCTCCACGGTTCCCCGCGGTGGCCGCGAAATAGGCCGGAAACGCAACATTCTCGGCACAGGTCAGATGGGGGAGCAGATTGAAGGTCTGAAAAATGAACGCAATGGTCTCGTTTCGGAAGCGCGAGAGTGCCCGATCCCCCATCTCCTGAAGGTTGCGACCGGCCACCACCGCCTCCCCTCGAAAGTCCCGATCGAGGCCACCGATGATGTTCAACAGCGTCGTCTTGCCGGAACCACTCTTGCCCAGGATGGCAACAAATTCGCCCTCTTCGATGGAGACGTTGCCGTCGGTGAGAACCGGCACTCCCGAAGCCGCTTCATAGCTCTTGTGGATGTGGCGCAATTCGACAATCATCGCAGCACCACCTCCCCTGACAGATTTGTCCCCGACTCGCTGGCACGTAAAACTACACGGACCTCAAGAATTGATGACAGAATCTGCATGAAGTAGGGTGGAAATCCCTTGCTGATGAGGTCTTTGACGAGGCGTCGCGTCTTCAAGGTCACGGTCACCGGACCACGCTCCTGGCCGGCGAAGAGGGACTCAGCCAGAGCCTTTCGCTGACCCCGCAGAGTGCGGACCAGACGGTCACCTTCACCGAGGCCAGTGACCACCGAAACCGTCTGCCCCTGCCGGACCACAGTGAAGCATCGCCTTGCTGCCTTTGCGGTTTTGGCACGGCAATACTCAGTCGCCAGGAGATCCCCGGCTCCCAGCCCCCGAGGCTTGTACTGAGGCAATATCCGCTTCATCAACTCAGCATCAAACAGTTCATCCAGAGTCACTCCGTCCCGCAACGAGAGTACTAGCTGCCAATGGATACCAAAGAGGGGTGCCAGCGTATCCTTTGACCCAAGGAAGGTATCGAGATTGGCATCGGCCCCGAGGCCCAGAAAAGCGAGGGCGACCTCACCGTTGAACCGACCGAAAATATCTCTCAACTCAGCGAGCGACTCAGGACGCTTGCCCGGTCGTTCCCGCCACCAGTCGGCCGCCAGATGAGCAGCCAGCGGAGGAAGCGCCTGCCAGAGTGAATCCACTGACAGGGCAGCGTGGATCAGCAAGATCGTATCGTCAGGAACCATCTTCTCCGGGGCCAACACCGGGGCTGAAGTCAGGCCGAGCTTGCACTCTCCCGAGTCAATGGCAAAGAGCACACGGTCGCCCAATTCCAGCGTCGCACTCAGGTCGCCGCAGCCATCCAGATGGCGGGCCAGGGCTCGCCCGATTCCAGCCGCCAGACCGACCTCTGAATAGAGATCTCTTAGATCCTCTTCCAAGGTTCCCGTAGCACCATTCAACTGGATGGAGTAGCCACTTGCCGGAAGGGGTGTCACAGCTTCCGGCGGCGCCTCAAGGAGGAGGGCAGCGAGGTGGCCAAGGCCGGCCTCTTGCGGCCCCCAGTAGAGGGTCAACAAATTGCCCTCTGCGGCCAGCGCGAATCCCCCCAAGTCGTAGAGAACAGCACCTTCTGTACGGGTCTTGCGAAAGGTCCACGCCTCCCGCTTGGAAAGCTCCAGCAGGTATCGCTCAAAGCGGCCGAAATCTACCAACCCCAGGACTACTACCACGCCCTGCCGATACCCGAATATGAGCCCTGGCATAGCGCCGTCGAGTCCCGCCTCTTCAATTAGTTCCAGGTTGGCAAAATCGAGGCCCACGGCCCCTTCGATAAGGGCCAGCACCCCCTCCATCCCTTCCATATTGACGACCAGGCCGAGGAGGTCGTCTCTGACCCTTTCCAGCGGCGGCAACTGGACCACAAACTCCACGCCCTTCAGCCCGTATCTCTCACCGGGATGGCCATAGCCAGTCCCCTGCTCCTGCCGACAGCCAGCCAGCGAAACGAAGAGCACAACCAAAACTACCTGAACGCGAACAAATGACATGCCGCCAAGCCTAGGCTGGCATCGTGCGCGTGTCAATCGGTAAAGAACCTACGCGCCAGGCCACAGTGGTGCCCTCCCACGGCCCGCGAGGCACAGGCGAGCAGAGCAGGGGGCTCTCACGTGCCACCTGACCCCAGGTGGTGCACGCCTGGTGGGGCTTGCGTGGCGGCAGGCGGTCTGGCATTATGCCGGGCAGTTAACCATGTGGATTGCGAGGCTTTGATGGGTAAGAAACGCAAGGCGAAGGATGTTCCGGCCGGACCGGTGATGCGGCTCCTTGACTGGGGGCTTCTATCTCACCTGCGAGCCATCGATGAAGAGTACATTAAGCCCGGTGCGACGAGTGATGGTCGCGTCCTGACTGTGGTCTATGTCTCATGTATGGTGCTATTTCTCCTCAACTACCTGGTTCTCAGCCATGATTACCAGGTCTGGGCCGCCCGATTACTCATTGAAACATTCGGTATCTGGGGACCGGTTACCGGCGATGCGCTCAAGACTGTAGAGCCCTGGAAGGTATCGTTGACCATGCGCATCTCATGGTCCCTTGGCTGCATGTTCTTCTACCTGGTTATTCCCGGAATCGTTCATCTCTTCATTCTCAAGCGCCCCCTAAAGGGACTCGGCCTCTCACCTCGGGGGTTCTTCAAGCATCTCTGGATCTACGCCCTGCTCTTTCTGCCCGTTGCCGGGTGCGTCTGGGTCGTCTCCTACCAGGAGGCTTTCCAAAAAACCTACCCCTTCTACCGCTACCCCGACTCCATCCAGTCACTGCTCCTCTGGGAAGCATTCTATGCCCTTCAGTTCTTCTCTCTGGAGGTCTTCTTCAGGGGCTTCATGCTCAACGAGTTGAAGGACAAATGGGGATGGCGGGCCATTCTCTTCATGATGACGCCTTACTGCATGATCCACTTCTCCAAGCCGGGGCTTGAGGCTTTGGGGGCGGTCATCGCCGGAAGCGTTCTGGGCATTTTGGCGCTGCGCACAAGGAACATTTGGGGAGGCGTCACGATCCACGTTGCCGTGGCCTGGTCGATGGACTTCGCGTCACTGCTGCAGCGGGATTGGTTCGACAGGATGTAGGTGCTATCAGGTGTCGCGCTACTTCGCTGGTGGGGCCGTCCAGGTGAGCACATCCTTCGCACTTTCGAAGACCTCGGGTTTCACGCCGGCAGTCTTTGAGAAATCGTCGAGGGACTTGAAACCACCTGCCTTCTTCCGGCTCTCGATGATCTTGTCACCGTTGGCAAATCCGAGGGCTTCAAATTGGGCGGCGCGAGCGCTATTGATATCGAGTCGCACCTCAACATATGGCAGCATATTCTCGACCGTCTTCTTGCCGATGCCCTTGATGTTGGTCATTTCGTGGGGCGACTTGAACCAGCCATTCTCGCGGCGATAATCAACGACCTTGGCGGCCTTCTTCTTGCCCATACCCTTGATCTGCGTCAGTTCCTTGATGGTCGCCGTATTGATGTTGATCTTGGTAGTGGGGGCTGCCGGGGGCTTGGCCTCCTTGCAGGGGAGTTCGCCCTCTTCTTTCACGTAGAACCCGCAAATCAACTTACCTAGAGTCGCCTTACCAAAACCCTTGATCTCTTTGATCTGGTACATGGACGTAAACTTGCCAAGTTCCGTCCGTCTTTCGATGATCTTGGCTGCGGTCTTCTTACCTACACCGTTGATCTTAGTCAGGTCTTTGGCCGTTGCTTCGTTGATGTCCTTGCGGACCGGCGACCCGTCAGGGCCAGTGGTGCCGGCCAGTGCAGGAACCGCCAGCAAGAGACTCAAGCTGGCAACGATAGTTAGAACACTTCTACGCATGAGAACCTCCTAGGTTATGAACGACAAACCAGCCAGAGCCGTTTTGCGGCGGCCGCACCAGAAGTGAAACCGGCTGCCAGTCCTTGCCTTTGATCTTGATCATTATCCGCTTGCCATTGGTATAGACTCCAATGATCCCATTCTGGTCGGTGCGCAAAATCGTGATGTCACGGGCCTGCAACTTTTCCATGGTAGTCTTGTGCGGATGGTTGAACTTGTTTCCTTCCCCGCAGGAGATGATGGCATAGAGCGGGTCAACCGTGTCGATAAAAGCCTCCGTGCTGGAGGTCTCACTGCCGTGGTGGCCGACCTTCAAGAACTCGGATTTCAACTCGAGCTTACTCTTAAGGATCGCCTTCTCACTCTGCTTCTCGGCATCACCAGTGAGTACGAAGTCAATCTCACCGTAGGTCAGCCGGATGCTCACCGACATGTTATTTGGGTCCTCCACCTCCCCGTCCCACTCCTTAGGCGGATGGAGCACCTGCACCTTGACCCCTTTGTCCAGTTCAAAGGTGTCCCCCCTGCGCAGCCGTTTCATCGCTACTTTCTTCTCCTGGAGCCGCTTCACAGTCTTACGATTATGCCCACCTGAATGAACATGGCCGCTATAGAAGAATGTCTTGATTGGGAAGACATCGGCGATGTAGTAGAGCGCACCTATATGGTCGAGATGGCTATGGGTCAGGATGACCCCGTCGAGTTCCTTAACGCCGAGATACTTGAGATAGGGAATGAGCAGCCTTCTTGCAGAGCGTGGCCCGGTATCCAGGAGATAGTGTTTCTCTCCTGGTGTTCGAATGTAAATGCTATCGCCCTGGCCAACATCGAGAAAATGGACTTCCAGGATCTTACCGTCCAATTCGTTGGCAATTAGCTGTTTGCGACCTGTGCCCTGCTCCTGAGCCCTCAAAGGGGCGACTTGCGCCAAGACTAAAAGTACAACGATAAGCGGATATCTACTTCGCACTACCAACTCCTTGATGCTCAAAGCGACAGAAAAGCTGTCTTGAGGAGCATGTTCTCAATGCTAGTGTTCGTGCTGCTGTTGATCGAGGCCCGCCAGCAACTCTCGGTCCTCATCCGACATCGCCAGAAACTCGACGCCGATGCCAGGATCGACATCGACATCCTGGCCGCGAGTCCATGATACAAGGCCATCTGCTCGGACCACCCGCCCATCAGGCAGAGTGCACGAGACGTGGAGCAGGGCCCCCAATTCAAATTCAGCGGAGGTCGAAACGAAGAGACCGCCAACGCTCACGTTCTCTGCGCTGCCTTCCAGCGAAGAACCCCCATCTTGCAGTCGCACTTCGACGGACATGGAATCCCGTCGATGTCGCCGACGCTCATCATGACCGCTCCAGTCCTGGTCAAAGGCGCGGGTCTCTTCGTAGGAGACTGCGTCCTCGTCGGCAGCCACAGTTTGCTCCAGCGCGGTGCGGTCCGTCAGCACTTTGCGGGCGCGAGTGGCGGCGACATCCAGCGCGGTTTTGCGCTGCACCAGCGCAGAGGTAGCTTCGTTTAGTTCCGACTCAAGAGCCCGATGCGCACCAGAGGCCTCTTTGAGCGCCTGTTCCAGGGCCCCTCGCAACCCCTCCACCAACATGTCAAACGAACTTGCCACCTCGCCCCGCATCTGGTTTCCCTGTTCCCGGGCATCGGCCATGGTGGTGAGATCCTGGGTCATTTCCGCTTCGGAAAGAAGTTCGCTGACTTCGTCCTCTTCTGCCGCGACGGATGCTTCCCAGTCGGTGGTATCGGCAAGACGATCCACCATTACGTGGAGTGCCTCTACGCGCCCACTCAGGTCCTGCAGCAGTCGCTCCACCGACGCCAATGGTCCTGTTCTGGGCTCCACCATTCTCCCCTCCTCTAGTTCAGCCGCTGGTGCAATTCCTGAAGTATGGCAAGGGCCTCTTCCCGTAGTCCAGAAGAGAGAAAAAACTCCAACTCCTCGCGGTCGTTGGGGCTCAAAGTCACACCTGCTTCCTCCAACTCCGCAGGCGACATCGGCTCGCCAGACTCTAGCGCTCGCTGGAGCCGGAGCACGTCCACCGCAAGGGGTACAGCCTCGTCAGCCTCCAGCATCAGCTCACGCAAAATGTCCTCACTAACGGGCTCGACTATGGTGGCCTCCTCTGCCTCGTCGTCGGCAAAGGACGGGGGCTCAGGTTCATAGACCGTTTCAGCAAACTCGGTCGGCGGGGGAGCCTCTCCTTCACCCTCAGGCATCTCCCATTCCAACTCGACAAAGCCGCCGTCCACCTCTTCTGCCGTGGGCGGCTCAACGCCCCCCACGGCGCGCAATGCCTGCTCATCTTTGTGGTCGAGTTGCAGCACTCTGGTCAGGGCGTTGTTCTCTTCGTGGGAGAGCCCCTTTTGCCGGTAAACTGAAACCATGCTCTTGAGCGCGACCACGGCTTTTTCCGGCTGACCGAGCATCTCGAAGCAGTTGGCTGCCATATCAAGCAGTTGGGTTTCCCGCGGGTCTTCTTCTAGGCAGACCGAGAGATGCTGCAGCGATCGATGGTAATCTCCCTCCCGCAATAGAAACTCCACGACCCGCCGGCGAATAGTATCGTCTTCAGGATTGTGGTGGAGGTAGCGCATGGCCACCCGCCCCCACTCTGACTGGCGATCTGCCTTCTCCAGCAGTGACAGCACTCGGCGGTACTCCACCGCGGCCTCGTCAATCATCTCGTGGAGGGAGAAGCTCTCTGCCAGGCGCAGTCGGTCTGAAACATTACCCGGGTCCAATTCGAGCATGCTCCGGACGACAAAGAGACTGTCCAGGACCTTCCCTTGCTTCAGCAATGCCCGAATATGGGCCTTGAATTGTCGAATCGCGTCTGGGGCCATCCCCAACTGGAAGTAGAGTTGTGCCAGGGTGCCGTGAAGATCGGTTCGAGAGGGTTCAACCTCCAACATCTTTTTGTAGACAGCAACGCTCTTGAGGAGAAAGCCATGCTCCCGATAATAGTCCCCAACGAACTGCAGAACCTCGAGAGCCTCAGGCATCCGCCCCGCTTGATAGAGCAGCTCCGATAGGCGCAGTCGAGTGCGAATATCCGCGGCATCATCCTCGATGACCTGCTTGTAAAGGGCGATCGCCTTTTTCAGCTTCTTGTCTCGTGCGAACGAGTCAGCCTTCTGCAACAGCTTCTGTTTCTTTCCTGCCATCGTCTCCCGTCAGCTCTTCTTCTCTTGCAGGTGGCTAACCAACCCTTCCAGGGCCAGGCGATAGCCATCTGCGCCAAACCCGTCGATGCGGGCTAGAGCCCCCGCCGCGGTAATAGAGCGCCGCCGAAAATCTTCCCGTCGGTCGAGATTGGTCACGTGGACCTCGACCACGGGCAGGGCCACAGCCAGCATTGCATCGAGCAATGCGACCGAGGTATGGGTGAACCCTCCGGGGTTAAAAATCACCCCATCCTCCTGGCCCCGTGCTGCATGTAGGCGATCAACCAACTCACCTTCGTGGTTGGACTGAAAGAACGACACTTCAATCTGGAGCCGTGAGGCCTCTGCTGAGAGCAACTCAATGACTCCGTCCAGGGTCGTCGAACCGTACAGCGCCCGCTCTCTCTCACCCAGAAGGTTCAAGTTCGGGCCATTGAGAACGAGAATCCGCATCGCCTACCTCGTTGGCATCCTAACAGGCCCCACCGTCAATTTCCAGAAATAAGCCTCACGCATGTCTGTTAAAGAAAGAGGTTGCATTGACTTGGGGGCTCGACTATTATGCCGCGGCGGTTGGCCTACGGCCTCCCATGAAACGTGGAACTTAGACGCTCTTTTTTTGGATAACAAGTAGAGGAGAATCACATGAGACTGAATCTGTTGGTGCTGTCCCTCCTGCTCGCCTTTGCCGTTGCCTGCCAGCCTAAGGCCACCGAAGAAGGAAAGAAGGAAGAGGCCAAGAAAGAAGAAGCCAAGAAGCCTGAAGAGAAGAAGCCCGCAGAGGCCAAGCCAGAAGAAAAGAAGCCCGAAGAGGCCAAGCCAGAAGAGAAGAAGCCCGAAGAAGCCAAACCTGAAGAAGCGAAACCAGAAGAGAAGAAACCCGAAGAAGCCAAGCCCGAAGAGAAGAAGCCGGAAGAAGCCAAACCGGAAGAAGCCAAGCCCGAAGAAAACACGTCTGGTGCCAAAGTCAAATTGGCCTTCCACGTCATGTCCCAGTGCCCCTTTGGCACCCAGGTCATGAACGGCATCAGCCCGGTCCTCAAGAAAATGGGCCCCTACGTTGACTTCCGCCTCGAGTATATCGGCAACGTGCAGGGTGAAGAACTCACCTCCATGCATGGTGAAGCCGAAGTAAAGGGTAACATCATTCAAATGTGCGCCCAGAAGCACCTCGCCGAAAACTACAAGTACTTCGGTATCCTCGACTGCATGAACAAAAACATGCGCGCCATCCCCGGCAACTGGGAAGGATGCGCCAAGGAAGCCGGCTTTGAGACCGAGATTCCGAAGCTCAAAGAGTGCTACGAAGGCGCCGAAGGTAAGGGCCTCCTCAAAGCTTCCTACGAGCTCTCCCAGAAAGCTGGCGCCCGCGGCAGCCCCACCATGTTCCTCAACGACCAGCCCTACCGTGGCGGCCGTGGCGAGAAAGACTACATGCGCGCCATCTGTGGTGGCCTCCCTGAAGGCTCCAAGCCCAAAGCTTGCTCCGACATTCCTCCTCCGGTGGAATTCGAAGCGATCATCCTCGAAGACAAGCGCTGCACCGACCGTAGCTGCAACACCGCTCGTCTGCAGAGCAGCTTCGGCTCCATGTTCCCCGGCATGAAAATGAGGAAATTGGACTGGTCCGATGAAGAAGCCAAAAAGCTCTACGATGCAGAAGGCGTCACCTACCTCCCCGTCATCCTCTTTGGCAAGGACGTAGAAAAGGGCGACGGCTACGCCCGCCTCCAGCGCTTCCTTAAGCCCTCCACCACTGGCACCTACCTGGTATTTGCCGGCCGCGCACAGCACGATCCCAAAGCTGAGATCTGCGACAACAAAGCAGACGACACTGGCAATGGCAAAGTGGACTGCGACGACGAAACTTGCGCCAACAACCTGCTCTGCCGCGCCGAAGTCAAAGGCCAGCTCGAAGTATTCGTAATGTCCGAATGCCCCTTCGGCCTGAAAGCCCTCAACGCAATGGAAGAAGTCCTCGCCGCCTTTGGCGAAGAAATCAAGTTCTCCATCCACTTCATCGGCGACGAGAAGGACGGCAAAGCCACTGCCATGCACGGCCAGAGCGAAGTTGACGAAAACATCCGTGAACTCTGCGCCATCAATAAGTACCCGAAGGATTACATGAAGTACATCCTCTGCCGGAACAAGAACATCAAGGGCGACTGGAAGGAATGTGCCAAGGACGGCATCGATGTCGCGGCCATCGAAGAGTGCTTCAAGGGTGATGGCGAGAAGATGCTTCTTGCAGACATGAAGATCGCCAAAGGCCTGGGCGTTTCCGGATCCCCGACGTGGATTGCCAACGGCCGTCATAAGTTCTCAGGCATTGATGCTGCTACCGTGCAGAAGAATCTCTGCCAGCACAATCCCGACTTCAACGGTTGCAAAACCCCGCTCAAGGCAGCAGAACGCGGCGGTCCTGCACCCTCCTGCGGCAAGTAGTAATCCATCCCCCCCTCGCGGCCTTTGCTCACCCGCTTCTCTCTGCTAAACTGACGCCATGACAAGGTTGCTATCGACCCTGACCTCGATCTTCTTGATGGCCTGCTTACTGGGCCAGACCCAGGCAAACGCCGGAGGGAAGAAGGATGGTCCTCGCACCGGCCCCAAGGAACCCCATCGGGTAGGCGTCATCATTGCTCTGGGCGTCGGTCACAAGTTAGAGGCCCGGCCCACATACAAGATGGTGCAAAGAGTAACCGCCGCAGTGAGCGCATATCGCCAGAAGCGGGCCAAGTACATTCTCTTCTCCGGTGGCCATACCACTGGTCACATCGCAGAAGCGGACGAAATGAAACTGATGGCACAAGCGATGGGCGTTCCCGCCCGGGCCATCCTCTCAGAAAATGGCTCCATCTCCACCGGTCAAAATGCTCGCAACGTCGCCCGAATCGTGGCCAGAAAGCGCTTTCGATCAGCCCTTCTAGTTACCCACAAGAGCCATATGGCGCGGGCCATGAAACACTTTCGCAAACGGGTTCCACGGCTGCGCCGCATCTACCGGCTCTACGCTGACGACTATTCGCCCAGCAAGGTAGAACTGGAATTCGACCCACCTTTGCCGCAGATGGACGAATTCCAGGCGGTAGTCATCCACGGGCAGTCGCGCACGGTAGACTTCCTGGGGGACACGGTTGTACTGGACAAGACCCAGCGCGCGTTTGCCCGAACCATGGTCTTCCTCTATCAAAGTGGGGTAACGGACATTCCTTACTTCGTCTGGCACGGCGCCTATGCAGTGGGACACATCACCCGAGCTGAGGTAATCGCCATTGGCGCAGTGGCACTCGGGCTTCCCTCGCGAAAAATCGTATTAGCCCCTGCCCGCCGCAACTCAAAGATCACTACCGCGCTCTTTGAGCGTTGCACCTTGAACGACTGGAAACGGGTGCTGGCGGTTCTGGCACCGGGCCGCGACGAGGACGTGGAAATGATGGAGCATCAGTATCATGAACGCGGCATCAGCGCCCATGTCATCGTTGCTCCGGAAATACAACTGTAGGAATCCATCTCCCGCGGGCCCAATCTGGTCTGATGTGGCTGTCGTGAGATGGACTGAGTAGCAGCCACGATCTGATTGACTTTGTACCCCCCGTTCTGCGCTGAGTGTGTCGTTCTGAGCG
>CAZFVN010000090.1:0-22953 GCA_964522395.1 uncultured Myxococcales bacterium
GCCAGGAAATACCCCAGCACCAACAGGCGAAGTCGGACCAACACCACGTCACCCGTCGCTAAAAGTGCCTTCTTGGTGGCATCATGGCGACAAGCCCTGCTATACTCACTTGTTAGCGGCCGATCGCCGGCTAAGGGGAATGCCCGTCAAGACGGAGTACAACATGACATTGAGAAGCTCATTGGTCGTTGTCACAGTCCTTGTTCAAGTCGCGTGTAGCGGTGGAGTCGACAACGTCCTTAAAGACCTTGTTGAGCCGGCCGACGTCGTGCATTCCGCAGACGGCACGGCGGACTCTTCTGATGTTCAAAGCGGAATCGATGTCCCGGTGGACCTTACCGTTCCCGACGAAATCGACTTTGACTTCAAGCCCGTCGACGAGAAGGAAGAACCACAATGCGAACCGGGCGAAGGTTGCTTTCTCGACCCCTGCGAAGAGAACGATGACTGTCTCTCGGGCTGGTGCGTCGGCCAGATGGGAGAGGACGTATGTACCATTCAATGCCAGAGCGAATGCCCTCCGGGCTGGAGTTGCGAGCAGGTTCCGGGGACCATTCCCGATGTCGTCTGGATCTGCGTCTCGGCGCACGCCAATCTCTGCCTGCCTTGTGCCAGCGGCGCTGATTGCAAAGGCGCTGCCGGTGTCGACGACGTCTGCGTCGACTACGGCGACGAAGGGGCATTTTGCGGTGGGTCCTGTGCCATCGATGCCGACTGCCCCTGGGGGTTTTCATGTCTGACGACAGTCACAGTCGATGGGATCGACACATTGCAGTGCGTGGCAGACGCGGGTGTTTGCCCGTGTACGCAGAAGTCCGTTGACCTGGCCCTCTGGACACCTTGCGAAGTTGCCAATGAATTCGGCAACTGCCCGGGGAAGCGGGTTTGCAACGCCGAAGGGCTCTCTGCATGTGATGCCCATGAGGCAACCGTCGAGGTCTGTGATGGGATCGACAACGATTGTGACGAGTTTGTCGATGAGCCGCTGGAGGAAGGCGGCAACTTCGTCAATCTATGCGATGACGACAACGACTGCACGAGCGATACCTGCGACGGCGATACCGGGTGTTCCTACGTTGAGTTGAGTGAAGGGGAGTGCGTTGACGGTGATTCCTGCACGGTTGGCGATCATTGTGATGGCGGAATCTGCGTTGGACAGCCTATCGTCTGCGACGACAATAACCCGTGCACCGACGATTCCTGCGATGGTCTTGGTGGATGCGAGGCCGAATTCAACAGTGCAGCATGTGACGACGAAGACCCATGCACGGTGGCTGATACCTGCAAGGAGGGGGATTGCATTGGTTATGCCGTCGATTGTGCCTGCGAGATAGACGAAGATTGCGACGCTTTCGATGACGGTGACATCTGCAACGGAACTCTCCTCTGTGACAAGAGCGCACTTCCATATCAATGTATTGTAGACGAGGAAACCGTGGTCATTTGCCCGATTCCGGAGGCGGGTAACATCTGTGAGCAGACGGTTTGTAATCCCGACAATGGCCAGTGCGAGATTGTTCCCGCCAACGAAGGCTATGCCTGTACCGATGACGATGTCTGTACGGTGGGTGATGTTTGCCAGGTGGGGGAATGTGCGTCGGGCGAGACGACCATCACCTGTGACGATGGGAATCCCTGCACCGCCGACTCTTGCGATGCCGAAGGTGGATGCGTCCATTCTCCAGCGGACGGGGAATGCGACGATGGCAATGCCTGCACCGCCGGAGACTACTGTGATGGCGGCAAATGCCTGGCTGCCGATTCGGTCGATTGCGACGACGACAATCCATGCACTGCAGATGGGTGCGCTCCCGACGACGGGTGCGTCCACTCAATCGTCGCGGCTCCTTGCGACGATGGAGATCCATGTACCGTCAACGACCAGTGCGTAAACGGAGAGTGTCAAGCAGGACCGGCTCTCGATTGCGACGACAACAATATGTGCACTGCAGACAGTTGCGTTGAACCGGGGAAGTGCACGCACGAAAGCACGGATGGTGCATGTACTGACAGTAACGCCTGCACCGAGGGGGATTATTGCGACGCTGGCTCCTGTGTCCCGGGTAGTCTCCTGGATTGTAGTGATGCAAACCCTTGTACAGTAGATAGCTGTTCGCCTGTTGATGGTTGCGAACACGCGCTTTCCGATGGTGCATGCGACGACGGTGACCCCTGCACGCTAAACGATCATTGCCTGAATGGTGGATGTGTGAGCGGCCAGAAGTTGGACTGCGACGATGCCAATCCTTGCACCGCGGATAGCTGCGTTGAGCCGGGCAAGTGCGCCCATGAGCCGCTGGACGGGGAATGTAGTGACAATAACGCCTGTACCGTCGATGACCATTGTGAGGAGGGAGGTTGCGTCGCCAAGCAAGCACTCGCCTGCGATGATGACAACGTCTGCACTACCGATTCGTGCGATCCGGTGCAAGGTTGCGTCCATTTACTGAACAGCGCGCCATGTGACGATTCTGATATCTGCACCACCGGGGACCACTGCCATCTGGGCGAGTGCATCAGCTCAGGGGTCCTTACATGTGACGATAGCAACCTCTGTACCGATGACTCCTGCTCACCCGAAGCTGGCTGTCTCTTCACTCCCAACAGCGCACCATGTGACGACGGCAGTATCTGCACCGAGGATGATCTCTGCAGCGGCGGCATCTGCAAGGGCGGGGTCGCATCGGCCTGTGACGACGACAATGTCTGTACAGATGACCTCTGCGATTTTGCCCAGGGCTGTCTCCACTTCGACAACAACGAATCCTGTAATGACGCCAACGCTTGCACTGCCAATGAGTTCTGCTCAAGCGGAAGCTGTGGCGGGGGTGTCGCAGTCGTCTGCAATGATAATGAGTTGTGTACCGACGACTCCTGCGATCCGGATGTGGGCTGTGTCTTCACTGAAAACACCGTAGCTTGCGACGACAACGATGCCTGCACGGATGGTGATGCCTGCGGCGACGGTGAGTGTGTCCCAGGTGGGGCGCTGGACTGCGAAGATAATAATGTCTGTACCGACGATTCCTGTGATGCGGGAAGCGGTTGCGTCCATGACCCGGTCGCGGACCAGACTGGCTGTGGACAGGACCTCCACTGCGTTGCCGGGGCTTGTATGCCGGTTTGCAACCCATCAAATGGAACCAAGACATTCGGCATGACCAAGACAGTCGAGAGCTGGACCGTGCCAGACTGCGTCGAATCGGTGACGGTGGAGGCGTGGGGAGCGCAGGGCGGAAGGAATGTCCACTGTTCGCAGCAGGGCGGCAAGGGAGCTCGGATGAAGGGGACCTTTGCAGTTACGCCGGGGGAAGTGCTGAGAATCGTCGTCGCGCAGAAGGGACTTGATTGGGGTTACAATTCAGCGAACCAGTCAGGAACTGGAGGCGGCGGATCTTTCATCTGGCGAAACCAGGGCACAGAGCTCTTGTTGGCGGCTGGTGGCGGTGGTGGTGGCGCCATCTGCACCAGCGGCGGAAGCCCCAACTTCGCCACAGGCAAAGACGGAGTGACGGCCAACTGCGGCACCAATGATAGCACCAATTCAAACACGGGCGGTTGCGACGGTGCTGACGGCAGCGGCGGGAATTGCCGCGGCAAGGGCTGGACCAACGTCAAGAGCAACCCGGCCGGATACAACTTTGAACGGCAGGGCGGGTATGGCGGCGGCGGTTCAGTTCTGAACTCCCATGGTGGCGGTGGTGGTGGCGGCTATGGTGGCGGTGGTTGCAAGGGATACACGGGTAATCCCGCCCCCGCGGGCGGGGGTGGTGGGAGTTACAACGGCGGCACCGACAAGTCAGGAGATGCTGGTGCGAAGACGGGAAATGGTTCGGTGGTCTTCACCTGGTAGCCCTGGGAAGTCTAATGTCTCCTTTAAGGAAATCGTGAGGATCAAGAATGGCCATTAGAAGAACTATCGTGCTGGTGCTCGCTACCCTGATTGGTGGCTGTAGCGGAACTGCTGAGAACATCGTCAAGGATTCGCTGGAATGGCCGGATATCGTTCGGTCAGGGGACCTGGCGCTGGTGGATGTTACTGAACTACGACTCACCGTTGATACCCAATCAGAAGTTGCCATACCCGACGAAATCGACTTTGACTTCAAGCCCGTCGACGAGAAGGAAGAACCACAATGCGAACCGGGCGAAGGTTGCTTTCTCGACCCCTGCGAAGAGAACGATGACTGTCTCTCGGGCTGGTGCGTCGGCCAGATGGGAGAGGACGTATGTACCATTCAATGCCAGAGCGAATGCCCTCCGGGCTGGAGTTGCGAGCAGGTTCCGGGGACCATTCCCGATGTCGTCTGGATCTGCGTCTCGGCGCACGCCAATCTCTGCCTGCCTTGTGCCAGCGGCGCTGATTGCAAAGGCGCTGCCGGTGTCGACGACGTCTGCGTCGACTACGGCGACGAAGGGGCATTTTGCGGTGGGTCCTGTGCCATCGATGCCGACTGCCCCTGGGGGTTTTCATGTCTGACGACAGTCACAGTCGATGGGATCGACACATTGCAGTGCGTGGCAGACGCGGGTGTTTGCCCGTGTACGCAGAAGTCCGTTGACCTGGCTCTCTGGACACCTTGTGAAGTCGCCAATGAATTCGGCATCTGCCAGGGAAAGCGGCTCTGTAACGCAGATGGTCTCACTGCTTGTGACGCTGCTGCTGCCACTGAGGAGCTGTGCGATGGCCTTGACAATGACTGCGACGGAGAGGCCGACGAGCCGACCAAGGTGGGTGGCGATTATGTCAACCTTTGCGATGATGATAACCCGTGCACCACCGATACTTGCGACGGCGAAACTGGTTGTTCCCACGTGGATCTGAGCGAGGGCGAATGCGTCGACGGCGATTCGTGCACGGTCGGTGACCATTGTGAAGAGGGCGGTTGCGTTGGCTTGCCGATCGTTTGCGATGATGGCGACCCGTGTACCGACGATCTCTGCAACGGACTGGGCGGGTGCAAGGCGGAGTTCAACGTCGACCTTTGCGACGACGGTGACCCGTGCACCGTGGCCGATACCTGCAAGGATGGAGAGTGCGTCGGTTTTCAGGTGGAATGCGCATGTAATGAGGACGTCGATTGCGGGGCGTTTGAAGATGGCGACATATGCAACGGGACTCTGGTCTGTGACAAGAGCAGCTTGCCCTATCAATGTGTAATAGACCCTGATTCCGTGGTGGTTTGCCCCGCACCAGGCGAACCTTCGATTTGTCAGCAGACCATATGTAATCCCAGTAGTGGGGCGTGTGAAGTGGTTCCTGCAAATGAGAGCTTCGCCTGTGATGACGGGGACGTTTGCACGCTGGGGGATTCCTGTCTGGACGGCGGTTGTGGCGGAGGTGCCGGTGCCTTGACTTGTGACGATGGCAACGGCTGTACAGATGATTCATGCGACCCTGCTGACGGTTGCCATTTCCTGGCAAACTCCCTCGAATGCGACGACGGCAATGGTTGCACTGAAGGAGACCATTGTGAAGAGGGGCAGTGTGTCGCCCTCGCCGCGATGGACTGCGACGATAGCAACCCCTGCACCGCCGACGGTTGCTCACCGGCCACCGGATGTACCCATACCATCGTTGTGGCGCCATGTGATGACGGCGATCCTTGCACGGTGAATGACCAGTGCATCAATGGTCAGTGTCAAAGTGGTCCGGCTCTCGATTGTCAGGACGGAAATCCGTGTACCGCCGATAGCTGTATGGAGCCAGGCAAGTGTTCCCACGAGCCGCTGAACGGAGAGTGCAGTGATAGCAATGAATGTACCGTGGACGACCACTGTGAGGCGGGAACTTGTGTGGCGACTCAGGCGCTCGCCTGTGACGATGACAACATCTGCACTACCGACTCATGCGACCCCGGCCAGGGCTGTGTGCATCTGCTCAACGCTGTTCCCTGCGACGATGGCGACGTTTGCACCCTGGGGGACCACTGTAACCTGGGCGAGTGTGTCAGTTCGGGCAATTTGACATGCGATGACAGTAACGCGTGCACGGATGATTCCTGTGGGGCGGCGACCGGTTGCCAGTTCGTTCCCAATGAAGAGCCCTGCGATGATGGCAGCAGTTGCTCCGTGAACGACGTCTGCAAGAATGGAATGTGTAGTGCCGGAGAGCCTGTAGGATGCGATGACAACAACGTTTGCACCGATGACCTGTGCGACTTTGACAAGGGGTGCCTCCATTTCAATAATTCGGTGGTCTGCAATGACGCTGACGCGTGTACTGCCAACGAGTTTTGTGCCAACGGTGGATGCGGGGGCGGCGTCGCCATAATCTGCGACGACGAAGAGCTCTGTACCGACGATGCCTGTGACCCGGATACGGGATGTACTTTCACGAACAATTCGGTGGTCTGCGACGATGGAGATGCCTGCACAGATGGCGATCTTTGCGCGAATGGTGGGTGTCTCTCCGGCGGGGAACTTGACTGTGATGATAGCAACGTCTGCACCGACGATTCCTGCAGCCCCCAGAGTGGTTGTCTTCACGATCCCGTTGCCGATGAGACCCCGTGCGGTGATGACTTGCATTGCATTGCGGGTGAATGTGTTGATGTTTGCAAGCCCATTCCAGGCACCAAGACCTTCACGGTTATCAAGGGCATCGAAAACTGGACGGTACCGGAATGTATCGAATCGGTCACCATAGAGGCCTGGGGTGGCCAGGGGGGAAAGAACAGCCCTTGCTCCCAAGCAGGAGGCAAAGGGGCGCGCATGAAGGGGACCTTTGCAGTGATTCCCGGCGAAACGGTTAGAGTGGTGGTTGGGGAGATGGGTAAGAATAGAGGTTCCAATACTTCCAATCACGGTGGCACCGGTGGCGGCGGGTCCTTTGTCTGGCGCTCAGCAGGTACCGAATTACTGGTGGCTGCCGGAGGTGGTGGCGCCGGGGCAATCTGCACGTCGGGCGGTAATGCCAACAACTCTCCCGGTGTGGGAGGGGTCACGGGCAATTGCGGAACCAAGGAGAAGCGCAACATTAATGCTGGAGGCTGCGATGGAGCCTCTGGCGTTGGTGGAGAGTGTGCGGGACGAGGTTGGAATGTTGTAAAGAGCAACCCCGCGGGCACTGGCAGTGGCAGCAGCCAGGGCGGCTATGGCGGTGGAGGCATGCCCGGGGCCAGCCACAGCGGCGGTGGAGGTGGTGGCTACGGTGGCGGCGGTTGCCGGCCCTACACCGGGGGCAATGGAGACGCATCCGGTGGCGGTGGAGGTGGTTCTTTCAACTCTGGCGCAGATTCCAGCAACGCCTCTGCTGTTCGCAGTGGACACGGTTCGGTGGTGTTTACGTGGTAAGGCAGAACGATTCGCATGGTGGGGGAGGAGGCTACTCTCCCGCCGGGCGAAGAGAGAGGGGTTGATGCGAATCCTCAGTGGTCGATGGAAGACGGTAGCATTCACCCTGGCCTCGGTCATAATCGGGTTGACGGCCCTGGAGGGCCTGACGGCATTCTACTTCTTCCTGGAAGACCGCTACTGGCCTCACATCGTTGACCCTGGACCGATCAAGAATCAAGCAGACCGAAAGAGCTTCATGGAGGCAATCTTGTCCCGTGAGCCGACCTCTCCGGAGGATCTCATCATCATGCAAATGGATGATGAAACGGGGTGGGCGCTAAAGCCGACGGAGGAGGACGGATTTCTGGGACAGCGCATAAACAGTCTTGGGTTGCGCGGTAGAGAGATTGAATCCAAGGCCCCGGAAGAATTGCGCCTGCTCTTCCTGGGTGACTCCTCAATCTACGGATTTGGTGCCTCAGAACCACAGACAATGCCGGAGAGTGCCGCTCGGGACCTCAATTCTCGGCTGGGGAGGCCGGTCAGCGGGGTTAATGGCGGCGTACCTGGTTATGATAGCGGTCAGTCCCTGGCTCTCTTTGCGCGGGTAGTTGACCAGGTGGACCCCGATTGGGTCGTCATTGGTGCGTTGTGGAGCGACTGCTATGCGGAACGTGGCCTGCAGATGGACGAAGATGGGGCCCCCCGAAGCCTCCTCTCCAAGTCGAATCTATACCGACTAATGCGGAGGCTCCTGGAGCCTCTCTTGAGCTCCCGCAAGGTAGGATGGTTTGCGTCTGAAGAGGAGATGTTTCAGGCAACGGTGGAGGATGCCCGGACGACCCCCGACCAGTATCTTACGAATCTGGTTGCCATGGCCCAACTAGCCAGGGACTCGGGCGCAACGCCCCTTTTCCTGATTCTGCCCGCCCCCGTGGATCTGACGCGACGGGGACCTCCGGATATCGCGGTGGAATACCGGAAGCTGATGCGAAATGCCGCTCAGAAGACGGGAGCCTTGGTGGTGGATGGACCGAGTCTGCTAGCTCCCCGAGGGGTGCAGTTGCATCATTTTCTCGACCAGGTGCATCCTGGGCCGGAGCTCCAACAGCTCCTGGGCATAGCGGTATCCAGGACCATTGCGGAGCAGGCGAGGTAGGCGTGAACCAGGAGCGCACTGAAGCAGAAACTGACTTGATTGGGAGAAGGAGCGTGCGGTCGTGCTGAGCGACAGAAGGAAAGTCTTTCTTTTCGCCCTTGTGGGTATGCTTCTGGGTCTTGCTCTGCTGGAGGGTGTTGCCGGGCTCTACTTCTTCCTGGAAGATCGTTACTGGCCCTATGTCTTGACCCCTGGGCCGATTCAGAATCAGGACGAGCGTAGCAAATTCATGGCCCGTCTCAGGGAGAGTAGAGCCAGTGGAGCGGCCTCCATCGTCATGCAGCCGGACGACGAAACGGGGTGGGCGTTGCAGCCATCTTCAGTCGACGAAGCGATCGGCTTACGAGTGAACAGTCCGGGTCTGCGAGGCGGCCCCATCGGGCCGAAGCAGGAGGGAGAGGTTCGGCTGCTCTTTCTGGGGGACTCCTCTGTTCATGGCGTACTCTGCCCTGAATCCCATACCATGCCTGTGGCTGCGGCAGAAACCCTGCAGGAGCAGTTGGGCAGGCCGGTGGTAGGCATCAATGGAGGGGTTCCAGGTTTTGATAGCCGCAAGTCCTTGACGCAGATGCACCGATTGTTGCCGGAACTGAAGCCCGATTGGGTGGTGATCGGCAATCTTTGGAGCGACTGCTACGTGCAGCAGGGCGTTCAGCCGGGCACGGGCGGCAGCACGCGACTGGTGAACCGAACGAACACCTACCGGCTCCTCAAGCGGCTCCTTGAGCCCATTCTTCGCTCCCGTCGTGTGGGCTGGTTTGCTTCCGAAGAGGAGATGCGTGGGGTGCAGATTGAAGATGCCCAAACTGAGCCCGAGCAGTATCTTCTCAACTTGCTGGAGATGGCCAATGTGGCGAGGGGCTACGGGGCCACGCCGATATTTCTGGTACTTCCTGCCCCGGTTGATTTGACGATGGATGGTGCCCCGCCGCTGGTTCTTGAGTACCGCGCCTTGATGAAGCAGGCTGCCGCGGAATCGAGGGCCATGATAGTAGATGGCCCGAGCATATTGGGGCCTAGCGGAGTGAAGTTGCACCACTTTCTGGACCAGGTCCATCCTGGACCAGAACTCCAACGGCTTCTGGGCATGGCGGTGGCACACGCCGTCGCCAAAGCAGTGGAAGAAGAGAGGCCGTCAGAGGCGCCTACGGGCTAGCATTTTCTCAATTCAGGAATTGGATTCGGGTGAAGTGGTAGAGTCGTCGTGCTGATAGTCCTTGCAGCCCGCCGCCCCGTGCGGCTATCCTGTCGCTAATGCGCGGCGCCTGCTGGTTTGTTGCGCCGCCCGAATGGAGGATTACGAATGGCTGGCCTGAACTACTCCAAAGCATTTTCGTCCAGACGATTCTGGAATTACTTCCCCCTGGGTATCGCGTACGCGGCACTCTACATGGGACGCTACAGTTACATTCCTGCGAAGGAAGATGTAGGCGACCTCATGGGCAATGCGGGACTAGGTACCATGACCGCTGTGGGGGCAATCGTTTACGGGGTTTCATTCCTCTTTAACGGCCCCTTAACGGACAAGATGGGCGGGCGCAAGGCAATGCTCATTGCGACGGCTGGGTCTGCTGCCGTGAATCTGCTCATGGGGCTCGTGCTGGCCACGGGCTGGACCGAAGATTACGTCATGAAGATGGCCATCCTCTACGGCGTCAATATGTACTTCCAGAGTTTCGCGTCCGTCGCCATTGTGAAGGTCAACTCAAACTGGTTCCACATCAGTGAGCGAGGGTTCTTCGGGGGCATCTTCGGGATTCTCATTTCGTCGGGCCTCTTCCTGGCTTACACGGTCTCACCATTGATCATGTCCTGGATCTTTGCCGGGCAACCACAATTCTACTTCTTCGTGCCATCGGCTCTTCTCACAATCATGTTGACCGTGACCTTCCTGCTTATCCGAGACACGCCTGCCGATGCGGGCCATGCGGGTTTCTCCACGGGCACCGATTCGGAATTTGACAGTGACGAGAAGATTCCGGTCTTGCAGGTTCTGAAGAAGATTGTGACTCACCCCATCGTCCTGACGATTGCCTTTATCGAGCTTTGTACCGGTGTGCTGCGGGATGGCACGATTCATTGGTTTGGCGCCTACGCCAAGGTCCATGCGGGGTCAGAAGCAAGGGGCATGCTGGGAATTGGTCTCTTCATTGCTGGTGCCAGCGGCGCGATGCTGGCTGGCTGGGTCTCCGACAAGTTCTTTGATGCCCGGCGCCCGCCAGTGGCTGCGCTCTTTTACTCCATCATAGTTGTGACGCTCATCGGAGCTTCGCTGATCATGCACTTCATGCCTGATGCGGCGCTCAAGACGTACATCATTTTTGGTATTGTGATCATCCTTAGTTTCGGTGTCATTGGGACGCACGGCGTTCTTTCCGGTGCGGCCACGGCTGATTTCGGTGGCAAGCAAGGAACCGCTACCGCGGTCGGCATTATCGATGGCTTCGTATATATTGGTGTTGCAATCCAGGGCATGTCCCTGGGCTATCTCACCGACCGGCCCGGTGGATGGAGTTACTGGTTCCCCTTCCTTATTCCCTTCGCTCTCATTGGCCTTGTCCTCGCCTGGCGCATTAGAAACGTGAAGCCCAAGATGAAGTCGGGTCACTAACTAAGGCCCCTCTTCAATCTGAGCCTCGGAGGAGTCTATGAGCGCGGTTCTTTCGCATCGTGAATTCTACATTGAGAAGTACCGTTCTCAGGACGTGAACACGCTGGTGAATCGGAAGCTGCTCATTCACAAGCAACTCGAGAAACCGGCGCGGACCTATGCTGTCTATACTGACCTTCACGGCTCCTACGAGAAGTTCATACAGTGGGTCAAAAACGGGATGGGATACTATCGGGTGGCCATCTCCGAAATTCTCGGCGACAGCTATTCACAGGACATCTACTCGCTCTACGAGCGGCTCCTTCTGATCGTCAACAGAGACCGCATCAATGCCTTCCTGAGCTATATCAAGGGCGACATTAAAGACTTCGACCATGAACACTACTTCTTCGCCCGGATCCCCGGGGACTTCATCGAGACCTTGAACGAGTTGGAAGCTACGGGGTTGACCCGGAAGCGAGTGCTGAAAGACCTGCTCGACGTCTTGCGTAAGATTACCCGAGGCGATGAACACCGGATATTCAAAGCCGTGCCGCGGGTCTTTCAAGAGAATATGCTGATGCTCTTCTTCAGGCGCGACGTGGCCGCGTACGAGGCCGTCCTCAGCGGACTCGAAGAGGATGAGCGTCTCTATCACATTTTCTCCGGGTACCTGGTGAAGATGATCATCGTCAACATGCTCGAAAAGCACGTCAACCTGGGTGACACCTTTGACCGCGGCGACGGGGCGGACAAGCTCATCGATTTCTACCGCGCCTATTTCAATCAAGAGGTCAACTCGCCGCCTCTCCATTACATTTGGGGCAACCACGATATTCTCTGGTTGGGGGCCTCAGTAGGGAACCCGATACAGTGCGTCACTGCCCTGCGGATTTCGCTACGCTATAACAACATGGACTTCCTCTATCGCTACGGTTTTAACGTCGACAAGCTGCAGGCGTTCGCCCGAAAGTGTTATCGGCTGGACGCCACGGGGTCATACTTGAAGGCTGAGGACGAGGGTCGTCTGCCTCTGGCCGATGCCAAGAAGATGTGCAAGGCGCTCCAGGTGCTGGAGGTTAAATTGACCCTCAAGTTCTTGCGAAAGGCGCTGAAGGTCAGAGGTGAAATCGATTATCGGGACGATGAGCAGCGTTTCACGCGCCTGCTCGACCTCCTCCCTGTGGGGATTCCGGAGGATGAGGCGGCCTGGCAAGAGTATATGGCGGCCAATCCGCTCTACAAGGATGTTTTCTTTCCCACCGTCGACGGCAATGAGCCGAGCGCGTTGACGCCTGAGGAAGAGGCAATTGTCGAGGATCTGATAGTCCAATTCACAACCCTCGAGAAGTTCCAGGATGACATGAAGTGGCTCTTCTGGAAGGGGGAGATGTACCGGGTCGTGGACAATACGCTCTACTATCACGCCGCCTTGCCCGCTACGGCAGACGGTCAATTGGCACCCATCAAAGGGATGCGTGGCAAGGAACTCCTGGACTGGTTGCAACGCGACTTGAAGCGAATTGGCCGGAAGTGGGCCCTGGGCAAATCTCCGACGCTACGAGAGAACATGCTTCTCTGGTACCTCTGGTGTGGTCGAGAGTCTCCCTTCTTTTGCAAAGAGAAGATGGCAACTCTCGAGCGGGCGATTTTCGACAAGGACGAGGCCGCAGCCGACCCGCTGACGATGCACAAAGAAGAGAAGAACGTTTACTACGAGCTGATGCGCGACGACCGCTTCCTCTCCACCCTTCTCGCCGAGTTCCATGCCGACAAAGTGGTGATGGGCCATACTCCGGTGGGATCGGCTGCGGAGGGGCGTCTCTCGTTGGGCGTGATGGCTTTCGTCATCGACGGAGGTGCTGCTCCAGCATACGGCGACAAGGGTGCTGTTCTCATCAATACGCCGGATTTCGTCTATGTGACCTTCCATCCAAGCCTGGAAGAGCTGATGCAAGCCGAAGAAGAGAATCGTCTCCCCGCGGTCAAGGTGCTACCCCTCGAGGAGCAGTCCAAACGCAAGATTCGACACATGGAAAAGGGCTACTTCATGCGGCGCGAATTGGAGGCCATCGACCATCTTCTTGAAGAGAAGCTCGGCCCGGCCTACGAATCGGCTTTTACTCTCCCTGATCCCCAACCTCAAGAGTAGTGAAGAGCAACGTCTTTTCGGCCACCGATCCGACCTGTTCAACCAGCAGGTCATAGCTGCCCTTCGGCAATCCTACTCGCGTTACGACTGTGGACCAGCAGTGGCTGTTGCACGGCGTTCCACTGAACCTCTCAGTTACGACCACCAGGTTGCCCTCAATCTCAGCATCAACGGCCCCCTTGAGACAACAGGGGTGGCGCAAGTCATGCTTCACAACCAGCCCCCAGTCGTATGCTTCTGCAAGTAACTCGGGGAGAGGTTCGTCGGCACCCCGTTTGGGTGGCAATCGTTGCTCCGGATCCTTGCCCAGATTGGTGTTGGCCAGGCAGCCGCGCACCGTGGCCTCCACCTGGTTCAGGGCCACCGGCTCCATGGCTGGTTCCGGTGCGATGGGTGTGGTCGGTGGCGTCGGTGGGAGCTCAGCCTCCGACTCGTCAGCCCTTGCGGGGGCCGTCTTGGAGGCCTCTGCCGGCGGGGCGGTGGCACAACTAAGGAGCGCTACGCAGCAGATGAGAAGATAGAGGTGTAGGGCCGTGATGTAAGGCTTACCAGGTGTCATTATTCCTCCAAGGGCCGGCGACATATCTATCGGGCCTCTCTCTTTGACTTGTCGCATGGTAGCAGACCGGGATGGCACATTTCAAATGCCGGTAACCGCGAGGAGGTAATTGGCCACGGGTGTAGATGCAGATCGGTGCCACAGAATTCGCTTGCAATCCCTTTGTCCCACGCTAATATGCGGTCCGCTACCTCTGCCCGGATTAGACCGCCCTGGCCCCGCGGCGAGGGACGCGTGTTGTCTGGGTGCCGCCCCTCGTTGGGCACAAGCCCCCTTTCTTTGGGAGGGTAGGCCAATGCGTGAGCTTGGACGCCATATTCTTATCGAAATGTATGATTGTGACCCCGAAGTTCTAAACGATGTGCAGCGGGTCAGGAGTGAAATGCTGGAGGCCGCAATTGTCAGCGGAGCGACAATTGTTGGCGAAGTCTTCCATCGGTTCACTCCCCAGGGTGTGTCCGGGGCCGTTGTCATCGCTGAATCTCACCTCTCTATTCACACCTGGCCGGAGTACGGCTATGCGGCTCTCGACCTGTTCACCTGTGGAAATAGAGTTGACCCGTGGAAGGCGTTTGGTTATCTGGGCGAGAAGTTCCAGGCCGGCCGGACCTCTCAAACAGAAGTCAAACGGGGATTATTCCCCACCGAGCTCGGCCGTCCGCTTCCCTATAAGAACCTCGCCAACGATGACCCGGATGGCCGCAAATGAGCCGTCGTATTAGCCTGACTCTATCGGAGGGTTGAACATGCTCTTTCCCAAACCGACCGCTTACTTTCTATGTGCTGGGGCTGCGGAAGGCTATACGCAGCTAAATGCCTTTGACGCCGCTTTGCTCGAAGCGGGTGTTGGCAATACGAACCTCATCAGGATCTCTTCCATATTGCCACCCCATACTCAGCGCACTGACCCGACACCCCTTGAAGCTGGCAGCTTTGTGCCTATTGCCTATGCGCACATCGGATCGCCAACGCCTATGGATGTGATCGCCGCGGGCGTTGCCGTGGCGGTTCCCGTAGACCGTTCATTGCCAGGTGTTATCATGGAGTATTCGGCTCGGGGACAAGCTGAAGATATTGAGCGGATCGCTCGAAAGATGGCGGAAGAAGCTATGAAGTTGCGTGGATTTGAGGTGGAGGAAATAATCTCCCTTTCAGCGCAACACAGAGTGGAGTCTGCCGGTGCCGCGTTTGCCGGAGTCGTTCTCTGTCAATAGGAGAGAGTGATGAGCGATGGGAGTTGGTACACTGAATTGGAAGGACCCGGTCACGGCATGACGCTCCGTATTGACAAGGTTCTCGTGGATGTTGAGACTCCTTTTCAGAAGCTGGAGGTTTTCGAAAACGAGTCCGTCGGTCGAGTGATGTTGCTGGACGGAGCAGTGATGCTGACTGAGCGGGATGAATTCGTCTACCACGAGATGTTGGTCCATCCAGCCCTGCTCGCCCATCCGGAACCTAGAGATGTGCTGGTCGTTGGCGGAGGGGATGGTGGCACGCTGCGGGAGGTGGTGAAGCACCCATCGGTGGCGCGAGCGGTGCAGTGTGAAATAGACGAGGATGTTATGCGCTACTCCCGCGCATTCCTCCCCTTCACGGCGTGCGGGCTAGACCACCCCAAATCCGAAGTCGTGGTCGGTGATGCCATTGAGTATGTGCGTCGCCATCGAAACACTTTTGACGTTGTGATTGTCGACTCCACTGACCCCGTCGGCTTTGCCGAGGGCCTCTTTAGAGGACCGTTTTACGAAGACGTGAAGCGTTCTCTTCGGCCAGGCGGAGTAATGGTCCAGCAGACAGAATCACCCCTCTACCAGCCGGCCTGGTGGGAGAAGATCTACGAGGAACTGCACGCCAGTTTCGCTAAGGTTCATTGCTATGGGGCGTCCATTCCAATGTATCCTGGGAGTTACTGGACGTTCGGTTTTGCTTCGATGGACTGTGACCCTCATGAGCGGTTCGACATGGTGCGTGCCGAGGCGCTCGCGGACGTGCGATACTACTCCCCGGACATGCAGCGCGCCGCTTTTGTGCTGCCGCGATGGACCGACCAGAGATTACGCAAGATCAGGGAGGGAGAGGGTGAAGGATAAGCGAGAGGCCTTCCTGGAGGCTGATGTCGGCCCGTTCGGGAGCGGCGACTGGGTGATTGTCGGGGCCCCCCTGGAGGAGACCGCGTCTTATGGGGGTGGTATGTCGGGAGGGCCGGCGGCCATCCGCAGTGCATCTGATTGCCTTGAGGACTACTGTCCCATTGCCGACCGCTCGCTCCAGGATGTCTCGGTATTTGATATCGGGGACATCCCAACCGACATGGTGCCATATCCCAAGAATCTAGAGTTCATACGCAATGCAATATCGAAGGTAGTGACGAAGGGCGGGCGGCCGCTGTTGCTGGGCGGTGAGCACACTGTCACGGTGCCCGCCGTGGAGGCCGTCTTGAAACGCAATGACGACCTCTGTTTCGTCCAGCTTGATGCCCATGCAGATTTGCGGGATGACTACGATGGCGATACGTATTCCCACGCATGTGTAGCCAGACGGGTGGCTGACCTCATCGGCCCGAAACGAATGTTCCAGGCTGGAGTTCGCTCGGGGACCAGGGAGGAGTGGGCATGGATGAGGAAGCACCGTACTCTCTATTCCTGTCGTCCCCAGAGCATTGACAAGCTAATGAAAGAAGTAGGTGCCAGACCAGTCTACCTGACTCTCGACCTGGACATTCTGGACCCATCGGTTCTGCCTGGAACAGGTACCCCCGAGCCAGGGGGAATCAGTTACCAGGGCCTGGACCAGATTGTTCGGAAATTGGGCCAACTCACGGTCGTCGGTGCTGATGTCGTGGAGCTCTCCCCAGCCCTGGACCCGTCTGGTGTATCGAGTGTCACGGCTTCCAAAATCGTCCGCACAATGTTACTCTCCCTCTAGTTTGGAGGCCGCGGTCTCCGCTCCCTTATTCGGTCGAGGTCGCCATGGGCCATCTAACCCTGAAGCAGAGTCATGAACGGTTGCAGAAACGGCTTGACGCCCATCCAGTTGGTGCGCCGGCACATCCTGCCCTCTTTGGTATCCTCAAAATACTCTTTTCGGAGCAGGAGGCCGAGTTGGCGGCAAGGATGCCCTACGGCTTCTCTTCGACCCGCAAGCTCTCCCGCATCTTCTCACGGCCGGAGGAGGAACTGGAGCCGATTCTAAATAGCATGGCTGACCGAGGCCTGCTCTTCGACCTGATTCGAAAAGGTCGCAATTACTGGTACCTCAATCCACTGGTCATCGGCTTCTTCGAATTCACTATGATGCGGGTACGCACCGATGTGAATCAGAAGGAGATTGCCCACAAGATGTATGAGTATATGTTTGAAGACCCCGCCATGGCCTTCATGAGGGAGGTCGGATATGGGGGGGAAACTCAGCTCTTTCGGCCACTGGTACATGAGGAGAATCTGCCTGAAGACTACGTGGAGGTCCTCGACTACGAGCGGGCAACTCACCTCGTAGAGAACGCCGGAGCGTGGACCGTCGGGCTTTGCCACTGTCGCCATGTGGCGGACCACAGAGGCAAGCCCTGCACCAACTCAGTGGCGGGTAGAGATGACCCGCTGGAAGTATGTTTGTCCTTCGGTGAGCCTGCGCAATTCTTCGCTCGACGTGGCTTGGGCCGGGGCATAGAGAAGGCCGAAGCAATGTCGATTCTGGAGGGAGCAAAGGCAGCAGGACTGGTCCAGTTGGGCGACAATGTGCAGCGGCGACCCACCTTCATTTGTAATTGCTGCGACTGCTGCTGCGAACTCCTTGAGGGCTACAATCGACTGAAGGAAACACCCTTCCTGAAGACCTCCAACTATGAGCCGGAAGTCGCCCATGACCGCTGTACTCGCTGCGGTATTTGCGTTAAGGCGTGCCCCGTCGATGCCTTGGAATTGGCCGAGAAAGCCGATGCTCCGGCCAAGGATGAGCGCAAGGGTCCCGGTTGGCGCATTCGGACATTCGATCTTGAACTGGTGGAGAAGTACTGCCTTGGCTGCGGGGTTTGTGCTACCAGATGTCCCCGGGATAGCATCACCATGCAGCCGCGCAAAGTGCGTGTCCATACGCCCGAGAGCACCATCGAGAAGGTCATGCTTATGGCATTGGAGAGGGGCAAACTACAGAATCTCCTCTTCGACAATCCAAATGCCGCGGGACACGGTGTCATGCGCGCCTTTTTCAAGGTCCTGCTGACTCTGCCCCCGGGGAAGCAACTGTTGGCGACCGACCAACTGAAGTCCCGCTTCGTCAAGTTCCTCGTAAACAAAGCCTCCAGCCGTCCGGGAGCCGATACTTAGGAGCTGTCATGGGCCTTCGATTTGCGGCCGCGTTGGCGTTGCTTTGCTGCACGATGCCGGTGCTGGCAGAGTATCCGGACGATTGCCTCGGGCCGCTGGAGCCTTCAGCCGCCACCTGCCCGCCCGGACTCTCCTACAAAGGCTGCTGCGACAGTGCCAGACGGTCAGTCTTCTGTCAGGGTGGCAAGCTTATCTGTCTGGATTGTGCGGGGATCAGTCCGAAGTGTGGCTGGACCCCGGGCAAGGAGTACAATTGTGGTACCGATGGGTCGCCCGACCCCAGTGGCATCTTCTCGCCAGTGTGCAGTTTCTGTGACCCGGCGTGCGGGGTAGGGGAGTCTTGTGTAGATGGAACATGCACTCCATGCCAACCGGACTGCGATGGTAAAGAGTGCGGCTTCGATGGCTGCGGCGGCTCGTGTGGTATCTGCCCAGCAGGAGAGTGGTGCCAGAACGATTCCTCCTGCCAGGCCAGCACGCAGTGTCCCCCGACAACTGATCTCAAATGTGGTGCCAGCTTCGAAGCCACTACCGCCGGTGAGAGTAACCTGCTGGAGGGCTACGCTTGTACCGATAAGGACTCGGGTGGAGCGGAAAGAGCCTATCGATTCGTCCCTCCCGCAGACGGCATGGTGCGTTTTGAACTCAAAGCCATGGACGGGGCCTGGGTGCGAATGTATCTGACCCATTCGCAGTGCACTCCAATGGCATGCTTCGCTTCCGGACACGAGTTGCTGGAAGTGCCGCTTGAAGGTGGCAAGGAGTACTTTGTAATTGTCGATGGCGATACGGACAACGAAGGGGCCTTCGAACTGTCGGTAACCTGTCAATCAACCTGTCTGCCCAATTGCACAAATGCTGAGTGTGGGCCCGACGGTTGTTTCGGTAGTTGTGGCGAATGCACAGGTATTGCCGAGTGCTACGAGGGCCAGTGCTTCGCCAATGATGGCTGCACGCCAACTTACTTGAAGGGTTGCGGCGGATGTATCTGTGAAGAATGCGTTTGTGGTGCCGACTCGTGGTGCTGTGAGGTGGCCTGGGACGAGGCCTGTGTCAACCGCTGCGACGTGGAATGTGAGGGTTGTGGGCTGGTCGATTTCTGCGGTGATTCCACTTGCCAATCCCCCGCGGAAGACTGCTCCATTTGCCCGGAGGATTGTCCCTGCAGCGATAGTCAGATATGTGTCGATGCAACGTGCGTTTGCGCCCCTCAGTGTGAGGATAAGCAATGTGGCTTTGACGGCTGTGGGGGCGACTGTGGCACCTGCCCTGGCGGTCAGGATGTCTGCGTGCAGGGGCAATGCGTTTGCCAGCCCAATTGCGAGGACCGTGAGTGTGGCTCCGACGGCTGCGAAGGCACGTGCGGCACCTGCCCGGACGACGCCACCTGTTCCGACGGCCTCTGTCTCGCTACGCCCGACGAGGCGCCCGACGTCACAGGCGACACGCTTGCCACTGACCTGGGCCCGGAAATCAGCGAGCAAAAGCCTGCCAGTGACACCGGCTGCTGCGCCGGGGGCACCAATGGCCCCCTGGCCTTTGTCCTCAGTATCCTACTTTCGCTTCTAGTCGGTTGGGCCTTCACAAGACGGCGCGCGTAGCTGGTGCGAACCACCCGAGATGGGTGTGGTACTGGGGCGGATTTGGGTGGTGCGGCGCGCACCTAGCCGCCCCAGCAGTGCCGTCATCGAAGGCAACCCCATTCCACCCAAACTCGCCATGCTCGACTGCCTCTACCCAACGTATGGTCGGAAAAGCTCGGGTGGTTCCGTAAGTTTGTCTGGTGTGCTCGGCACTGCTTGTCGCTCATTCCCAGCGGGAATGGGCGGGGGGTAATGGGAGGGCGCTCCGCACTTAGGCCTCTTCTCCAGTCCACGCCAGCACGGCCCATCTCCGGCGCAGCCGGCTCGAAGCAGTGCGCACCACCCGAGCCCAGTAGAGACGAGAGGCGGCCGCAGGCCGCAGGCAAGGAACAGGGCGAGAGGCCTACTACTTTGTCGTCATCGTCCAGACTCCGTCCCAGTCTTCCGGTGGTGGCGTTGCCAGGAAGTGAGTGCAGCGGTCGCGGTAGAGTTTGGAGAGGGAGTCTCCGGGGTGGAGGTTGAGGGCCTTCTCGAATTGGGTGACCGCCTCTTTGAAGTCCTGGGTGCGGTAATGGGTGAGGCCCGAATTGTAAGCTGTGAGGACTTGTTCCATGTAGGGGAAGCGGGCTTCTGGGTAGACGTCCAGAGACTCGTATATGGAGACTGCGTTCTCTTTGCCCTTGACGCGGAGTCGGTCCGCTTCTCGATAACGATAATCGCCAGTGAGATCGGCGAGCGTATATTCGCTAAACAGCACCTGAGTACCGAAGGTCTTGTTAGCGGTTTCGAGGCGCGCGGCGAGGTTTACACCGTCTCCGATGACCGTGTAGTCCATCCGCCGCTCTGAGCCGATATTGCCTGACAGAATCTGGTCCGTATTGACCCCGATTCCAATATGCACCGGTTCTCTGCCCTCGGTAATGCGGGCCAGGTTGAACTGCTCCAGCGCCCGCATCATCTCGACGGCTGTGGTAAGCGCATTATCAGCATCATTGCTGGTGGAGAATGGCGCACCGAAGACGGCCATTATCGCATCGCCGATGTACTTATCGAGGATCCCCTTGTTGGACATGATGAGATCGACCATGATCGTGAAATAGTCGTTCAACATGGCTACGGTTTCCTGGGGTCCTACTCGCTCAGATAGGCTGGTAAAGGAGCGGATGTCAGAGAACAACACGGTCGCTTTCTGAAGCGTGCCGCCGAGTGCATCTTCCCCTTCTTCCAGGAGTTTGTCAGCCACCTCTTTGGTCATGTAGCGGGCCATGGTCGAGCGCAGTTTTCTCTCATTGGTCATATCTTCCGTGACCAGCAGGCAGCCCATCCGGTCACCTTTGGTGTTGGTCAACGGCTGCGTCATCAGATTGACAGTGGCAGTGCTGTCGGGGTCGTCGCCTCCGTTCCAGTCGGGTAGGGCGAGGATCTCGTTGTGGGCCTCATCGCTCTTGCCACTCTCAAGGGCCTTTGCCATCCCGTCCAAGACCCATTTGTTGTCGTCCCCTTGGAAAATCTCGTCAGCCCTCCTTCCCACCAGGCGAGCCGGGTCGTCGGCGCTACGCAATAACGTAAGCGCTGCCGCGTTGGCTTTCTCCACCCGCCCATCGGCATCAAGTGTCAAAACGCCGTTTGTCATGGATTCCAGAATCGCCTCGTTGTAGTTCTTCATATCGTTTACTTCTTCGAACAACTGGGCGTTTTCAATGGCGATAGCGGCCTGAGCGGAGAAGGCCGCCAGGCGAGCCTCGTCCTGCTCGTTGAAAGGTCCGCCCTGTTTGTTTAGCACCTGGCAGACACCAATCGGCGCTCCGGTCTTGTTGCGGACCTGCATGCAGAGAATCGATTGGGTCTTGTACCCGGTCTTCTTGTCGATGGCCTTGTTGAAGCGATCGTCGGAGTAGGCATCCTTGATGTTCACAATCTCGCCGGAGGTGAAGACGCTACCGGCGATGCCCGAATTGGCGGGGAAGCGGATCTGCTGTCCCTCACCAATGCCTTGTGCCACATTGGACCACAACTCATTGGTGCGCGAGTCATAGATGAAGAGGGTAGAGCGGTCGGCATCGAGTATCTCGGTGACCGTTTCCATGATCTTCTCCAGCAGTGGCAGCAACTGGATCTCAGCCGAAATGGCCGTGGTCACCTCCAACATCTTCTCTTCTTGCAACCGGACAAATGAAAGTTGCTCATCGACGGTTGCGCGCACGGCCCGCCGGAAGGTAAACAGCACGCCCACAAAGACCCCGATAGCGGCCAGGGCGACAAGAATTATCACAACCTCGTTCATCTAGTATCCTCACACGACTGGTTTGATTCCTGTCAGTAGCCTAGCACGGTGTAGCGGACGGGTCTATGAGGTTTGGCGAATCGGGAAGGAGCAGTGCGCACCACCCGAGCCCAGTAGAGACGAAAGGCGGCCTCAGGCCTCGGGCCTCGGGCAAGGAACGGGGCGAGGGGCAAAAAGGCGGCCTCTGGCCTCGGGCCTCGGGCAGGGAACGGGGCGAGGGGCAAAAAGGCGGCCTCTGGCCTCGGGCAGGGAACGGGGCGTGGTGTTGAGCGCTCGCGTGGTGCAGTTCTATGGGGTCAGCGCACAACGAAATCCGAGGGTACCGTTTATGTCACTGGGTTTGGCCCAGTATCTAGCAACAGTACGAAGGCCAGAAGACGGGTCGACGTAGCCGCCCCCACGGATGCTACGCTCCTCGCCGCTATCCGGACCCTGCGGAGCAGTTTCCGGGGATACCAGGTAATAGTCCTTGGCGAACCAATCGTTCACCCATTCCCGGGCATTGCCGGACATGTCGCAAAGACCGCTTTGCGTATCGCCCTGGGGCGATTTGGAGCAAACCGATGCAGGGGTGAGCTTACCGCAGCCGTCCCCGCCTTCGTCCATTACGGCCAGTGAACAGGTCGGGGGCTCCACTCCCCAGGGCCACATGCCGCCGCTGTGACCCCTTGCAGCAAACTCCCATTCGGCCTCGGTGGGCAAGCGCTTGCCCTGCCATTCACAATAGTCTTCTGCGTCAAACCAGGTGACGCAGCGGACCGGCGAATCGGGGGCCTCATCGGGATTCCAGAAGCAGGCAGGGGCGGAACAAGCATCAGCTCCCACGCACTGAAAATAGGCAGCCTGCGTGACTTCGGTGCGGTCAATAGCAAAGCTCTCGAGGGTGACCTTGTGCATGGGGCTCTCGCTCCCCGCACACTCTTCATCTACTGCCGGCACGCAGCCCATGAGAAAGGACCCGCCGGCCGTCATGTGGTTGTCAACCGTGTATCACCAAATTAATTGAGGACCCTCCTCAGCCAATCT
>CAZFVN010000091.1:0-3633 GCA_964522395.1 uncultured Myxococcales bacterium
CTACAACTCAGTGGCCACCAGGAACCCTTCGTGGACCGCTTCAAAGATCGTGCGTGCCTTGCGCGCATCACCAATCTTCTTCACCTCGATTCCGGTGGTAGCGAGATCGCTTTCCAGGGAAGTTTCCGAGGCCGCCCCAAGTGCCAGGACCACCGTTTCTGCATCAAAGGATCCTCTCCCACCTTCGCTGATCCACTCCACCTTCTTCGCTGTGATCCTGGCCACCCGCGCACCGGCCTGTACGTTGACCCCGAGGAGGTCGAGTTCTTTGAGGAAGACCCATTTGTTGGCTGGCCCGAGGCCCTTGCCAATCTTTGGCAACAGTTCGACAATCGTCACCTCTCTGGTTCCCTGTAGGGCCAGTCGACGCAGGGTCTCCATATCCTCTGCTTCGTGCTTCAATAGGAACTTGAGGGCCTCAGCGGAGAGGGTTCCTGCCTCGGCCAGGGCCAGAGCAGTTTCAATCCCTACCGCGCCCCCACCGATGACCACGACCTTTTGTCCAACGGGTACCCGTTTCACCAGGACATCCCATGCCATCACAACGTGTGGCAGATCAATGCCCTCAATGGGCGGACGGGTCTGTTTGGAACCGGTGGCTAGAAGCACCACATCGGGGGCCAGTTTCTGAACCATCGCCACGCCTACCGGCCGGCCGAGGGAGACGTTGATGTCGAGGCGCAGCAACTCATTCTCATAGAACCGCAGCAGGGATTGGAAGTCCTCCCGGCCGGGTGGGGCGGCGGCCAGGGGTAGCTGCCCTCCCACCGCTGGCGCGGCATCAAAGAGATGCACGTCGTGGCCCCGGGCGTGAGCGGTGAGTGCTGCTTCAAGTCCGGCGGGTCCGGCGCCGATGATCATTACCTTCCTGGGAGATTCGCTCGGCTCTATCCCTCGCACCGCTTCAAATCCTGCCTGAGGATTGCAAAGGCACTGGACGTCACGCACGCGAAATAGACGCTCCATGCAGCCTTGCAGGCAGGCGACGCAGGGGCGAATCTCATTGCCCCGATTGGAGCGTGCCTTATTGGTCCACTCCGGGTCGGCGATTTGCGCCCGCCCGACACAGACCATGTCGCAGACGCCGTCACGCAGTAGCTCCTCGGCCTGTTGCGGTTCGACGATTCGGTTGGAGGCATAGACCGGTACCTTCACGCCTTTGCGAATTTCCGATGCCAGATACGAAAAGGCACCACGTGGCACCAGAGTCGGCAGTTGGGGGATGCGCGTCTCGTGCCAGCCACCGGTGATATTGAAGCCATCGGCACCGGCAGCTTCGAAGCGCTGACATATCTTGACCATATCCGCATTAGTATTGCTGCCAGCGATGAAGTCGCTCCCTGAGATGCGCATGGTTACCGGGTAGTCGGGCCCCACTTTCGCACGTACCTTTTCGAGAACTTCCACGCCGAAGCGGCAGCGGTTTTCAAAGGAGCCACCATATTCGTCTTCCCGTAAATTGGTCACTGGCGAGAGGAACTGGCAGATGAGGTAGCCCGCAGACGATATAATCTCCACGCCGTCGGCCCCGGCCTCTTTGGCCCGTCCTGCCGCAGCGGCAAATCTATCCTGCACCTCGGCGATCTCGTGATGCTCCAGGGCGCGGGGAGTTTCCCTGGTGTACTTCGATGGAACTGCCGATGGGGCAACGGCTACCTCCCCGCGGGCCATCATCCGATGCATGTATCGGCCGGCGTGGAAGAGTTGAATAAAGAATTTGGAACCGTGCTTGTGCAATGCGTCGGACATGCGGCGCCACGGCTCGATAAACTCATCTGAATCGATGGAAGGCAACATCAATCCACCGCCCACCAGGTCGATGCCTACGCCGCCAATGATAATGAGCCCGCAGCCGCCCTTTGCCCGGGCCTCATAGAAATCAATGAGCCGGTCGTTGGGCTTGCGGTTGATGGATGTGTACTTGAGGCCAAAGGCCGGCATTACGACCCGATTCGGGATCTCGATAGAGTTTATGCGAAGCGGTGAAAAGAGCATGTCCATAACGACCTCCCGAATGACGCGGTGAGTCTAGCATAGGTGGTAGCGGGTCACCAATCGGAAATGGGGTGGTGGGCGCGGGTGGTGCTGCCGTGGCACCTGTTTACCCTTCATGCGGGGATTTGACGTAGTGCTCTCCAGCTAAGTCGGACCAAATACCACGTCAAACGCCGTCACCGCGCCCTACACCTCAACACACGCCCCATCAACGCAAATCTCCTCTGTCTCCGGGACGCCGTCGTCGCAGACCATTTCTATTGACTTGCAACAGCCGAATTCTATGTTTGGCTCAAATTCGCAGAAATCGATCGTGCATGCGTTTGCATCGTCGCATTGATCCGGGTCGTCCGTGAGGCAGATTGAGCTACCTTCGCAAGAACCATCACACCATGGATCCGGTTCAATAGTGCATCCCTCGTCCGGTGAGCAGGTATCATCTGTGCATGGATTGGTGTCGAAGCAATCGAGTTGCGGGTAGACGCAGACATCCCAAACCAAATTGCAGTACTCAACAGTACAAGCGTTTTCATCTTCGCAGTCGGCATCCTCATCGCACCAGCAAGCCGCGGAATCAAAGTCGAACCCGTGGGTGCAACCGGTTGCCGAGTCGCAGGAGTCGATCGTGCATGGGTCAAAGTCGTCGCAGGCTCCGGCGGTGACCTTGTCCTCACTCTTGCACAGATAGATATTTGACGGTTTTGGAACGCAGTTGGGCCAGTCGGGGTGGTCTTCACTGCAGAAGGGATCGAAATCGGGAAGGTCATTGCCAACGTACGGTTCGAATTCGTCGCCGAAGTCGCAGTGTTCCAAAGTGCAAAGGTCGTTGTCAAAGCACTTTCCCTGCGCTTCTTCCATGGTCGCGCCCCAGCAATAATAGTTCGGGGCCTGGTATGGGTCGGGCATGTTCAAGCAACTTCCCGTCTCAGGATCGCAGGAATCCAACGTCAGGATATCCCCATCATCACAAATCTTGTCCGCGTACGAACACTCGTTGAAGCCACAAATATCCTGGGTGCACAGGTCGGGCTGGGCGCCCTCGGGGATTTCGCCGGGGCAGGGGAAGCGCTCGTCGTTGTCGTCAGGGTATAAGCAATCCTGGCAATCGGAGCCGGTATTGCAACAGCTCGGAGGAGGAAGCAACTCGACCTGGCAGCAGTTGTCGCTGCAGGTCCAGGTCTCGCAGGACCCAAGTGTCTTGCCGCCACACTCGGAAAGGGCCTCGGTACCGTCGCAGCTCCCAAATTCGCACGTGCAGCCAGCCCCTTCCTTGCACTCCAATGAGTCTGCACACTGCTTAGGCTCATCCCAATGCCAGAGGCCATTGGGGCCCTCGACGCACCACAACTCTGCCTTGTTGTTGTATTTGCACTTGACATCGCCTGCCTCGCAAGTGGGGTGCTCGGGAGGTAATTCAGCGTCCCTGGAGTCGGGCAGCTCAACTGCACGGTTGTCCATGTCGGTATCCAATGGAATCCAAACATCAACATCTTCGGTCGCAACTCGGACGTCCATGGTCATATCGAGAAGACTTGATTTGACGTCAACAGGTGCTGTCCAGATATCGTCACCCTCCGGTCCATCGTTGCCGCAACTCGCGAGGAGATGGGCGCAAACAAACAGCGAGACCAGCGCTAA
>CAZFVN010000091.1:3643-4047 GCA_964522395.1 uncultured Myxococcales bacterium
GAACATGCGGGCCTCCATAGTCGCGGTTGTTGTAACGGCCAATTGTACCATGAGTGTGCAGGGTGGGGCTAGTGGGTGGTGCGCCTGGGTGGTGTAATTGACGGTTGACGTAGTATTTGGTCCGACTTCGCCGGGCAGTGCGGCGGTGAATCCCAGCATGTTGGCCCCTGCTTGTGTGGCGGCTATTCCGAGACTGGTGGGGCTTCGTCGTGATTCCTTCGTCGGCCCGATGGGCCTCCTCAGTCAGTGATCAGTGCGAACCGTAGATGTGTCGGGTAGTGCGGATCATGCTGCCGGGGCGTGGGTGGTGTGGATGCCGCTGCCGCGGCGTGGGTGGTGTGCTGTGTGCTGCCCGGGCGCGGGGGGTCTCCCGTCTCCGCCCCCGCCGGGGTGGGAGTGCCCTC
>CAZFVN010000091.1:4057-22060 GCA_964522395.1 uncultured Myxococcales bacterium
GGATTCCTTCGTCGGGCCGATGGGGCTCGTGAGTGTGTGTTGAGTTCGATGCGTAGTTGTGGCGGGTTGTGCGGATGTTGCTGCCGGGGCGTGGGTGGTGTGATGTGATGGTGACCGGAGGGGTCAGGCGACGCTTTCGTCGCCGGCCCCGGAGGGAATCACGACGAAGCCCCACCAGTCTTGGCAGTGCCAGGGTATATGTTCACCCTCCATGCTGGGATTTGACGTAGTGTTCCCCGGCGAAGTCGGACCAAATACAACGTCAAACTCCGTCATCGTGGATTCTTCACCCCAGTCGCAATCTTCTTCCGCACCTCACGCTTCACCGATGCGTGCAGCAGATCCTCATGCGCATCAACGTATGCGGCCACCCGATCTTTGTCCCATTGTACCAGGCCGCGCAGCGCCCAGGATACGGCCTTCCAGATCATGGGGTGCTTTTCGTGCTGCACCGGGCCGACCATGGCTAACGTCCGCTTGAAATCACCGGTGCCACCCTTGCTCTTTTGATTGAGGGGCGTCGTGCTCACTACTGCGGTGCGGCGCCACCAGAGATTGTCCGAATGGACCCATTTCTCGAACACCGCATCGTCCAACTGACCGCGTAGCCACAGGATGCCCGTGATCATGCAGGAGAAGACGTCGACAGAGGCCCAGTTATCGTTCCCCTTGCCCAGTTGCTCAAGTTGCTTCACGGTCAGCGATTCCATCGTTGGCTTGTGTCCAGCCACCAATTCGTATCCGAGTTGCCGTGCCTCCAATGAGCCCTCGCGCACCAACTCAAGGCCCACTGCCAACACGTGGGGAGCTTCGGCAGATTTCAGCACTTTCTTCGCGGCCTTCCCGATGGTGCGCAAGTCGGGTGTAGTGACCCCGAGGATGTCTTGCTCGGTAGTGAAATAGTTCTGCATGCCGGTTCGGCGTTGCTCCGTCGCGACGTCTTTCAGTTGGGAGAGTAGACCGGCAGCTCGCTCGCTGGGCATCATAGCAACCTCCATCGGTCAACTATAGCGGCAATGTGTGGTTGGGCACCAGCACTTGACGCATAAGCGGTAGCGGCATAGCTTGTGGCAAGGAGGATTCCCCATGTGGCCATTTGAACAGGGTCCCATTCGCCCGCCATCAGAAGCGCATAGCATGCTGGTGCGCGTCTCTCGCAATTGTCCCTGGAACCGCTGCGGATTCTGCTCAGTTTATCGTGGCGAACGCTTCTCGTTGCGGACCGTTGAGGAGGTGGTAACCGACCTCGATGCCATGCTCGGCTATTTCGGTGCCGGAGTCCGCACGGTTTTTCTTCAGGATGCCAATGCTCTGCTCACTCCCCCCGACCAACTGGAAGCCATTCTGTCGGCCATTCGGGAGCGTTTCCCTATGGTTGACAGGATCACTACGTACGCCCGCTCCCACACCCTGGCCCACCGCAAGGTAGAAGATCTGCGACGATTGCGAGTCGCCGGACTTGACCGCGTTCATATCGGCTTTGAGTCGGGCTGCGACGAGGTGCTTGCGATGGTCAACAAGGGTACCACCCGTGCTCAGCAAATCGAGGGTGGCCAGCGGGCCGTTGAGGCCGGCTTCCAGATATCCGAGTACTGGATGCCCGGACTCGGCGGGGCTGCGCTGTCAGAGAATCACGCACTGGATTCGGCCTCGGCGCTCAAGGAAATTCGTCCCCACTTCATCCGCCTGCGTACCACCGCGGTCATTCGTGGTACGCCGCTGGCTCAACTTCGTGATGAGGGCCGCTATCACGAGTTGGACGATGTTGCCAAGGTCAAGGAGATCCGGACCTTCCTGGCGGCCCTGGGTGGTATTGAGTGTCGCATCGAATCGGATCATATGCTCAATCTGCTGATGGACATTCGTGGCGATCTGCCTGCAGACATGCCCCGGTTGTTGGCTATTTGCGACGACTTTCTGGCCCTCTCTGAAGTTGACCAGCAGCGTTTCATCAGGTCCCGCAGAGCAGGTGGAATACGACTCTAGCCCACCACCTTTTCAACTCCCTTGCAACCCTCTTTCACCAGTTGTACGATGGCTGCGATGCCCACAGCAACCAACTTCATCTGCCCATCCGGGCGGACCACCAATCTTTTTTCAAACCCTCCGCAGAAGGTGTCGTATGCGGGGCCCCTGATTGACGATTCGGACGCAACTCACTCATCGCTTGTGAAGGAGGCGAGACCATGAAGACCATGCGTATTTCTAGAGTGGCACTAATGCTTACGGCAGTTCTCTTTCTCTTCAGTTCGGTGGCCGACGCTGGTTGGTTCGACGCCAAGGCCGGGGTCCTCAAGGGCCAGGTTACCGATACTACCGGCAAGGGCATCAAAGGGGCCAGGGTGCTCGTCGTGAAGGCCGGGCTGAGCGCCGTGTCGGATGGCAAGGGATTCTACAGGGTGAACGGGATCGCCAGTGGGTCCTATACTATCAGATGCAGCAAATCGGGCTACGGAACTGTGTCTCGTAAGGGTGTTACCCTCGGGACCGGTACCAAAGTGGTGAATTTCAAATTGGGCAAGAAGGCCGTTGCGAAAGCTGAGGACAAAGAGGCAGAGGAGGTGATGGCACCACCGGCTGAAGCGAAGAAGGATAGCCGCCGAATTCGGGGGAAGCGCCACAAGATGAAGGGGGCCGGCATGATCGCTCCAGCAATGAGACCACCTTCGCCGTCGCCCCGCCCAGATGGTACGGTCGTCAGCCACAACACCGAATCCTACGACCGCATCTATGAGAACGAATTCCTGGGTGTGATGCAAAACCCGCTCTCTACATTCAGCATTGACGTGGATACGGCATCGTATGCGAATACTCGTCGGTACATTACGAAGCAAAACAGTCTGCCGCCTGCTGATGCTGTTCGACTGGAAGAGTTCATCAATTACTTTAACTATGATTACCCTGATGCCGACGGCAAACACCCCTTCTCCGTGAATACCGAACTCTCAGATTGCCCGTGGAATCGAGACCACAAGCTGGTGCATATCGGGCTGCAGGGCAAGAAGATCGACCTTTCCAAGTTGCCGAACAGCAACTTCGTCTTCCTGCTCGATGTCTCCGGCTCCATGAACAGTCCCCATAAATTGCCGCTGCTCAAGGCCGCACTGAAACTGCTGGTTCGGAATATGCGGTCCAAAGACCGGGTCGCGATTGTGGTTTATGCCGGTGCCGCGGGTCTCGTGCTGCCGTCCACATCGGCTGATAGCGGCGACAAGATTATCGCCGCGCTGGATTCGCTCTCTGCTGGAGGTTCAACCGCCGGCGGGGCAGGTATCAAACTGGCCTACAAGATCGCCTTGGAGAATTTCATCAAGGGCGGCAACAACCGTATCATCCTGGCTACCGATGGCGATTTCAACGTCGGTGCCTCCAGTGATGGCGAAATGACCCGGCTCATCGAAGAGAAGCGGAAGGACGGAGTATTCCTGACGATCCTCGGATTTGGCATGGGAAATTACAAGGACTCCAAGATGGAGAAGCTGGCCGACAAGGGCAATGGCAATGCTGCCTACATCGATTCCATCCTAGAGGCGAAGAAGGTGTTGGTCACCGAGATGGGCGGGACCCTTTTCACAATCGCCAAAGACGTGAAGATCCAGGTGGAGTTCAACCCTGCCAAGGTCAAGGCTTACCGGCTGGTCGGATATGAGAATCGCAAACTGGCCAACGAGGACTTCAACGATGACAAGAAGGACGCAGGCGAACTTGGAGCAGGTCATACCGTGACAGCTCTTTATGAATTGATCCTGGCGGGTTCCGATGAGGAAGTTCCGGGCGTCGACAAGCTGAAATACCAGAAGACCATGAAGTCCGCGGCGGCCTCCGGAAGTGACGAGGTCATGACTGTGAAACTGCGTTACAAGAAGCCCGATGGTGACAAGTCGACGTTGCTGGAAGAGCCGGTAGAAGATGAACCGGTTACCCTTTCCAAGAGTTCAGAGAATTTCCGCTGGTCGGCAGCCGTTGCCATGTTTGCGATGGAGCTGCGGGGCTCAAAATTCAAGGGCAAGACGACCTGGAAGTTGATCAAGAATCTTGGTAAGGCAGCCAAGGGTGATGACAAAGAAGGTTACCGCCAGGAATTCCTGAAGATCGTCGAGCAGGCTGAGTTGCTCAAGGGCAAATAGGTCCGGGAAGCCAACTGGACTTACCACGGCCACATCTCAATTCCGACTTGTCGATCACATTTGCTCCGGTCGCTCTGCTTCCGGGAAGCCCCCAATAATGTAGTTGCTACGTGGTCCGCTATTGCCAGAGTCGCGAGGCACTCTGGCAGTGGGAAGTGGTCCCGAGGCGTGTCCCTCCACGCTCCCTTCGCCTCTACTGTAACCTGGCTCTACCACGAAATAACTACCTGCCCGTTGTTGCTCTGTACTCCCTGTAGATGAGAGACATCTGAGGCGCCTGGTGCGGTGTAGCTGCTGCCGCCGCCTGCTCCACCATGTCCGCCGCCACCGCCGCCGTAGTAGCCTCCGCCACCACCGCCGCCAGCGTTGCCACCGTTACCGCCCACGCCCCATCCACCGTTGTGGCCATCGTTCCAGTTGCCCCCAGCTCCTCCATCCGTCTGGGTTCCGCCTTTGCCGTTGGAGTCAATTCCTCCACTGATGCTGTGCTGGCCGTCCTGGCCGGTGAGGCCGCCGCCACCACCGCCCCACGACGCGTGGCAGGTCGCTGGATCGCCTCCGCCTCCGCCACCTCCACCTGCAACTACTACACGATGCGAGAGGCCGTCGCCTCCCTGACGTACATCTGAGGCACCGCCGCCACCGCCGCCGGTATAGCAGGTGTTGCTGTAGCCGGCTCCGTTGCCGCCGCCGTTGTAACCGCCCGTTCCGCCACTGGCACCGCTGCCAGGCGCGCCGGTGTTACCGACGTAGACCGACAGCGTTTCACCGGGAGTTACTGCGATCGTTGCGACGATTCTACCGCCCTTGCCGGCAGCTCCCTTCACGCCTTTTCCAGCTTCTGCACCAGATGCCGTCACTGTAACTTCGGTGATGCAGGCTGGGACGACGAATGTTTGCTTGTTGCCGGTGTAGTTGAAGGTCGTGCTGCCGTTAAGCTGTCCACAATTGGTGCATTCTCCGTTGACGCAGACCATTTCCTGACCGCAGTCGAGCCCGTCTTGTAGATTGACGTTGGAGCAGCCGCTTTCGGCAATGCAGGAATCGTCGGTGCATGGATTGTCGTCATTACAGTCGAGCACCTCTCCAGGCAGGCAGAGTCCGCCTCCACATTTGTCACCGATGGTGCAGGCACTATCGTCGGAGCATTCCAGAATGTTTGGAACGAAGAGGCACCCGGAGTTGGGGGCACAACTGTCGTCGGTGCATCCGTTGCCGTCGTTGCAGGTCACCGGGGCTCCGGGCACGCAGACTCCCTGAGCACAGGTATCGCCGTCGGTGCACTCGTCGCCGTCGTCACACTCCCCGGCCAGCGGAACATTGGTGCAGCCCACCGCCGCGTCGCAGGAGTCAGCGGTGCAGGGCGAATCATCATCGCAATCCAGGGCTGGTCCGGAGCCGCAGGAACCGTTGCTGCAGAGGTCCCCATCTGTGCAGGCATTGTCGTCGCTGCATGCCGCCACATTGTTGACATTGACGCATCCGTCAACGGGGTCGCAGGAGTCATCGGTGCATGGGTTTTCGTCGTTGCAGTCCAGGGTTGGACCGGGCAGGCACCAACCGTTGCTGCACTGGTCGCCCACCGTGCAGTCGGTACCGTCGCTACATGGGTCGCTGTTTGGTGTGAAGCCGCACCCACTCTCAGCTTCACAAGCATCGTCGGTACAGGGATTTCCATCGTCACAGGGAAGGTATCCGCTGCCGATGCATTCCCCGAGGTGGCAGTGATCACCGGTGGTACAAAGGTCGCTGTCATCGCAGGGGGCGCTGTTCAGTTTGTAGGCACACCCGCCGCCGGGATCACACGAATCTGTGGTGCAGAAGTTGTTGTCATCACAAACGACGAGCGTATCGAAGGTGCACTCTCCCCCGTCACAATGGTCTCCATCGGTGCACGCGTTGCCGTCGTTGCACGCTCCTGCACTCGGTGCGTGCAAGCAACCGCTCGCAGGCTCACAAGAATCTATGGTGCAGGGGCTGGAATCGTTGCAGTCAACCGCCTTCCCAGCCTTGCATATCCCCTCTTCGCAGGTGTCTCCCGCGGTGCAGACGTCCCCGTCTTCGCAGGAAGCGGTGTTGGGAGTATTGGTGCATCCGTCCGCCTCGTCACAGCCATCATCCGTGCAGGAATTGCCGTCGTTGCAGTTCACCTGCTGGCCACCCTGGCACTGCCCTTCAAGGCAGCTCGCTGCGACGGTGCAGCCGTTGCCGTCATCGCAGAGCTTTCCATTTGGCGAAGCGAGGGCCTCGCACTCTCCCGTCAGTTGGTTGCAGGTGGCCTCATTGCACTTCGCAGATTCGCCCTCAAAGGGCGGACAGGCCACCACCGTTTCAGCGGCTACCCGGCACTGATAGGGAAGGGTCGCGGTGTCGCAATAGAGGGTCCCGTTGCAGAGGTCGTCATCTTCAAACTGAGCGCAGTCAGCATCGCTCTTGCAATCGCACTCCAGGGCAAACCCGAGGCACTCACCTTGGTCACATTCGTCGGCCACGGTGCACTCGTTGCCGTCGTCACAGTCGGCGCTGTTGTTTTCATAGAGACAACCGCCCAAGCCGTCACACGAATCGTCAGTGCAAGGATCGTTGTCGTCGCAATCGATGGGAGTACCGATACACTGTCCCTCCTGGCAGTGGTCACCAATGGTGCAAGCGTCACCGTCGATGCACTCTCCAGCCTCAAGGTCCACCTGCTGACAGCCATCGGGGCCGAGGCAGGTATCCACTGAGCATGGATTGTCGTCGTTGCAGAGATTTATGAGGTTGCCCCCTTCGGCTGTCGGTTCGTCCACGTCGCCGTCGCAATCATCGTCAAGACCATTGCAGAGTTCTGCCATCGCCAGCGGGGCATCGCACTGGGAGAGGCCATCTGCAGTGCAGACTCGCTTGCCGCTGCACTCCCCGAATTCATTTTCGGCTCCGCATGGGGTCCAGAGTCCCAGGTTCGCTGACTTGGCGCTGCAAGGACAGACCCCCGCCTCCGCTACGCACTGTAAGGTGTCGATGCCATCGACTGTGACTGTCGTTAGACACGAAAATCCCCAGGGGCAGTCGTCGGAAGTAGTGCAGGTGCCACCGCAAAAGGAGCCTTCGGCATCGTAGTCGATGCAGAGATCCTCCTGCGCACCGGGGGATTTGCAATCGCCGCTGTCTGAGCACGGCTTGCAGAGGTTGGAAACGTCGGAAACGCAGGCATAGACCGGGTCTGGGCCGCCGCCACCTAACAGTTTGCAGGACCAACCGGGGGGGCACTCTTCCTGGCAAACCTGGGTGCAGACGGAGTCCCCTAGATGTTCTACGCACCAACCCGAAAGGCAGTCGGCGTTTTCACTGCAAGGGTCGAGAAAGCAACCTTCCCCGGGGTCGCAGCCAGGCAAGAATGCGTCGGAAGAACCATCGGGGGGCAAATCGAAGTTGAGGTCCAGGCCGACATCCTCTTCAATTGACTCAGGCGAGATGGCAATGTCCGGGGCGGGTTGGAAATCCGCCAACGAGGTGCCGTCTAGATTGTCTGCCACGCGGGCACTGTCTGGATCCTGATTGACGGTCTCGCCATTGCTGCTGCAAGCAGCCAGCAGGGTGCAGAGAATTAGATATCGCTTCATCATTCTACTCCGTGGGTACCGGCACAACGGTGGCCGTATGGTTCCCATCATAGACAAATCGTCATCGCTCGGCTACCGTGGCGAAATCGTGTCCGAGTGCTCCGGAGGTTTGTTCATGCTCGACGTGATTCAAAAGCGTGTGTCTGTGCGCAACTATGGTGCCGAAGAACTTTCCACCGGGATGCGTACGCGAATCGCCGAGGTCCTGCGCAAAGTGCCTCCCGGATTCTTCGGGCAGACTCCCCGATTCAAGCTCATCGAGAAAGCGATGGCGCAAGCCGATGCCCGGGTAAAACTCGGCACATACGGGTTCATCAGAGGGGCGCGCTATTTCATCGCCGGGGCGGTAGCCAGTGCCGCGAATTCGGATGTCGATTATGGCTACGCGCTGGAGCGGATAATCCTCGAGATGACGGCACTGGGTCTGGGTACCTGCTGGATGGGGGGCACATTCTCGCGCAAGGAATATGCCAAGATACTTGAGTTGGGCAGTGACGACTATGTGCCCGCCGTTACTCCCCTGGGACATCCTGCCCAGAAGCGAGCAACTGTGGAGCGACTGGTGCGCTGGGGGGCCAAATCTGATGCTCGAGTTCCCTTCGACCAGCTCTTCTTCGACCAGGGGTTTGATAAACCACTGACGAAGAGCGAGTCCGGTCTTTATGCCGAAGTGCTTGAGGCCGTCCGTCGAGGTCCGTCCGCATCCAACAAACAGCCGTGGCGAATCGTCCGTCGTGATGACGGCTGGCATCTCTTCCTCATCCGGACCCCGGGTTACGCAAGGCTGGTAAAGGCCGCCGACCTACAGAAGATCGACATGGGCATCGCCATGTGTCATTTCGAAACTGCCGCCCATTCGCTCAAGCTGCCCGGCAAGTGGCGGGATGCGAATCCATGTATCGCAGTGCCGGAGCTTGGGGAGTATGTAGTTAGTTGGGGGTAGGGTTGGTGGTTCGGCGCGAGTCTGACGCAGTGTGGGTCCGACTTCGCCGTGCAGTGCGGAGGCGAATTCCAGCATCCAGCGCACCGTCGGTGCTACGGCAAATCCAAGACTGATAAGGCTTCGTCGTGATTCCCTCTGTCGCCGGCAACGAAAGCGTCGCCCGGCTCCTCCGGTCACCAATCAATTCGAATCGACCATTCCTCCGCGGTACGCCAGTCGCCACCCATTCATCAACGGTTCGCACTGACTGCTGACTGAGGAGGCCCATGGGGCCGACGAAGGAATCTCGACGAAGCCCTACCAGTCATGGCAGTGGCAGTGCACCAGTTTGCCCATCGGGCTCGGATTCGAACTGGCGCTTCCTGGTGAAATCGGACAAATACTACGTCACACGTCAGACCCTGCCTCCTACACCACAACACAAACCCCATCCACACACACATTCTCCGTCTCCGGATCACCGTCGTCACAAGGTAACGAATCATCTGGCTCGGCCACGCACCCGAGATCATCGTCGCACCAATCGGCTGTACACGGAACCTCGTCATCGCATTCGACGAGGACGCATTCGCATTTGCCATCGTCGGAATTGCAGAAGCCACCATCCACACAGCATGCACCCATATCGCACGCAAGCGGATAATTCGTACACAGGCCAGAGAAATCACAGAAGGCGTCGGTGCAGAGATCACCGTCGTCGCAATCCGCGGGGTCACATGGCCAGTTGCAATCGTCTATCTCCACGTGCTTGCATCCGGTTTCAGGAAAGCACGCGTCGGAGGTACACGGGTCTGCGTCATCGCAGTCAACTTGCTCATAAGTGCATTGACAAGTTTCGTAGTCGCAGGCTTCTATTGTGCAAGGGTCGTTGTCTGCGCAGTCCGTGGCGTCGGCGCAGTAGCAGGCGCACTCCCAAGCCTTCCAATCTACCTCATGCTGACACCCCAATTCCGGCTCACACGAATCTATCGTGCAGGGCTCAAAGTCGTCGCACAGGCCGGCCTCTATTTTGTCCAAATTGGAGCAGACATACACCCCCGGCGGTATCGGGTCGCAGTCGGGCCAATCTGGGTGCTCTTCGGTACAACTGGGGTCGAAGTAGGGAAGGTCCGGCGATTGCTCAGGAATGAACTCGTCGTCGATCTCGCATGAATCCAGGGTGCACAAATTGTTGTCGAAGCACTTGCCGGCCGCCTCCTCCTCGGTGGCACCCCAGCAGTAATGCGGTCCGCAGTCAGGGTCGGGGGCCCAGTTAGTACAGAACCCAGATTCAGGTTCACAAATGTCTACGGTACAATCGTCGCCGTCGTCACAACTCATTTCCAGGTTTATGCAGAGTCCGTCGTCGCAGATATCCTGAGTGCAGAGGTTCAGGATCATGCCGTCCGGTGGACCGTTTGGGCAGTGTGCCTCCTCGCCTGTTTCGAGGTTGATGCAGTCCTGGCATTGGCTTGAGTCAGGACAGTAGTCCGGGTCGCCTGGTAGGTTTCGAAGGTATCAGCCAGGTCTGGCTTCACCTCCTCCATGTCGAATAACTCCTCTTCGGGGCCCGCACCAAATGGGCCGAGTGACAACTACCAGCCAACAAAACCTACCCATCAAAAGGGAAACGATAGTGCGTCAATCCGGTCTCTTCCCGCACCACTTCAATCTGTTTTTGCAGAGTCTTGTTGACCGGTGCGCCATTTTCTTTGCGGGCTTGCCAGGCATCGTGCTCTTTTTCGCCGGCGGTCCAGATGCGCTCCTGGCCCGGAGCTTTGTTGGAGGCTCGCAAGGCGCGGCAGATAGCCCCGGAAATGGTCTTGAAACGGGCCAATTCGATGAAGGCTTCAACGTTGATGGCGATGAAGAAATGGCCCAGGGCATAGGGCTGCCGGTTGCCCTCTTCGTCGAATCCCAGGAGTCCCTTGAGATAGGCACCATCTTGAAGTGCTGCGGAGAGGATTTCCACGACCGCGGCGTAGCCGTAGCCCTTATGACCGGCGGTGGTTTCGCCAATGCCACCCAGAGGCACTAGCGCGGCCGAACCCTTTACAAGATCAACCAGAATCTGCTTTGTGTCGGTGCGGTAGGTTCCGCTTTCGTCGATGACCCAGCCTTCCGGCAGGTCCTTGTCGGAGCGGTCATAGACCTCGATCTTGCCCCGTTGCGAAACTGAGGTAGCGCAGTCGATGACAAATGGAAAGTCCTCGTCCGTGGGAATGCCGAAGACCAGCGGATTGGTGCCCAGCATGTTTTCGACCCCGAAGGTGGGTGCGATGGAGGGCCGGGCGTTGGTGCCGGTAATTCCAATCATCCCGTTCTTTGTCGCCATGCGAGCGTAGTAGCCGCAATAGCCGTAGTGCGTGGAATTGCGCACAACGGTCATTCCCAGCCCGAATTCCTTGGCCTTGTCAATGGCCGTTTGCATGGCAACATTGGAGATGACCATCCCCATCCCGTGGTTGCCGTCGTAGACTGCTGTGGTCGGCCCGTCCTTGAGCATTTGAAGCTTCGTCTCCGGCTGTTGAATGCCGGCCTTGATGCGGTCGTAATAGATCGATTTGAAGCGCCCGATACCATGAGAGTCAACACCGTGCATGTCAGACTCGATCAGCACATCGGCACAGACCGCGGCATCGTCGCGCGGCACCCCGATGGCCGCAAAAGCATCGGTCATGAAGTCGGTGAGCAACTCAAAAGGTACAAAGGTGTATTCTTCGTCCGGTAGCATCTCTAGCTCTCCTCCATCCTGTCAGGCCACCGCCCCAGTCGCGGCGCTCACGATATCATACGCGGGTGGGCGCAAATGTGAAGGGGAGTTTCAGGAAAATGCCGCGTTGCGTAATCTGACGACAAGGAGGGAGGCAATGAGTGCCAGCAGAAGCGAGAGTGGAGGTTGTGCTCCGAGGGGGCCGGCCTGACAGCCTCCTCCCGAAGATTGGTGCGGCTCCTCCACGACGACGTCGAGACCAATTTGGAGGTCCATAGACGTGGCGAGATCGCTGCGGCCGGATTCCTCGACCGGGCCGGCGATGTCTTCCTCCACCGGCTCTTCCACCGTAACAGGGGGCACTGGTGGAAGTACTTCCAGCAGGTCCAGCAGCTCTGCCAGCAGTTCGCTTCGGGCTCCTGCCGGCCGAACCGCTTCAAGGGGGAAACCGAGAAGAACTGCTCCGGCACCGTTGGCGAGGCGGTAGGCTGTGCCAGCGGGTAGATCAGGATTGCCGTCGTAGTGGCCAATTGCCGTGGCTTGCCCGATGGGGCCAATTACGTCGGGGTAGTCGACGTTGTAGGTGCCCAGGGTCCCATCGTCCAGGGAGATGGAGAGGCCTGACGGGAGAACCACTGAGTAGCTTGCCGCATCGTCTGCCAGATATTGGGCCTGAAAAAGAGTCCCAAAATTGGCCTGGTCAGAGGCGGAACCCTTCTCGACCAGGTCCCAACCTATTTCGGCCCCGGAAAGGAGAATTCTCCCACCCTGCTCCAGGAAAGCGGCCAACAATTCCTGTTCCCCATTCGAGAGGCTCTCGAGTCGGGTCGATTCCTCTCCGCACCACCAGTCAATAAGCGAGTAGGTGAGCAGCAGGTCGAGGGTGAGTTCGGCATCGTGCCAGGCCGAATCGAAGGGGAGATTCTGAGCTTCCAGGGACACGGCATGGTCGATCATGTAGTCATATCGATTCATCTGCGGCAGGAGCATTCGGTTGACTATGGCCAGATCCCAGGCCGAGAGATCTTCAGTCACTTGAGCGTGCCGGTCCAGACGGTTGAAGGCCCCCACTATCAACGCTCCCTTCTGTCCGAATTCGTTTTGCAAAATGGCCACCACAGGTGTTGCAAAGGACTCGCCACCAGCGTTGGTCGCGGTGACCCGGAAGAAGTGGGTTTCAGAGGGGGCCAGGTTTGAGATGTCCCAGGTCGCCACGTTGCCGACATCGATACCGCTGTCAAAGGCGCGTCCATCATGGCTGCGATAGATACGGTAGTTGTTGGCGGCGTGGCCCCCAAGATCCATCCCATCGACGGGGGAGGCTTGCCAACTGAGGCGAGCCGAACCTGGTCCAGTCGTTTCGACGGCGATGCCGGTCGGTGGTTCCGGCAGGAAGACGGGGTCGGTCCCCTCTTTCCAGGCGAAGTATTTGACGATGGCGTGATAGAAAGCCCGGGCGACGAGTTGCCGGAACTCTGGGTCCTGGAGCTTCAGGCAGTCGGACTCGGTATCGTGGAACGCAACTTCGACCAGGGCTGCTGGCATTTCGTTGTTATGGGAGGGATTCAGTTCCCCGAACCAGGCCGAACGAATACCCCGGTCGGTCCACCCTTCATCGTAGCCATTACGAATGTCCTGAACCACTTCATTGTGGAGGAATTCGGCGAGGACGTCGCTACCCTCGGTACCGGTGAAGATGTAGTCCCCGTTCGGTTCGTTGGGGCCGTAGACATAGGTTGACGTACCGACCCCGGGGTTGGGCGCGTTGGTATGCCAGGAGACGTAGACCGCATCCTCCCCCGATTCGTGTTGCCACGCCGCGTAGCGTGAGCGGGTGCCGACGTCATCCTTGTTGTCACCCGAACTGTAGTCGTAGACCTCTTCCGGGGCACCGTTGAATTGAGCTGCGTAGCGGGAGCATTCCTCCCAGCGTGGGCGACCAGATGTTGGGCTATCGGCGAGGCCGGTGCCGGTACCGCGCGAAACAACTCCCAAGCCGCCGCCGAAACGGACGGCGTCAGCCGAGACCACGGTTTCACCAATACCCTCGTCCGTATCGGAGTGGAGCACCACGCTTCCGGTGGCGGGGTCTAGACCCTCCGGGAAATGGTGAATTCCGAGGTGGACCCAGGTGCCTCCGTGGCGAGTCTGGTCAACGAAATAGGTCGTCTCCCCTCCGGCATGATGAACGACGTAACGGGCATTGTGGCTGCGATTGTCGGAAGCTGCGTAGGAAACGTAAACGGCGTAGTCACCCCGGGACGGAATGTTAGGGGTCCAGCGGGCGAAGGCATCCGCTGTTGCCGTTGTGTAGACGTAGCGACTCTCGCCCAGCGTCATGGGATTGGTGCCGCTCTTGTAGGGGATTTGGAAGTTGCCAAATCCAGGCGCGGTTGAGGTGTCGAATTCGCCGCTCTCTTCGTAGATTCCGTTGTCAGGATGGGCCTGGCCGTCGCTATCATCGACAATTGCCCACTCACTTTGCATGTCAGATTCGCGTACCGTAAAGAGAGTGGCACCAGCATTGCGCAGGTAGTGAACAAGGTACTGGTTGATCGCTTCGGCGTTGACGAAATCCTCAACAATGCCCCAGGTGTTTCCCCGTTGCGTCCCCCATCGTTCCCACCACTGAGTAACTATCCAGGCCCAACCGTGACCCTGACTCACGTAAACGCTGCGATTGGAGAGAAACCCCGTTTGCGTGCCTGGGGAATCCACCGGCATGGCCGCTGGCCGGGGTCCACTCTGGCCCCGCTCCCAAGGTCGCTTTGGGACCGGCCCAAACTCGGGCAGGTAATGGTTGAGCGGATGACACTCGCTTTCGCCGATGGCGAGGCAAATCGAGACCTGGTCGCGGGTGGAAGAGAGATGACGGGCGTGGATTTCCTGCAGGGTCCACTCGTCCAATTCGAATCGGTGCGAACCGTCCAGACGCATCTTCACCGAGCGAAATGAACCAGCTCGGCTGACATCGTACACCTTGATTGTTGGCGGCAAAATCCCTTCTGCAGTCAGTGTGTCGTGGGCAAAACTGCTCTCTTCCAGCGGGGTCCATGCCACCAGTAGCAACGTGAGTAATGTCCATATTCGATTCATGGCTCTCCTGACCATCGCTGAACCAGAATAGCGCCTGTTGTCAGGATTTTCGAGTCCCTCGGTTGCACGGGTGGCGAAACGGGTCTATGATCTCTAGTCCAGAGTTGCTGGAGACTCCGGAACCGATACCTGAATGTAACCACCAGGCGAGATGTTGAACTTCTCGGACCGAAAAGAACTGATTAGTGCTCTCTCATGGCGAGGTGATCAACAGCTTGAGTTGTTCGCCGCGGCGCGTGGTGCGCGTGATCAAGCCTTTGGTCCTCGCGCCGAGGCCAGAAGTGTGGTCGAATACGCCAACCTTTGTGACCAGGAGTGCCGCTATTGTGGCATGGCTCGTCAATCGGGCATCGCCCGTTACGTCCTTTCCTCAGAGGAATTCGCGCATCAGATCTCGCAATTATATGCCGCTGGCCGACGGGTCATCATGGTCCAGACCGGTGAGTGCGGGTCGAGCCCATACTTTGATCGTCTCCTCACTGACCTCAGTTTAGCGACTGTTGAGTATCCAGAGATCACCTGGGTCTTCGCTTTTGGATCCCTGGACTGGGACAAATACGAATCGCTGCGCAGACTGGGAGACCACCGTTATCTGTTGAAGATTGAGTCATCAAGCAGCGAACTCTATGCGCGCAGCAAGCCCTCGGACACCCTCGAGAACCGTATCGAGCACCTCCATCTGCTGCAGGACCTGGGTTTTGCCGTAAGCACCGGCAATATCACTGGTCTGCCGGGACAGACGGTTGATGACCTCGCCGGGGATTTGCTCTTCCTGAAATCGCTCCATGTTCCCATGGTTAGCGCGGCGCCTTTTGTGCCCAACGACGTTTCTGGATATGCCCATGAGCCTCCTGCTGACGCGGATTTGACGCTTAATTTCATGGCGCTTTTGCGACTCCTCTGCCCGGGTGCGTTGATACCGGCAACCAGTGCCCTTGAAATGGTCCGTCCGGACGGCCAGTACCTTGGCCTCATGGCTGGGGCCAATGTGGTCACTCTTCACGATGGTACGCCGGCCTGCCAGGAGGAGCAGTTTGTTCTTTATCGCAAGGGTCGCTATCTGCCCCGTGAGGGTCTCTTTCAGACCCTGGAGCGTGCGGGGCTGACGTGGCAATCGACACCGCTTGAACCGTTGGGGACAGAGTAAGATGGACTGGCATCTTGTGGGTATCGTCTGTGCGCTGGGTTCTGCGGCAAGCTGGGCTATCGGCACGATTCTCTACAAGTCTTTTGTTCGGGACGTAAGCGCGTCCGCTTTGACCCTCGTCAAGGGGGCACTTAGCCTGGCGATGCTGGGGGCAGCTCTTGTCGTCGTTGGCACTAGCGGAGCCATGACCTGGCAGGCCGCCGGCCTGCTCGCCCTGAGCGGTGTTCTGGGTATTGCACTCGGCGATGTCTTCTTCTTCAAGGCGTTGCAGCATCTGAGCGCGCACCTGCTGATACTCCTCACTCTGGTCGGCCAGGTATTCACCGTACTGTTGGCTCTTGGCTTCCTCGGCGAGAGCATCTCCTCGGTCGTCGGCGTGGGCATCGGTTTGACCATCGGTGGTCTCTGCCTCTCTCTGTGGGAACCAAAGGCATCGGATGAGCCGCGCACCACCGGACGCGGCCTGATCTTCGGGTTGTTGGCGATGCTCTGCATGTCTGTCGGTGTCATTGTGACCAAGCGAGGTATCGAGCATGTTGGGGCCTTGGAGGCCACTACCTTGCGGATGGTCGCCGGTGTCGCGGCCATCGCTGCGTGGGGCACGTTTTCTGGCCAATTGGGGGCGTGGATAGAGCCATTTCGTCGTCCCCGTCTCATTGGGCAGGTCCTTCTCGCGGTTGCGGTTACGGCCCTCGGGGGCTTCTGGCTCTCCCACATCGCCATCAAACATCTCGACGTGGCCATTGCCAATACTCTAAACTCAGCAGAGCCACTATTTGCGCTGCCACTAGCCATGTTGCTGCTACGGGAGAAGGTCCGTTGGAACGCGGTGGCTGGCGCGTTGGTGGCGGTTGGGGGCATTGTCCTCATAACACTCGGGTAGGGGGAAGTGATCGTGGAATTGCACGAGACCTTTGTGGCCAAACGGATGAATGAACTCGCCGAGCTCATTAAGGCTGGTCTCTTGCCTCGGGACGGGGATTTCCTACCGGCCGTCCACTATCCGCCCATTACCATGTATCCGGACGTCGCCGAGGAGCCGCTTTTTGAATCCTACCTGATGCCTCGGGGTGGACTGCTGGATGTCTACGTTCACATTCCCTTTTGCGAAAAGGCCTGTGTCTTTTGTCATTACCCCATCAAGTGCGGTGAGCGTCACGAGGAAAAGGACTACTACCTAGGCATCCTGGAACGGGAAATGGACCTCTACATGGCTCGCCTGGGCATCGAGAAGATGGAGGTCCGTTCGGTGCTCGTGGGGGGGGGGACTCCGACCTACCTGACGCCCGCACAATTGCGGCGCTATCTCGAGGGTTTCGCGGCCCGCTCCGATATGAGTCGCTGCACCCAGTACAACTACGACCTCGACCCCGGCACCATGTTGGGGGAGGTGGGCCGGGAGCGGCTGGAGATAATGCGTTCGTTTGGCGTGGATCGCCTGACCATCGGTATCCAGGCATTGGACGACGATACCCTTAGCCACATGCGTCGCACGCACAATACGGAGGAGGCACTTGCCTCAATCGAGCGCTCATTGGAAATGGGGTTTATTACCAATGTGGAGTTCATCTACGGTTACGCCGGCCAGACCCTGGAGAGCTGGGGAGACTTGATGGAGCAGGCAGTGCAACTCGGAGTCGAAGAGATCCAGCTCTATCGGCTTAAGGTGATGGCCTACGGCGACAAACAGGGGGCCGTCCGAGGTGACAAGGAGCGGCGCCAGGAGGTCTACCCAGATTTCGAAGAGACCATGCGCATGAAGGCACTGGGCCACGCCATTTTGAACGACCACGGCTATCACGAGAATCTCAATCGGGTCTTCTCCAAGGACCCGGACATATTCTCTCACTACGCCGATAATCAGTGCTGCAAGTTGCGGGACCAGGTGGGCTTTGGGCTTACGGCTTTTAGCAGTTTGCGGGACCGTTTTGTCCTCAATACTCAGTTTTTCGATGACTACTACAGATCGGTTGAAGAGGGGCGGTTGCCGCTCAATCGTGGTCTCGTTCGTTCCCCCGAAGACCAGATTCGGTGGGCTTTGATTCTGCCCCTTAAGAATCGTAATGTTTTGAAATCGGCATTTGCTCGGCAGGCTGGGGTGCCGTTGGAGAGGGTCCTTCCGGCGAAGCTGCAGGCGCTGCGGGACTTTGGGTTGGTGGAGGAGGACGAGGAGTTCCTCTCTTTGACCCGTAAGGGGCGCTTCGTGGCTGACGAGGTAGTTCAGACATTTTATGCCCCGGAGTTCATTCCCTTCCCCCGCGAGGCCTATAATGAAGGTCCGCTCAATCCTTACAATGAGTGCCCGGTGGTGGTCTAGCATATTTCAGCAGTGCCCGTCAGTACACCAACACCAGCCCTGAGCCAGGACCGAACATCTGCCCAACTACCCTGCCGAC
>CAZFVN010000092.1:0-21639 GCA_964522395.1 uncultured Myxococcales bacterium
AGTGGTCCCCATAGCTGCAAGCATTATTGTCATCGCAAGCACCACCCTCCGAGACCGGGACGACGGTGCATTTGCCACTCTCTGGCAAACAGGAGTAGAAACTGCACTGGTTGCCCGTGTCGCCGTCGCACGTAACGATGGTGGCAGGGTCCAGGACGCAACTGGAACTACTGCCATCGCCCTCGCAAACCAGTGTCCCGTTGCACAAGTCACCGTCCTCGTGGGGTGCGCAATCATCGTCCGTCACACAATCGCACTGGCTGGCCCCACCTTCGCACATGCCGTCAACACACTGGTCATCAGGGGTGCAGAGATTGCCGTCGTCGCAAATACCTGGATAGGGGACGTATAGACAACCATCGGCGGGGCTGCAATCATCGAGTGTGCAAGGATTGTTGTCGTCGCAGTCGAGCCCTCCTTCGGCGACGCAGACCCCCCCCATGCAATAGTTCACGCTCGTGCACGCATCAGCGTCGTCGCATTCTTGCCCGTCGGGCTCAGCGAGAACCTGGCAGAGTCCGCTGGCCAGCTCACATGAGACCGATTCACAAGGCCCCATATACGGCTCAAGATAGGCGCAGTCTCCGTCTGTCGAGCAGCCCTTTGCCACAACTTCAGCGCTACTGTCCGCCTCCGGCAACGAGTCGCCGGATTCCTGTTGGTCCGACTCCACACCTTCACTGGTAAGATCTGCGTTGACCTCTGCTGTGAAGAGATCTCCCGCATCGTCGGTTACTCTAGACTCACTGCTGCAGGCCACTGTGATCAGCAGTAGCCCGGCCAGAGCAGTTGATTGAAGCCGCATAATCATGACATCCTCCCCGGGGAGCACACGAGTTATCATTCGCGCCCTTAGCCATTCGTCGAGCCAACCCCATTCTCCTTACAGAGTAATGTTCGCAGCTTGACAAAGGTAGGCTGGTCGCGCAACCTCAACCTCGGCTCCTCACTACAATTGACGGGGGTCATGCGAGGGTATCGATGGCATCAAAGGTCTTTTTTGCGCAAGCACGCGGGACGCCCCGGCGGAACAAGTTCAAACGGATTGCCAGCTTGCTGGACTCTGCTGGGATAGAGACCATTATTCCTCAGGACGCGCTCACTGCGATGAAGGTCCATTGGGGCGAGAGTGGCAATGCCGATTTCGTGCCCTCCTTCTTCGTGCGGCATCTCGTGTCTGTTGTACGTGAAGCTGGTGGTCATCCCTTTGTCACCGACACCAATACGCTCTATCGCGGTAGCCGGCACAACACCGTCGACAATCTTGCTACGGCCCGACTCAACGGTTTTTGCGATTCTACGCTCGGGGCCCCGGTAGTTGTCGCTGACGGTCTTCGGGGCATGGACTATCGCGACATTCTCGTGGCAGGGACTCACCTCTCCACCGCTCGCATCGCTTCGGCCATCGTTGAAGCGGACGCAATGGTTGTCCTTTCCCACGTAAAGGGACACATGGTCTTTGGCTTTGGCGGGGCCCTGAAGAACCTCGGGATGGGGTGCTCTGCAGCCGCTGCAAAGCAATCGCTCCACGCTGACGTTCGCCCCGTCGTCGATGCGGCTCGCTGTACCGCGTGTGGCCTTTGCAAAGACCACTGTGCCTTTGACGCCATTGCCATGACTGGTTCCTCCGCCGGAGAAAATCACGCTCAAATCGATCATGATATCTGTTCCGGATGTGGCGAGTGTCTGGTCGTCTGCCCGGCCGAAGCCATTCCCATTGATTGGGGGGCCGACGATGGCGGCACTTTCACCGCGACGCAGGAGAAGACCGCTGAGTACGCGCTGGCCGCGGTCGCCGGAAAAGAAGAACACTGCCTCTACGTGAATTTCCTCACGAACATCACACCCGATTGTGATTGTTGCTCCTGGTCTGATGCGCCAATCGTACCGGACATCGGCTATCTTGCTTCCCGGGACCCGGTGGCCATCGATATGGCATCAATCGACCTTGTAAATGGCTTCGCCGGCTTCCCCGACCGACCGCAGCTTGAGGTCCCTGATGACCGCTTCAGAGCGGTCCACGATATCGACTACATGCCGACGCTGCGCCATGCTGCGAGGCTGGGTCTGGGTTCGCTGGAATATGAGCTGACGAAGCTCTAAGCCTACCTCTCCTTGAGGAGCGCTTCCAGGGCCTCGAAGCTCCGGTCAGGCGAGAGATACCGGTGCCCATCAACGAAGATACTGGGCGTTGACCAGACGCCAGCCTTCTTCCCCTCTGCAACGTGCGCGTCCACGGTGTTCCCGTGCCGCCCGTCCCGGAGCGCGATGCGAAGCTTCGGGAGGTCCATTTTGGAGCGCTTGGTCACCCTTTCCAATTGCTTCATGGTGAAATCGCCGGGAATCTTCAAGAGGCCTTTATGGAAGCGCTGGAAAGCTCCCTGGGCGGCAGCCTCCTGGGTTGCTTCCGCCGCCATCCGGGCGGCCCCGTGGTAAGGCATCGGAAAGTGCCGGTACTCAACGGCAAGCTCTTTTGGGAATGCGGCCAGGAGCATGTCAAGGTTGGGATAGAGCGCACGCGTGTATGGACATTCGTAGTCTCCGAAAACCGTGAGCACATGGACTGGGTTCTCGGCCCCAACTACCGTGGCGGCCGAGCTGAATGCATAAGACTCCTCGCCCAGCGGTCTTTGTACCTCGCCGTCAGCCACGAGGTCGTCGTAGATACGCTCTGGGGCCACGCCGTCTACTTCCATGGCTGCAACTTTGGTGAGTTCCTCGGATATCATCTCCTGCAGCAGTTCCATAGTGACGACCCCGGGGGTCTTGCGACCGTTGACGATCAGCGTCGGCACGGCCACCACCCCCACTCCGGCAGCCATCGAACGATCGCTATCGAGGTGTTGTCGGCATGCTCCCGAGACCATGTCACGTCTGAAACGCACCGGGTCCATGCCAACGAGGCCGGCGATTTTGACGAATAGCGACGCCGTGCGAGGTTCACCGTTGACAACCCTAAAGCGCTCAACGTACTCCCAGAACCGGTCCTGACGAAGCGCTGCACAGGCGGCCTGGGAGGCCAACTCATCGGCCTCGGATTGGGGTGCGGGATGGCTTTTCCAAACCAGGCGTATCCGCTCGCCATAGAGCTCTATAACCTCGTCGAGAACTCCGGCCTGCTGTCGGCAAAGGGCACAATCGATGGAAGACCAGAGAACCAGGGTTATGGGCGCAAATCTGGGTCCTATTTGCGGCTCCTGACCACTGAGCGTAACCCGCCATACAGTCTCAGAATCAAAGGGTGCCGTTTCGTTGGAAGCAATTGGCGGGAGGGCGACGGCAGGCTCTACCGCCTCCTCCACCGGTAGCACCTCTTTAGCCGGCACCTCCTCAGCTTCTGCGAGGCGCCGCGCTAGTTCGGCATCTACCCGACTGGCGACTTCCTTCTCAATGCGCGCCTCCAGACGAGCCTCCAGCGCTTCAATTGCGCCTGCCAGAGTCTCCTCCGCCGCGGCCGCGTCAAAGGATGGACAATCGCACGATTCCGGTTCGATCGGTGTCGCCGCGACTTCCGCTGGATGTTGGTCAACGCCCTGAGGTCGAGTACACCCGATGGCTACAAGGACCACCAGAATCAGGGTTTTGAGAGGTTTTCCCATTCTCTAACGAACCCTCCTTTCGGGATTCGATTATAGGCCCTCTTCTTCCTGTTGCAACATCCCTTGTGCGCTGCTAAAGTGAATATGGAACAAAAGGGAAGCACACGATGGAGAATCAGGTCCCAATTCTCGACGCCGATGGAGTCGTCAAGACTGAATCACTGAGCACATACATTGAGGTGCTCGATGCGGTCACTGACGGCCAGTGGCTGATGGTGGCACCGCGCCTCACTGTTCGCCTCCAGAAAGACCTTCAATTCGAAGTACAGTACAGCCGCAGCGAAGAGTCTGTGAAGGTTATTGGCACCCCTTTCTATTGGCGCGGTCCTTTCGTCGGCATGCGGGTCCGGCCAGCGAGTTCAGCCGATCTGAATCGGGCGCGCCAGATTAGCCGGAAGCTCCTCCACCAGGCCGAGGCAGCGCGGGCGAGCGATGCCCGGCAAGATAGTGTTGACGATGCCGTGAGCCACACCTCATACGCGATGAAGGACCCTCAGGCCGAGGATTCGACTGAGTTTGTCCGCTCGGCGCCGGTTGCCGAGCCGAACGGGGAGGCCATCTCGGCCCCCGTCGGGGAGAGCTCAGCCGAGCCAGAAGCGGAGAGCACATCGGATTCTGCAGTTCAATCCTCCGCGGAACCGGCCGTTGAAGTTGAAGCTGAAGCGGATACTGTGACGCCTGAAGACCCGATCTTCAAGCAAGCTCCCGAGGTAGCCGCCTTGGAACCAACAGCGCCGGGACCCAATGCCGACGCTCCAGCGACGCTCCCTGAGGTGGCGCTTCCCGATGCGGAATTCGTCCCAGTGGCACCGCCTCCCAGCGCGCCTACTACTGCCCCCCCTGCTCCAGACAGCAGCGAGTTCACAGAGACAGATTATATCGACCTCGACGGGGCCTCCACACCGCTGGACGCTGATGGCGCTCTGGACCCCGCTCCCATACCTGCTCCAGTGGACAGCGCGGCAGCGCCCTCTATCGACGGCGCGCCAGCCCCGGCCAAGGCAGATGATCCCGCTCCGGCCGTTCCTGAGGCCGCAGCCCCTCCGGCTAGTGCAGAAGAACCTGTAGCGGCTGTGCCGGAAGCCGCAGCCCCTGCGGCGAGTGCGGAAGAACCTGCTGCGGCCCTGCCGAAAGCCGCAGCCCCTCCGGCGAGTGCGGAAGAACCTGCTGCGGCCCTGCCGGAAGCCGCAGCCCCTCCGGCGAGTGCAGAAGAACCTGCTGCTGCCCTGCCGAAAGCCGCAGCCCCTCCGGCTAGTGCAGAAGAACCTGCTGCGGCCCTGCCGGAAACCGCAGCCCCTCCGGCTAGTGCAGAAGAACCTGCTGCGGCCCTGCCGGAAGCCGCAGCCCCTCCGGCTAGTGCGGATGGTCCTGCTGCGCCGCAGGCCAGCACTGCCCCGCCCCCTTCTCCTGCCGCGGAACGCAAGCCACGATCAGCCGCTGGCGCCCCCGACCTCAAGGCCGCTATTCCCGAGTTACGCGGCAAGACGTTAGGCGGATTCACCGATGAGGGGCTATTACTCTCCTTCCCGGACAAGAAGAGCGGCCTGCCGCTGCCGGAAGATGTCACTCTCTACCGCGTCTTGTCAGTTCTGGCCTCCTATGAGGTCAGCGGCCAGTTGGCGCTGAAGCAGGGTGATGAAGAAGCGATTCTCTTCTTGCGCAAGGGAACGCTCCTCGGCATTGAACCTATGGGCTCCACTTTCGACCAGTACTTCGGCGATTTCTTGCTGGAAGAAAAAGCCATTGAGCAAGAGCCCCTGGATGCGGCCATTGCACACGCCCAGGCCTTCGACAAGACGCTGCCCGTTGCGCTTTACGAGAAGCGCTCCATCGGGATGGACGTAATGGGGCGCGTGCTGCGCGATCTCAAACAGAAGATCTTCTTCGATCTATTGAAGCACCCTGACCCCTACTCCTTCCATTTTGTGGCGAAGCGCAAATTCGGTCGGAAGTTTGACCCCATGCGAGTCCATCTCGCTGGCACTCTGGTCGACTTCGTGCGCGCCCAGCTCGCCGGTAAGTATCTGGCTGATCTCGAGCCTCTCCTAGAGCCCTACAAGTTTAAATATGCGCAGGTGCGCGACAGCGATGTCATTCCCATCGATGTGCTCAATCTCGATGACAAGCAGCGTCACGCCGTGAAGCACGTGTTCCACGGCCCCAACCGCCTGAATGAGGCCTATTCTCTCTGCCTGCTGACTCGCCACGGCACGGCTCGCCTAATCACCCTACTCCACCACTTCGGCCTCATTAATTGGCTTGACGAGGCCGGCACTGTGGCCGGGCAGGAGACTATTGAAGACCGGTTGAAAGTTATTCACCGGCACCTTCAAGCGGGTGACCACTTCAAACGACTTGAGGTCCATTGGGGCGCGCACCCTCGCAAGATTGAAGCGGCGCTCAACCGCTTCCGGAAGAAGTACGATCCTGAACAGCCCCTGGCGCGGCACTCAGAGGAGGCTGGGCAACTTTGCACGGGGATTATGTCCCTGGTGCAAGAATCCCATGATTTTCTCATTGTAAAGCGCCAGCGGCGCGACTACCGCCTCGAGAAGCAGGGCGACATGAGAGTGAGGAGGGCCGCAGAGTTTCTCGTCAAGCAGGCCGATCTCGTACGCTTCCGTGGCGACTGGGATGAGGCCTTCGACCTGCTAGAGGCTGCCATCGACATGTGGGAGCATCCTTCCTTCGTTTCCAAGCATCAGCAATGGCGTGCCGAACGCCGCGGCTGAGAGCTACTTTCGCACCAGCACCCTACCCTTTGCTGAACCAGCAATGGCTTGCCAACCCGCCAGTACGTATCCCCGGGGTCCGATGGGGCTTTGCATGACCAGCAGGTCGGCCCCGGACTCAGTGTAGATCTTCTCCACAGCCTTCCCATAACGCGAGTCATGCCGATAGAGGTAGATGAAGTGCAAGCGGTTACCCAGATCCTCCGAGAGATTCCCGCGGCCGTCGGCGAGCACTCGGATTTTGGGGAAGTGCTGATAGAGCAAATAGCCACCCCAGTTGGGTTGGCAAAACACCTTCAGAGGCGCCAAACTACTCCCTGCCATCTCACTAATCAGGGGGTCGAACTCCACGGGGAAGCGGCGTTCGTCCAGATCTCGGCTAAAGGAACTTACATACCCCGAGAAGGAACCAAATTGGACCCTTGAATGGTAGTCCATGGTTGTAGCGAGGAGGAGCGCGCTCACGAGCATCGTCGCCGGAATGCACCACCTCCGCGATAATGCCGACCACAAGAAGGCAAGATAAGGAACGAGCAGGACCAGGGAAAAGGCAACGAAATAGACGAATCTCGCTGAGCGAAAGGGGAGAAGCGTAAGACCCAAAGCGCAAAGGAGTGCCTCAAGCCGCACGCTCTTTCCTTGCAACATGGCAACTACAACAGTGCCCAGCCCGACCAGCGGCATAACCCCAGCCACCAGGTGAAGGGGGTTGCTGGCAATGGCAAAATAGTGCCAGAACGGTAGCCACTCTTCGATCAGGGCTTCGCTGCCACCGAGCATGGTGTAGGCCTGCGCCACACCCCTTAGCCAGTTAGGGCTGAGCAGTGCGGCAGTGACGGCCAGACCCCACAGAACGGCGCCATCCCGTAAGGCATCCGCAGGCGCAGCCCAGCGGCGGCTCCTGCCACCCCAACGCGCCACAGCGAAGCCGGAAACGGGCCAGGCAGCGAGAACCACGAGGAAGATGAAGGAGCCGCCAGCATGTAAATTGCTCCACAGGAAGACAACTGACGTGAGCAATGTGGCCCGCACCCAGAGGCGTGAGCGGGCAGTCAAAAGAGTATTAAGGGCCAGGCTCCAGAAGAGGAGATTGAAGACGTGGGGTCTTGCTCGGACCCGGTCTGCGTAAAGCGCAAAGAGAAGCGCGAGGAGTAGCATCGCCACAGGCAGGATCACATTCTCTTTGACCTTTCGAGCGGTCAGATATCTAACCACAAACCACGCAAATGAGGAGAAAGAAATTGCGGTCAGTATGGCGTGCAAGACGCGGATGCCCAAGAGGCCGGAGGCGTCATCTACGGCGTAGCAGAGGATCTCGTACAGCCATTGAAAAGTCACCCAGTCACGAGCTGGCTCGACGAAGGTGAAGATATCTTTTGTGGGGAAGGCTCGGTGCTCTACGATCCAACGACCTGCGGCAATGTGCCAGAAGATGTCGACATCCCAAATGGGGCGCAGGGCGACCAGACCGGCCAGCCCCGCCAAAGCGTAGAGTGCAGCCACTCGCCACCTGCAAAGGGCGCAAGAGGTTTCTCGGTCCATCTTGCTACTTTCCGACCGTGGAGCCTGCCACCTTCCCCGGCAAACGCTTGCGTGAGAGGGTGGCGTCATACCGGATGATAGCGGTGACAATGGCCTGGGCAACGATGTCCTGGTATTTCGAGCGGCTCAGGTTGCGTGCTTCAGTGGGATTTGAGATGAAGCCAACCTCGATAACGACACCAGGCATCTCCGCACCGCGCAGAATGACGATAGGCAGCGACTTGACGCCCCTGTCGGTGGTTCGCATCGAACGGGTAAGATTACCCTGCACTTCTTCGGCGAATCCCAGGGCATCGCGATGTGCCGCGAATTGGAGCATCTCTTTGACCACGGCTGCCGCGGCGGGGTCTGCTGCAGAGGCGTAGAGGCCTTTGGGGGTAACGACCTGCCGGGAGAGCTTGGCTGACTCCTCTTCCAGGGCCTTCTCGCTGAGGACGTAGGTCTCAACGCCCATGGGCTTCTGACTAAACGATGAGTTGCAATGAAGGCTGATAAAGAGATCGGCCTGCACATCGTTGGCAAACGCAATGCGCCGGGCCAGAGGCACGGTTTCATCCTCGTCCCGTGTCAACTTCGCATGGGCATCGGTCTGTTTGGCCAGGCGCTCCTGGATCTTCTTGGCGATGGCCAACACGATCTTCTTTTCGTAGACACCGTTGAAGCCGAGTGCCCCGAGGTTCTCTCCGCCGTGTCCGGGGTCCACCACCACCGTTCGAATCGCCTTCAGGCGCTTTTCACGCGCAATTGTCTGGGTGGGCAGTCCAAGTGCCAACGCAAGAACCAATGCTGTCATACGGGCTAGGTGCATAAGAAGACCTCCTCAGCGACGGATAACCCTCCTCTCAAGGCTATGTTGGGACGCACTCTTGTCAAAAAATCGGGCGGGCGCGCTTGAAAGTGTGTGCGCACACGCGACCTTGAAATCCCACTTGCGCATGCGTACCCATTGTCTGGAGGTGTGCCATGCTAGTAACTCACGTTCGCCAATTGCCAGGCACCGACGTCGAAATGGCCGGTGCTAACGGCGTTACCGCTCGCGTTCCCATTTCCGCCGCTGACGGTGCTCCTGGATTTACGATGCGTTTCTACACCATCGACCCAGGTGGTAACACTCCCTACCACAAGCATGACTATGAGCACGAAGTATTCGTCCTGAACGGTCGAGGCTACTTACTGTTTCGGGGTGGCCGGAAGCCGATAATGCCTAGTGATGCGATCCTTATTGATCCGGATGAATGGCACGGTTTTGTAGGTGATGAATCCATCGGTATGGAGATGCTCTGCATGGTGCCCAACCGAGCCTATCTTCCAGGTCAGTTTGCGGTGACGCCTGGTAGGTGGGATGAACCGGCTATTCGGGAATGACGCAGTAGTCTGGGAAGTCGGCTGATAGACCGGCACCAAAAGGACTTGCCTCGTCGCCCCATTGATGGGCAAAGAGCCAGCGATGTCCCCACGTCGGTCCGCCAAAAGGTACGGTGTGGCCGAGGCCGTGGTTGCACTCCGCCACAAAGTGGCCGTCAGCACGCAGCTTCTCAGAAAACTCGAGGGTCATTTCTTGAAAATCGACGACCCCCATAAATACGTCCGCAGTGCCACCCCACGCCAGCAGCACCGGTAATGTGTTTCCGGGCGTTGCGTAGTCGACGACCAGACCTGTACCGCCACTGAATATTGTCGCAGCCGCAAGGTACTCCCCTCGATTGACTACTAGATAGGTGCTCCATAGTGAACCGGCCGAGAAGCCGGTCGTGTAGACTCGCCGGTTATCGATATTGAACTGCTCATCTATACAGGTCAGAATTCCGTCGAAGAGCGATAAGTCCGCCTCGGTTTCCGAGAAGGTGCCCATGTTCCAGGTCATGGACATATCGCAGCAATCGTTGAAGTTATCACTACAGCAGTTGCTGGGGGCAACGACGATGGCGTTGTACTCCTTGGCGGCCTCCTGGGCGAGGAAGTAACCGGCCAGAGACTTGGCGGAATCGCCGTTGCCGTGCCAGACGTAAACCAGGCCAGCGCCATTATTGTTGGGATGTGGAGGCAGGAAGAGCTCGAAACTTCTGGCCCGGGTATCGGCCAGAATTGTGTTCTTGCCCGCAACGAATGTCGGGCACGCACCGGCATATGGCAATGGAGCGGGAGGCTGCGGCCCACGCGGCTGCAAATCGGGCACGACATCTTCGACTGGAGCCTCAATCTCAGGCGTCAGGTCAGTTCCCACCACAACTTCTGCGGGCCTCACGACATCAGCCGCGGCGTCGATAGTGGCCTCCGGTGTGTCGGTCTCGGCAGAACCGTTGGACTGCTCACACGCCACCACCAAAAGAGAGATAGCAATCATCCAAGAAACTATTCGCATCCACCCCCTCCGTCCTCGTTTGGGCATCCTACCCAGTCGCCCGGACTGCGTCAATCATTGCCTCCCCAACGTCCAGCCAAAAGCCGCGGTGGATTTGGGCCGAACGGGGCGCTATACTCTGCACGAGTGCAATTTGAGGAGATTGGATGGAACGGTTGACCAGCAGCGAACTTACTGCCCTTGTTCAACGTGTATTTGCCGTGCGGACGGAAGACACCGCGTTGGCCATCATCGTGGACCTCCCCGATTCCCACACTGCCGATCACGACCGTTGGAAGGTTCGACGGGCGTTGGCATTGGGGTGGTTCGAGGAGTTGGTTGGCGTGAGCGAGCAGGCTCTTGGCCTTCCGACGCGCCTCTACCTCTACCGGAACGTACGTCATAACAATGCAGATTTGCCTGACCGCGCCTGGTTGTTTCGCGGCGGCGCGCTGCCACGCACCGCCGATGAGCTGGACGACGCCGAGGCGTTGCCTTTCTCACAGATATTCGCCAGCCACTCGGTGATTATCGCCCCGACTCAGTTTTCTGCCACGGCCCCCTTAAAACTGGCGGCTCGTGAAGTAGGATTTCGAGCGGCGACCATGCCGGGGTTTTCCCCGGCCATGATTCCGGCGCTCCGCTTGAACTATGCCGAGATCAACGGCCGGGTAGTCTTTCTGAAGGGTCTGCTGGACGAGGCCATCGCGGCCGATGTCCATTTTCGGGTCGACGGCAAGGAGGACCTCCACCTCCATCTGGATCTCCGGCACCGCCCAGCTCACGCGTCGGGCGGGCTCCTGCCCGAGCCCGGGGTGGCGGGAAACCTGCCATCGGGTGAGACCTACATCGTACCCTATGAGGGCGAGGTGGCGGGAACTCCCAGCGAGAGTGCGGGCACCATGCCGGTACAATTTGGCGACGAGTTGGTCTACTACGAGATTGCCGAGAACCGTGCCCGTGAGGTGTGCGGTGCGGGCCCCGCTGCCACTCGGGAGAGGGAGTTTCTTGCAGCCGAACCCGCCTACGGGAATCTCGCCGAATTGGGGCTTGGAGTTCTGGCCGACTATGGCCTGCAGCCCACGGGAGAGATTCTGTTGGACGAGAAGCTCGCCCTTCATATCGCCTTTGGTCGCAGCGACCACTTCGGTGGTCAGGTGGCGGCGGCAGACTTTTCAAGTCCAGAGGCCGTGGTTCACATCGATCGGGTTTACTTACCTGCAACCCAGCCGCGCATATCCATTGTCAGTGCGACGATCGCGTTTCCCGATGGTCGCAAGTTGCCCGTCGTTGCGGACGACAAGTACGTAGTGGAGTTTCCCTGATTTTTGGGTCTTCAGCCCAGGAGGAGAGCATGATTCGAATGGCGGTAGTGGGGTTGGCTCTGCTTATGATTTCCGCGTGCAGCTCGGAAGCTAAGGAAGAGGTGCCCGTGGACGGCCTGGAGGGCGACGTGGTTGCCGATGGTCTGACGGGTGATCTGGTCCAGGACGGCAAGAGTCTCGAAGTCACGAGTCCCCCCGACCTTAATCCCATTGAAGATCTCCCCGCTCCTGACCTTCCTGGAGACTCAGTATTGCCGCCGTTGGATATTGCGCAGGACATCTGCGTGCCCGCCTGCGCTGACCGGGTTTGTGGCGATGACAGTTGCGGCGGTAGTTGCGGGGAGTGCGCTGAGCAGGCGGTTTGCACTGATGAAGGCGCGTGCGGACCCATGCCCTGCGCCTCCTCGAGGGATTGCCCCGGTGACCTCATTTGCTACAAAGAGCTATCAATCTGTGTGGAGTGTGCCGTGGATGCGGATTGCTTCGGGGAGATGCGTTGCGACCCCGATTACAATTGCTACCAGCCGATTCTCTGTGATTCGGACAAGGAATGCAAAGAGGCTGACAAGGTCTGCGACAAGGAAGAGGGAATCTGCGTCGCGTGTCTGGGCCACCCCGATTGCTCTGACGACGAATTCTGTCTGGCCAAGGTCTGTTTGCCCGACATTTGCGTTGCAGGTGAAGTGGGCTGTGACGGATCTGCCGTTGCAACGTGCAACGACATTGGCAACCTATGGCTTGAGCCAGCCCCCTGCCCTCCGGCGAATTATTGTGAGGAGGGAGTCTGTTTCGATGAGATATGCGTCCCCGACTCTGCCTTCTGTATCGGCACCGTTCGAAAGCTCTGTGACGGGCTGGGCAAAGAGATTCTTGAAGAGGAAGATTGCGATCCGATGGAACTGGTCTGTGTTGGCGGCGAGTGCCTCGATCTGGTCTGCGTTCCGTTGGAGCCCTTTTGTGTCGATGATGGAACGCTGGGGAGTTGTTCGGAGGATGGGCTGGAGTTCTCTGAGGCACCTTGCGCTGACGAGCTTTGGTGTGACGGTGGTGCCTGTGTCCCGTGGCTCTGCACGCCAGGCGAATCTATCTGCGCCGATGCCACTTTAATCAGCACCTGCAACGACTTTGGGAGTGGTCCTAACGAAGGTGGTCAAGATTGCGCCACAGATGACCTTTGCTGTCTAGACGGGGAGTGCGTACAGCCCGTTGATGAGATGTGCGACAACAAGGACAACAATTGCAATGGAGAAGTAGACGAAGGCTGTGACGACGATTCCGATGGCTTCTGCGACGCCCTCTATCTGGTGCTGGGTAAGCCAGCCGTCTGCCCCGATGGTCCCGGGGACTGCAACGACGAAGATGACTCAATCTATCCGGGTAAGGGCGAAATTGCCGGTGACGGCATCGACAATGATTGCGACGGAGCCACCGACGAAGTGGAGACTTGTCCCGGCCCCTGCACTGGTCACTCAGTCGATGCCTATCTCTGTGCTTTGGAGATGTGCCTGGCCCCCGCGGTCATAAGCGCTGCGTTCAGCTCTCCCTCCGGCGATATGATTGACACGGCATGGGAGGCCGTGCCCCACTTCGGCAATGAGAACAACGACCTGGCTCCCTGGGCGGGAGGTAGCTACGGACTGCTGGCAACGGGGCCGGCAACGGGAACTGCTCACTCAACGGACTTACCGGGTGGCGAGGGCATTCCCGACCCCTTTTCCAATGACGGGTATAGTACTCACGACAACGTAGAGTTCAAGGTGGTCCTCCAGGCCCCCCAGGCGGCGCTGGGCTTTTCCATGGATTACATCTTCTTCTCGGTGGAGTACGAGGAGTACATTGGCTCCTCTTTCAACGATAAGTTCTATATCGTATTCCTCGGCCCCGAGACCAGCGGTGGCAACCAGCAAGTAATCAACCTTTCCGCATGCAGTAATCCCGAGGAGTATTATGATGTCATCGAAAATGGGGAGAAGCTCTGTTACATGGCCATCAATACAGCCTTCTCCGAGCCCTGCGCCGCCCCCAAGACCGATATCTCCGGTACCGGTTTTGAGTGTGGGGCCGCGGATTCTGCGCACGGCTCGTCGACCGGATGGCTCACAACTGCGTGGCCGGTGGGCGCTGGCGAAACCATCGAATTGCTCTTTCACATACATGACACTTCAGATGGAATATTCGATTCCGAGGTCATCCTGGACAACTTCCAGTGGCTCTACGTTCCCTTCGTTCCAGGCACAATAGAGAAGGTTTTGGAGTAGGCTGCAGGCCATTCAAAAAAAGTTTTGCAAAACCTCTTGACACACTGCGACGTCGACAGTATGTTACCCGTAGTTTAAGTCCCAGAAGACTACGCTTGCGGGCAACGGTTGATCGGGAGCACCGGTCTTCTGAGTTTTTAAAGTCTTATCAAAGGAGTTGCAGCAATGGCTAAAGGAACAGTGAAGTGGTTCAACGATTCGAAGGGTTTTGGTTTCATCACGGCGGACACGGGCGAAGACGTGTTCGTACACTACTCGGCCATCCAGGCCGGCGGTTTCCGGACGCTCGCTGAAGGCGATGTCGTACAGTTCGAAACCGAAGCTGGCCCCAAGGGCCCGAAGGCTGTCAACGTGACGAAGGCCTAAGCGCTTCTGGGCACTAGTTTGTGACGACAGTAATTACGCCTCGCACAGTAATGTGCGGGGCGTTCTTTATTTAAGGGTATCCCAACCTCTTCTACCCTGGGCGAACTTCATCAAATCGTGGCTACGAGCCAATTGCACCAGCTCGCAAGTCCTTCCTCCGTTGTTGCTGACAATTCAAATAGTGGGGCCTCGGGGTTAATGCCTCTAAGAGCCTTCTTGAACTCCTGGATATTAAAGGGGATGTAGGGTTTCAGGTCTATCTTGGTCACCACCACTGCCTGCACGACGTTGAACATATTGGGGTACTTGTACGGTTTGTCATCGCCCTCGGGTACACTGGCTAGAACGAGTTTAAGGTGCTCCCCCAGGTCATATCCAGCCGTACAAACCAGGTTGCCGACGTTTTCGATAATGAGCAAATCAACATTGGCCAATGGCAGCTCATCAAGGGCAGGCGTAAGTTGACCTGCATTGAGATGACAGCCGCCCTCAGTATTGATTTGAACAACTGGTATGCCTGCAGCCGCGACCTTGTCGGCGTCCACTCGTGATGCCAGGTCGGCCTCTACCACTGCAATCCTTAGCTTCTCCTTCAAATGGCGGGCCATAGCCAGGATAAACGTAGTCTTGCCCGCCCCCGGAGAGGCCATGAGGTTGATAGCGTAGACTCCATGCCGGTCCAGCAGAGCGCGGTTTGCTGCAGCAACACGCTCATTTGCCCCAAGAATCTTCTCCAGTACATCCACTTTCATGATTCCTCCACCTCGATGGTGGCTACCGCCAGTTCCTTGCCCGCCAGCAGGTCGGCACCAACGTTTCCGCAGGTGGGACAGGCCCAATCGAACTCGCCCGGCTCAAATTCCCCTGCACACTTTCGACAGCGAGCCTTTGCTGTCACCCGAACGAAATCGAGTCTCGCCCCCTCGCAGGCAGTGCCCTGCCCCAGATGCTCAAAATAGAACTGCATACTCTCGGGGACGATGCCGCTCAACGACCCGACCATGAGTTCGATGCTGACCACATGGGACACCTTCAACGCTTTCGCCCTGGCGTTGACGATACGCACCACCTCTTCCGTTATCGCCAACTCGTGCATTTCAACAGATCCGTGGCAACAAGTCACCAGCAAGCATGTCCAATATCCGATGCGCACCAAATGGGGTGCGTACAGTTACTCGCCCCGGGGGACCATCTACAACCGTGCCGATTACGGCGCCATCTTCGCCCAGGGGATGTGCCTTCATGGCGGCCAGCACCAGGTCACTTTGCGCAGCCGGTACAAAGGCCAGGACTTTTCCCTCGTTGGCCACGTAGAGCGGGTCAAAACCGAGCATTTCGCAGGCGCCAAAAACGGGCTCCCTCACCGGAATGGCCGCTTCGGAAAGCTCGATGCCAACACCCGCCTGGGCCGCAATCTCGTTGACTGTCGAAGCGACCCCCCCCCTCGTGGGGTCCCGCATGCAACGGATCTCTGGTGATGCCTCCAACATCGCTGCAATGAGCCCACCCAGTGGCGCGCAATCACTCTCAAGGTCGGTTTCAAACCCCAGACCCTCACGCTTCGAGAGAACCGCAATTCCGTGGTCGCCAACATGGCCGTTGATGAGCACATGATCGCCAGGTCGCACATTTGTGACGGAGTATTCCCGCCCCGCCGGAAGGAGACCGATGCCAGATGTGTTGATGAAGATCTGATCCGCGGCCCCCCGGTTCACCACCTTTGTATCGCCCGTAACAACAGTTACACCGGCTTCCCTCGCAGTAACTGCGATGGAGTCGACTATCCTTCTGAGGACCGGCAATTCGAGGCCCTCTTCGATGATCAGGCCGAGGCTCAGGTAACGTGGAGTAGCACCGGCCACCGCAAGGTCATTGACTGTCCCGCAGACAGCCAGCTTCCCGATGTCCCCGCCTGGGAAGAAGATAGGGCTGACCACGAAACTGTCCGTGGTGAACGCCAGCCGACCCGCTCCGGGCTCCAGACAGGCGCTATCCTCCAATGCGTCAAGCGCCGGATTGGAAAATGCCGACAGAAAGTACTCATCTACAAGGTCATGGCTGAGGGTGCCACCGGCGCCATGGGCAAGGATAATAGTATCAGTCACGCGTTTCCTCCCGTAAGAGTCTCTCGGGCAATCACTGCTTGCCCCAAAGCGATTGAGCCATCGTTGCATGGAACCCGGTTATGGGTAAACAATTGTAGAGCACTTCGCTCGAACCTGGCGACGGTAAGGGCGAGGAGCAGGCGGTTCTGGAAGACCCCGCCTGAGGCGACGACGCGGTCACTTCCGCAAAGATCAACTCCCCGAAGCGCAAGCTGATAAGAGGCCTCGGCCATGGTGCGGTGAAAACGCCACGCAATATCAGGCACCGATTCCCCCGCCTTACGTGCCTCCAGGATTCCGGACAGGAGAGGTCGGAGTTGCAGCTCAACAGGTCCCGACCCATCAATTTGTACCGGCAATAGGCTTCGCGGACGGCGAGAACTCGCGTGTGCATGCATCTCTAGCTCGATGGCCGCCTGGGCCTCATATTCGGCAACGCCCCGAATGCCTAACAACGCCGCGACACCATCGAAGAGACGTCCAGCACTGCTCGTTGGTGGGGAGTTGAGCTCTCGCTCCATTTGCTTGCAGAGCAGCGTAGCCTCACCTGGACGCAAACCAGGAATGCCGATTTCATCGCATTCTTCTGGGCCAAGGTGAAGGAGTTTGTGGGCCATGGAAACGGCCATGCGCGCTGGACGGCGTATAGCTGCCTCCCCCCCGGGCATCGGCAGCCGCTCCAGGTGCCCCACTCGCGAGTATTCGGCCCCGTGGACTTGCAGGACCTCCCCACCCCAGATAGTTCCATCTGGCCCATACCCCGTACCATCAAATGCGATTCCAACTACCGGGCCGCTCAATCGATGCTCCGCCATACAAGCTACGATATGAGCGTGATGGTGTTGCACTCCGACTGCCCGAATCTCTTTCGCACTGGCCAGCCTTTGCGCAAAGCGTGTGGAGAGGTAGTTGGGGTGGAGATCATGCGCCACTGCTACCGGCGTGACTCTAAAGAGTCGCTGATAATGCTCGATGGTCTCCTCGAAGTGGGCGTGGGTCTCAACATTCTCCAAGTCCCCAATATGGTGACTCAGGAACGCTTCGTCATCTTGCGTCAAGCAGACCGTATTCTTCTCCGCTGCTCCGCAAGCGAGGACCTGCGGACCGTGTCGCTCCAAGGGGAGTGGGGCCGGGGCATATCCACGCGCTCGGCGCAGCGGCCTCACACCACCCTCGACGAAGACAACGCTGTCGTCACACCTGTTCAGGATCTCCCGATCGTGCTCGACAAAGAAATCAGCGATGTCCCCGAGACGAACGCGGGCCTCCTGGTTCTCGATGGCGATGGGCTCCTCACTTCTGTTGCCACTGGTCATTACGAGAGGACCCGTGTGGGCTGCCAATAGGAGATGGTGAAAGGGGGTATATGGGAGCATCACTCCCAGAAAGCGTTGGCCCGGCGCAACCGCGTCACAAACCGAAGAACTTTCCTTACGCCAGGGAACAACGACGATAGGCGCCGCCGGTGACTCGAGGGCCACCACCTCCTCGTCTGTCAGCTCGCAGTGCTGCCGCACCGCTTCAAGATTTGGCATCATTACCGCCAGCGGCTTGCCTCGCCGATGCTTGCGCCTGCGGAGAAGGCTCACCGCATTCCCGTCAGAGGCATCGCAACTCAGGTGAAATCCTCCCAATCCGCGCAGGGCGCCAATCTCACCTTTGCGAAGTCGACTGACGGTCTCCCCCACAACATCGTCCACCGCTACCGCCCTACCCGCTCCATCAACCATGGAATAGTGGGGACCACAGATTGCGCATGCATTGGGTTGAGCGTGAAATCGGCGGTTGAGCGGGTCCCGGTACTCCGCATCGCAAGTGGGGCAAAGCGGAAAGGACTTCATGGTCGTCATTGGCCGGTCGTAGGGCACGTCTTCGATAATCGTGAATCGAGGTCCACAATTCGTGCAGTTGATGAATGGATATCCGTTCCTCCGGTCACTGCCGTCAAAGAGCTCCCGTCGACAATCGTCGCAGGTGGCGATATCTGGCGGCACCAACTGGTACTTGCCCTCTTGCGCCTGACTCTCTTTGATGTGAAAGCCGTCGTGGGGAGCGACAGGCAGCCATTCCAAAGAGAGATGATCTATGCGGGCCAGTGGAGGGAGCTTCCTCTCGAGATCCTGCAGGAAGGCATCGAGCACCTCTCGGCCGGCCTCGGCTTCGATGTCAACGCTCCCCGATGTGTTGATGACCCAACCAGCGATTCCATGATGAACGGCGAGTCGATAGACGAACGGCCGGAACCCGACACCTTGCACGACCCCTCTTATTTGCACCCGGACTCGCTGCACTCTACCTCGCCCCCCGACGCTTGGGCTACCGGCGCCACCGTACCGGCGACACCCGTCAATGTCAACGAGCAGCAAGGGGCCAACACGCGCGTGGTCCTGCACATGCGCGTAGTTCTGGTATTTGGCGCCCCGACAAGCGTATAATTGCAAAATGAGTGGTATGCCCTTCCTGGAGGATGCGATGCGATTTTCAAGTGCCCTGGTGCTATTTGGGATCTTTGTGACCACCGTGGGTGGATGTGGAGCGGACCCTACAGCTACCCTCCTTGATATAGGCGGTGACATGGCTTTTCCCGGTGGGGATGTCGATGCCACAGCCGACGTCATCACTGGCGATACTGCCGAGCCGGACGCGGTTTCGTGTGAGCCGGGAGAGCCATGCGACGATGGCGATCCCTGTACCCTTGATGATTTTTGTAAGGGAGGCTTTTGCACCGGTACCCTGCTCGATTGCGCAGATGACCTCGAATGCACCCACGACAAATGCATGGCCGATGGTACATGTGACAATCCACTCCGGAATGGATTCTGCTTCATTGCCGGGGAGTGCTTTTCGGAGGGCGAGATTAGCCCTCTTACAAACTGCCTCGAGTGCATCACCTCTGTCGCCACGGACGACTGGAGTGCGCAGGACGAAGGCACCTGCGACGACGGTGACGCTTGCACCGTAGACGATGGTTGCAAGGGTGGTCTTTGCATAGGGCTCCCCCTCGCCTGTCCAGAGGACTCGCCGTGCAAGACTTACCTTTGCATTGACGGTCAATGCGACGCTACTCAACATGAGGGTAGCTGTGGGTCGGATGCCTGTGCAGACTGGACGTGCGCAGATGGAGAGTGCGTCAGCGGACCGGCCCTCGAATGCAGTGACGACAACCTCTGCACGGACGACGTCTGCGACCCGGTTCTTGGATGCCAGTTTGTGGCAAACAGCGAACCGTGTGATGACGGCAACCAGTGTACGATCGGTGATGCATGTGTGGGCGGCGAATGCGGACCCGGGGCTGAGTCTCCCGATTGTGATGACGGCAATCCCTGCACGGACGATTCCTGCCACCCGGAGCTCGCCTGCGTCCACTTTCCCAATAACTCCAATTGCGACGACGGCGACCCATGTCTGTCGAACGACTACTGTGTTGGGGGAGCCTGCGTCCCAGGCGTCCTCGCTCTTCCATGTGACGATGCCAACGTCTGTACGGACGACTCTTGTGAGCCCTTCGTCGGTTGTGTAGGCACGCCAAATACAGCTCCTTGTGATGATGGAGATTTGTGCTACCTGGAGGATATCTGCGAGGCAGGTGACTGCGTTCCCGGACCAGTTGCCCTCGACTGTGACGATGTCAATAGCTGCACCGAGGACGCCTGTGAACCCTTCGTCGGCTGCTGGCACGAGGCTGCGGTTGGCCCCTGCGACGACGGCAGTGCTTGCACGCAAGATGATATGTGCGCCGGGGCAGAGTGTATCGGCGCTCCGGTTGTTTGCGACGACGGAAACGAATGCACCACTGACGGTTGCGACCCGGATGGTGGGTGCCTCTTCACGGCGCTGACTACCAAGGCCTGTCGCCCGTCGATTGTGATCTACTACCCACCTCGTGGTGCCACCATCGATGGTGATCCGGTAGTGGTCGTAACCGGAGCCGTAACCAGCAAAGCTGGCACGATCTCCGAGTTTACCATCAACGATGAAGTGGTTGGCGTTGGCGACGGAAGCACTTTCTCCTACCCCATGACATCGGCTCAGGGCATGAATCTTATCGTCGCCACCGCTACCGATTCCGCAGGCGGTGTCTATCGCACAGCCCCATCATATTACTTCTCAACCAAATGGTACCAACCCGACGTCTCGGATCCATCAGCGGGCATGGTTCCCGACGGCATCATGGCCTTCCTGGGCCCTGAAGTCTGGGACGACAACGACACGTCTGATGTTGATGACCTGGCCACCATTATGACCCTCTATCTGGAAGGTTTGGACCTTTCTGCGCTGATCTCCAATCCCGTCACAACTGGAACGCAAGGTTGGTGCAGCTACACCGTCAATGTGAGCAACATGACTTACGGACAGTCCGAGGTGGACCTGGTCCCCATCGACGGCGGACTCCACATGTTGATTACGATTCCCGATTTCAGTGCTGACATTGCGGTCGACATGTCTGGCTTCCTCTGCCCAGACGTAGCCGGGGAGGCTACCGCCACCTCAATAACCATCGATGCCAACGTCTTGATAGCCATGGTCAACGACGAGTTGACCGCCGAGATGGTAGACACCGCGGTAACAGTCAACGGTCTGGACATCCAGTTAGGCGGTCTCTGGGGATTCCTGCTCAACTGGCTTATTGACTTCTTCGAAGCGCAGTTCGCCAGCCAACTCGAAGCTCAGTTTGAGGCCCAGTTGGGAGCCATTATTCCGGCCACTATTGTCGATGCCCTGAGTTCCCTGGCCCTCGACCAGAATATTCCCGTTGCCCCGTTCCTGGGCGGTGGAGATCCAATCATGCTCCAGCTCAAGACTGAGTTGAACTCCGCTGACTTCAAATCCGATGGAGCCGCGCTCGGATTGCGAGCCACTGTGGTGGTACCAAAGGCGAACTCCCATACCCCACTTGGTTCAATCGGTCGGGCAGCGTGCCTGGGTGCCCAACCCGGGAGCTTCTCATTCCCCAAAATCGGTCAGCTTGAATTGGCACTTCACGATGACTTTTTCAACCAGCTTCCCTTCGGCATGTATTGGGGGGGGCTCTTTGAAATGGACGTTGCGCCAGCGGATCTAGGCGTTGACCTGGGCGGGTTTGGACTGACTGACGTCAACCTACATGTTGATTTTCTGCTGCCGACTATTCTCACTAGCTGTACCGCTGATGGCCAGCAGGTCCTCCAAATCGGCGACATGCGTATTGATGGAACGATGGCAATGGCAGGCGTGCCTGTGGAGATGACCATATACGCCTCCGTCGAAGTTGCCGCCGATATTGTTGCGATTGACGGGGGCGGCCAGAAGGAGCTTTCGGTTGCTCTCGGAGAGGTCCGCATCATGGAAGTTGAGGTTACCGAGATTTCCGGACCGTTGGCGGGGGCCGAAC
>CAZFVN010000093.1:0-21596 GCA_964522395.1 uncultured Myxococcales bacterium
CGAAGATGTTCCGCAGCAACTTAGTTCCTTCTTCGCCGATCCCGATGTCTATCAGGAGCAGGCCAGCGAGCGACTTGTCGAGTTGCTGTTGACCCGGGCACGTACCCAGGGTCGCAGTGGCAAGCTGGCGCGTTCTTTGCGGCTCTACGACCGCGCCCTCTGCCTGGCCCCGGGGCGGGACGACATTGTAGACGAGATTGAGCGGGTCCGCCGCCGCGGCGAGACTCGCCGATTCCTGCTGCGCTACGTGGCCCCCGTCCTTGCGTTGGCAGTGGTTGTGGGCTGCAGTTGGTTGCTTCTCCGATCGGGAGCATTCTGGGGGGCAGGTCCGCCGGAGAAGGTCAAACCTGCTCCGGGGATTGCGGATCTTCGACTCGCAGATGTTGTCACAGACCTCACTGAGCAGCCGCCTCCGGATATCTTCGTAGCTCGCCTCGATCTCTTAGCCATGGACGAGACTCTGACTCTGGAAGAATCACCGGAGATAATTGCCGACTTGAGACCCGCCCTTGCACCAGAGACTTTGGGAGAAGCTCGATTGATACTGCGCCAGGTGGATTCCATGCGGCAGCACGCCGAGGCCGCGCTGCGGTACTCCCCTGCAGGTGTCTCTCGGGTGCGAGAATGGTTGGCGGCGCGCGCGGCCAACAAGGTGAAGCGTCCTGTGGAGAGGTTGAACCCTGGCAAGACCGGCGGCCATGAGAAGTCTGGAGAGCGTAAGAATGGCAGCACGGGGGCAGCGGGTGCAAATGGGAACAAGCGACGTTCAATTCCAGTTACGATTGTCGGAAATCCCTCTGCGGTAGAGATTTGGGTAGACGGGGAGATGCGCGGCTATGGTCGAGTCAACAAACTGATGTTGACGACCGGTGACCACACCTTCAGGCTGCATCACCCAACCTGTCTGAACGCCTGTCAGGATAGCTCCGGGACTTTCTCCGTAGCACCAGACCGAGAGAGCCTGGAGTTACGTGAGAGTATCGCTTTCAAGCCAGCCAGGCTGCGAGTCGTCTCGTCACAGGCGGGGGTGGTCTTCGTCAACACGGAGCCGGTGGGGCGCACCAATGAGACGATTCGGCTCCGAGCGCGTGACCAACAAGGTTGGCAGGTCGATGTTGCGGTGATCTTTGAGGATGATGTCTCCCCACCATTCAAGCGCAAGGTGGACGTCATGCCTGGCAAATTGCGCGAAGTCCGCGCGGACTCAAGGCCTTAGTAGCGCCTCGCAGGCTGCGGAAGTTGAAGGCAATCAGTCACTTCGTTGGGTTCGTCAGGAACTCACGTGCGATAGAAGATGAAGATCGTCAGGCAGTGGAATTCGTTATCAGAACTCTGGGTAATGACCTTGTCTACAATCTGCGCCTCGGGGTTCTCTCGCATCCATTGTGTGAGCTTTGCCCCAAGGTCTTCCCGCTCCCTCGCTTTGGTGGCGGAAAATACTTTTGCTGCGGTGAAAGTCTCCATTATGCTCCTCCCCTTTTCCTCGACTATCCGGGTAATGAAACCAATGTACTAGACATTGTGTAATCACGTTAGCACCTCCGCCATCCCGAGGCAACCCTAAAAGCAATTTACGCCCAGATTTCAATTGACAAGGGCGCAAGATCAATCTATAAAACGCACGCTGTTTCCACTGCGCGTAGAGGAGCGATTAGATGCCTCCAAAGATTCGAAAGAAGAGTGAAGGTTCAGGACTCAAAGACCCCGATCAGGTAATGGTTGGTCTGCAATCCACCTATGGGTTCCTGGATACGTACAAGGTCCATATCATCGTCAGCGTTGTTGGCGTCATAGTCGCTCTATTGGCGGCCTCTGGATATGTCAACTACAAGGATTCATCACGCCGGAGTCGAGCCGAGATGTTCTTCGCGGCGTTCAAGTTCGCTGACGCGCCAGTGGGCGAGGAGTTGAAGGGTACTGATGAAGAGCCTGCCTTCGTTAGCGAAGAGGCCAAGTTCAAGAAGCTGTCAGATGAGATGCAGAGTTTCTTGAGTGAGTACGAGTCTACCGAGATTGGCAACACCGCGCGCCTCGTTCTGGCATCAAGCAAGATGGAGTTGGGCGAGCACCAAGCCGCGTACGAACTGCTGAATCAGTTCCTCGCAGAGAATGAGGGAAGTGCGCTGCTCCCGGTGGTCTACGAGAATCTCGGATATGCTTGCATGAATCTTGGCAAGACCGATGAAGCCGTTGCCAACTTTGAGAAGATGAAGGATTCCTCGTCGGAGCCCTATATCGTCTCTCGCGCCCTCATCCATTTAGGCGACCTTTTCAATCCTGGCGCAACTTCATCCGCCGCGGAGAAGAGCGTTGAGAAGTCCCTTGGCTACTACAAGAGCGCCCTGGAGGCACTGCCGGAAGAGGCGGAGGAGGAAGTCAATCCCCAGCGCTTCCCCGTTGAAGAACAGACGCGCAAGGAGCTACAGGTTCGCATGGCCGTGCTCGAGCGTGGTTGAGCCCCCAATGGTCCTCTCCATTCGTTCCCAGCGACTATTCGCTTTCCTTTTGTTGAACGCCCTCTTCTGCATGGCGCCAGCGAACGCCACTGCGGACGAAGCGGTCGTGAAGATTTCATACCGGGTGAAATTGGCAGAGGCAGGGCTCTTTGCTTTCGGTCCTTTGGAACTCGCTGCTCCGGTGTTGACCGAGGATTCGTCCAGGTTGGCGGTGGGAACCTCGAAGGGTGACCTCTTTCTCGTAGACACGGCAACCGCAGAAGTAGTTGCCCGCCGGAAGCTCTCCGGAGGAATCGTCGCGGCTCCGGCCATCGTCGGCGAGAGCATCGTTGTTGGAACCGATGACGGTCGCGTTTACCGACTCTCCAGTGTAGACTTGAAACCGATCTGGAAGAGGCCGGCCGCGCTCAAAGGAAGCGTCGTTGCGCAACCTCGTGTCTGGGCCGATCTAGTACTTGTCCAAGATGACCGCAGTATCCTACTCGCCATCAGTTTCAGCAGTGGCGAGATTGTTGGACGCTACGATGGGCAGTCTTTCGCCCGGCGTGGACTTTCGCCATTTACAATCTACGGGTATCCGGAACTGGAAGTGGTCGATTCCACCCTTTATGCAGGATTCGAAACCGGGACAATTGCCAGTTTCCCACTCGGTGCTGAGGGTGCTTTCGGCGGCTTTTCTGCAGCCTGGGAGAGAGGTATTTGCGCTGCCGGTTCGCTGAAGACTTCAGATAGCAAGTCGGCCGCCCGGCTCTGCTCGCCCCGGCGTGTCTTTCGCGATGTCGATTCCTCCCCTACCCTCACCGATTCCGGTCTGCTGACCGGTTGCTATTGCCGCGGTCTCGTGATGCTCGATAGTAGTGAGGGGAATGTGCTCTGGGAGCAACCAGTACTGGGACCATCGTCTCCTGCAGTCCTGGGCGGGCATGTCGCCGTTGCCGCGGCCGACGGGCAACTCTACGCGCTCTCCTTGAAGGATGGCAAGATTCGCTGGCAAACGCGCATTGATACCTCCTTCCTCTCCCGACCAGGGGTCCTTGGCGCAGCCGGAGACATCGCCTCCACTGTGCTGGTCGTCGCCACCGGCGAAGCCCTCTTCTTCGTCGACGGCAATGATGGCGCCATTACCGCCCGATTCGATTCCCTGGGTGGTATCGCAGCGCCCCCCGTGACTGCGGGAAACGTCGTCTTCGTCATCTCCAATGAGGGCCTGCTTTACCGTCTCGACTATTTCCGGTAGACTCCCCCGCACGAGCATGAAGAGCAGTGAGTTGATTTCCGGGAGGGATGTGTGATGGCAGGGTGGATTGTGCGCATAGCGTGTCTTGGGGCGGTCTTGATGGCGGTGGCCTGTGGTTCGGATAGCAAAGAATCCGAGCCCGAAGCGAAAGGGGGAGACGCGGTCATACTGCCATCGGATATGGTCCCTCTGGACCTGCGTCCGGATAGGGCCCCCCAGCCTCCCAAGGTCGAATGTAGCTCGAACGAGGAGTGCTTCGCCGAAAACCATATTTGCAATTGCTTTGGCAAGTGTGTCCCCGCCGGTTTCAAGGAGTGTGAGGCGGACAAGAACTGTGGTGGCAAGGCTTACTGCGACCCTTGCGTCAATATGTGCTACGACAAAGGTATCTTGTGCGACCCCTGCAATAGCGAGAATATCTGCAATCCGCTCACCGGCGAGTGCATGCCCGTAGGTAATCAGTGCGAAGTCGAGGGTTCACACTGTCTCGACTTCGTCACCGGCGGTAGCTTCTGTGGCCGCTCATGTCTCGCAGACGCGGGGTGCCCAGGCGGGTACACCTGCCAGGACTTGACCATGTTCGGCATGGGGTACATGCAGTGTGTGCCCGATAGTGGGCACTGCGATATTCTGGGCCAATGCGAAGAGGACTTCGATTGCGAATTTGGCTTTGTCTGCAACAACCAGCATCAGTGTGCGAAGGGCTGCCAGGATGACAATGAGTGCCCCAACGACATGGTCTGTTCCGCCTTCCGGTGTGCAGAGGCTTGTGACCCCGTGAACAACCCCTGCCCCGACGGGCAGGAGTGCAATGACGGCCGCTGTATGATTCCGGGTGGTTGCATCGATGCCTACGACTGCCCCGTGCCCGAGACATTTTGCAACCCGGCAACAAACATGTGCGAAGAGGGTTGCCTACAAGACGTCGATTGCAAGCAGGCGGTAAAGGAATGTGACAATGGTACCTGCGTCGACAAGGCCTGTACCGCTAACTTCTGGTGCTCATTTGGACTTGTCTGTGACCTCGAAGCCGGTGATTGTGTCGAACCCCCTGAGCCATTTTGCGAGCCAGGTTGTGAGGAAGATGCCGAGTGTGGACCCGAAGGTTCCATGTGTCTGGAACTCCAGGATGAAGAAGGCACCAGCCAGGGCAAATTCTGTTTCCCAACCTGCTATACCGACCCCGACAATCTCTGTCCTCAGGGGTATCAGTGCACCGAAGTGACCGACCAGGATGGGGCTGTGCAAGGCACCGTTTGCGCGCGCACATGCTACAAAGAACCGGTGGGGTTCTACTAGGTCGGCTCCATGAAAAGACGGTGCCGCAAAAGCTGGCGGCGGGACGTGATCACTCAAAGCACAACTTCAGATCCTGGCCGATGGCCACCAGTACGCTCGTGAGGTCGGCTTCGTTGCCCGCTTCAGTGTATGTTGTCTTGGCGGTTCCGCCGTTGGCCGCGATGGCGTTTAGCTGGTCCGGGTTGCCCTGGTACTGGTAGCCAATGACGTAGGTGCGGATGCCGTGGTCCTGGAAGAGCAATTGTGTGGCTGCCCCCAGCCCCTGGACAATCAGAGGCTCGCGCTCCTCAATGGACATCTCCGCAAATGCGCATGTGTCGGCACCATCAGAGAGTACAACCAGGGCTCCGTTGGGACTCGTGAAGAGGGGCGGGAGGATGCTCTCCATGGATTTCATGGCCTCCAGGAGCGGGGTCTGCCCAAATGCCTCATGCTTATCGAACCAACCGAGGATCTCTTCCGACTGACCGGTCTTCATACCCAGAGCCGCCTGCTGCTCCAGGGTGCAGACGCCGTTATTTGAAGGAAAGGTCATGAGAGCGAAGGAGGCGGTGGGGCTCTTGGTTATGAGGCTTGCCAGGCTGGCCGCCACACCGCCCCACTCCAGGGCCATGCTCTGTGACGTATCCACGAGGAAAGCAACCTCCGCCAGACACTCCTCATTCATGCAGCTACCGTTTAGACAGACGAATCCATCGGAGCACACTGTCGGTTCGCCAAATCCGGTACCGCTCGGCAAGCATTGGTATCTGTTGTTGGCATCGGCACAGGCGATCTTCGAGGGCGAGCAGATGACCTCTTCACAGCTTCCAGAGAGCTCGCCGCAGGCCTTCTCATTGCCACATTCCGTGGTCTCGTAGTCGTCCCCACTTTCGTTGCAATGAGCCGAAGCCAGCAAGGAGAGACAAAAGTCCTCGTCGGGGGCGCATTCGATGGTGGTCGTACCTTCTGTATCGAGAGTCAGTTCGAGGAGGTTGATGTGGCCCGTCACCAACTCCTCAGTTGAAAGCTGCGACACCGGCTCACCTTCCTCGGGCACTGCTCCGCCCGGGGTCGTATCCTGCCAGACTTGGAAGGTCACTGTGCCATCCGTCCAATGGACCTGCTTGCCCGTGGGGTCGGTGGCCGTGGACAGCTCAGCCTCAAAGGGGAACGTGGGGTTCTCAAAGAGCATGAAATAGTCGGGGCTGCCCATCTCCCAACCGATTGCACCACGCAATCGCAACGAGCCCTCTTCCTCGCAATCGGGACATGCAACCTTGAGTGTCAGCGACGGTGTGGGGCCGATCTCTTCAAGCGGAGCATCCTTCGCCTCGACGGCAGCAATGTCCGCGTCGACACTATGCGCATCACGGGGATTGATTACGGCCTGGCAGTTAATCGCCGTCTGGTAGTCGCCCTCGGACCGGAGCAAGCCCGAGACCGTCAGCTCGGTGGGCTGGATGTTGAGAGGTTCGCCGGTGCCGGCATTTTGTAACATACCGCTCAGGAACAACGAAATAGAGCTATCAAAGCAGGTGTTGGAGCGTTCCCGGCCAGGCACCTGCACGTCGTCGAGTTGTATCTGTCCCAGGGGTCCTTCTATGAGAGGAATGTAGAGTCCTTCTCGCTCTTGAGGCCAACCCGGGCAAAAGGCATCGGCCTGCAAGGAAATGTTCACCACCGGCATGTAACCCAGGGCACTTGGGCAACCCTGAGCCTTCACCTCCAGGCGACATCCGTCATCTCGTTCGAGGGTGACCTTCACTTCTGCCACGATGCCATCCTCCCAGGCGTCTACATCCATGCGGTGCTTGAGGAGGACATCGGCAACAGTAAATTCCAAGGTGGCCAGGTCGGTCTTCAGGCCCCCGCTGGAGGTAGCACTGGAACCAGTGCAAGTGCTCTTGGGAGAGCAGGCTGCGAGGACCAGAATGGCCAGTACCGAGAGCGTACGGCGGGTCGGTTCCATGACGGCCTCCATGTCAGTGGATGCGTCGCCGGTAAGAGAGCGCGAGGAGCAGAAATAGCAGCAGGGCTGATGATGCTGGAAGCCTCTGCCCCGCCTGGCAGCCGCTGCCACTGGACTTCTCATCAGGGGGGGGGGTGTTGCTCTATCGGCCGCCAGGTCAGCGACAACCTCAGTCGCAGCTTCAGCCTCTTTGGGGAGGTCGTTGACCGGAGGAATGTCGATAGCCCCAATCTCCGGGGCGAGGTCGGGAGTGAAGATCTCCACGACCTCCGGCTGCGTCAGGATTTCCTCGTACTCCGGAGTCGGTTCAGGACCTGGCTCCGGTGGAATGTACTCCGGGTCGATGAGGCAGATAGAGATTTCGTATTCCTCCACCGGCTCGCAGAGAAAGCCGGGCGGGCATTCGTCCTGCTCTTCGCCGCAAAGCGGGGAGCAGTAGCCTTCGTAGTTCGCCGTGGTGAAGTAGCAGATCTGCTCACACTCGTAGAAAGAGACCCAGCACATAGCATCGCAATTGAGGTGCTCAAGGCTGCAGAAGCCGCCTGGTCCTTCGTGCGGCTGGTGGCAGACCGGGATGCCCTGGACCGACTTGCAGTAGTCATCATCGAAACAGTCGGCATCAGATTCACACTCTTTGTAGGGGCTGGGATAGATGGAGCAGAGGCCCGCCTTGTCATCTGCTGCCAGGGTTCGCTGCATGGCGTTTGGCAGCGTTGCGAAATACATGGTGGCATAGGGGTCGGGAGTGTGTGACATGCCCAACCAGTGGCCCAGTTCGTGGGTGATGAGAGCCTGAGGGTCGAGGACATCCGATTCCAATGCTGAACCACCGCCTTCCTTCCAGATCAGCTCGGCCGCGTTGAGGGCGAGGTCAACCTCCATGGGTTCGTCGTCTGGAGTTGGAAGCCACAACGTAGCACCTGCCGCCCCGGTGCCAAAGGCCCACTCTTCGGGATCGCTGACGCAATAGATGACGTTCATGCCGTCAGCTTCCCAGGTAGCTTCGGTAGTGCCCATATATTGGAAGGAGACGTCAGCACATGCCACCCCACCCCACGCCTGAGTGGCAAAGGCCGCGATATCGACGATGCTCAGGGGGCCGTCGTCGGTATCGACCTCCGGGCATTCCAGTGGATTCACGTAATACTTGATGGGCATCTCCGGCCACACTTTTCCATTGGTCTCAAAAGCAACTACAGAGGAAGTGAAGCAGAGGATAGTGGCGCCAAAAGCGATGAAGAGGGAAGTGCGCATTACGCAATCCGCCGGCGGCGCCAGACGAGGAGCGCTCCACCGAGCAGCAACAGGGGAAGTATGGCTCCAAAGGGATTATGACCGGTGGTGCAGCCAGAGGACGATACTCCGGCCGGTGGCTCGCGCACGACAAAGGCGCCGGGCAGAGTAGCGGTGTCACCATTTGAGTTTGCAACGATTAGCAGATAGGTACCTGCTTGCATCCCAGCCGGTACGCGAGCGGAAATGAGGTCTGCGCTTACGACAACGACAGCGTTGAGATGGGTCGCTCCGAGCTTGACGGTGGGGCCGGGCTCAAAGCCCTTGCCGATAATCGAGACTTCGGTATCTTCGTCGTTGAAGCCTTCCGCTGGAGACATGGCTGTCACTTGCAGTTCGCCAACAGCAACGTTGCCACCTTCACACATGCCCTGGACGCAGCTTGCACCCTCCTCGCACGTGCCGCAAACTCCCTGGCAACCGTCATCTCCACATTCCTTGTCCCCACAAAGCGGCTGGCACCCGCCGGGGTCGCACATTCCTTGGACGCACACCTCGTCGTTGGCGCAAATTCCGCAAACACCGCCGCACCCGTCATTGCCGCACTCTTTGCCATCGCACTGGGTGGTGCAACCGCCGCCCAGGCATTCGCCCTCGACGCAGTCTTCGTCACCACCGCATTCACCGCAGCTTCCGCCGCAGCCATCGTTACCGCACTCCTTGTTGCCGCAGCTTGGGGTGCAGGTATCTTCAACGCACTGTCCAGACTTGCAGACCGTTTCGCCAAAGCAGTCGCCACAACTTCCGCCGCAGCCATCGTCACCACACTCCTTACCGTCGCAACTGGCATTGCAGGGACCCTCGTTGGCGGTCGCCCGGACTCGGAGGATAAAATCGCCAGTGACGCCGATGGACTCGGCGAATACCCACAGGCTGGCGCTGCCTTCACAGCCCCCGGAAAGAATATGCATCACGTTGGCGCCGGCAGTAGTTGCTTGGTCATTGAGTGTGCCCACCTGCTGGCAGCCGCACATGCCGAGCATGGGGGATTGTGCACATTGGAAGGAGCCCCATTCAGCCTGAAGGTCAGCGGCCTCAGCTCGAAACCTGATTACCACCGTGAAATTGCCGGAATTAAGCACCGGTGGATGGCCGTCAGGATCGCCTTGATCAAACTCAAACTGCATCCCCGTATTGCCAGTAAGCGGCATGCCGTCCTGACCTGACATAGGGTCGAAAACATCAGTTGTGCTGAGGACGAAGTCAGGGGTCACCTTCCCGGGATTGGCACCGTTCGAATCGTGGAAGTAGAATTCGATGTCCGCATGGGCCTTGCCGATTCCCCCTTGAGGTGGTGCTGCGACGATCAGATCCACCGCGGTGAACTTCACTGGATAGGCATTGGCCGACGGCTTGAAGAGCGCGCCAAAGGCTTCGCCATAAACAAACCCGGGCTGGGTAGCGAGGGGAATCCCGCTGACTTGCTCGCCCGCTGCGGAGATGGACTCGGAAAACTGATCGTGTTTAAAGACCACAGGCACCTCGGCGAAAGCCGTGGCCGAGAAGATGAGCAGGGCGAAGAAAAGCACGGGCCTGAGGATACGTCGCATGGTTCACCTCCGGTGAGCAACCAGGTCACTTTGGACTACTGTACCGTGGTGGGGGATCGCTTTTCAACATATTCGGTACGCGCGCCTTGGTTGGTTGGGGATCAGTTGTGGCAAGGCTTCGCTCAACGTGACTGATGCGGATGGCGGGGGGACTAGAATGCGTCTGGTCCGACATCAATGTAGTAATCGGGAGTGAATTCCAGGGGGTAGATGAAGCCCGTGGGTGGGGCCGCCTCTTCATGGTTGAGCCAGGCTTCCTCCAGATTGGCGTTGTCGGTGGCGAGTCCACGCAATTTCGCGGTGATGGCGGCCCCCGAAAGTGTCGCCCAATCGCTCTTGTCGTCACTTGTGAGGTTGGCTAGAAACGACTGGCGAACAGTGCGCACAAAGGGCTGGTCGATGACCACCGCGTTGAGCTCTCCTTCGTAGAGCATTCCCCTATTGTTCTTGTTGGCTGAGCCCACGGTGAGGAAATCCTCGTCAATGAAAACGAACTTGGTGTGGACGTCGATGGGCTGGAAGATAGGACCTGTGCTGCCGTCCGCCAGGCCCTCACTGTCGAAGCTCTTGAGTTGGACGAGGAGGTATCTCTCCCCAGCGGCTTTTCGCAACTCCTGGTCCATGTAAAGAGTCCACTGTTTGGCGCCATCGAGTGCGCTCACCGGCTTAGTAACGACGACGATGTGGAGATTAGGCGAAGCGGCCAATGCAGCCTTTATCTCAGGTAGGAGGAGCGGAACCCGGAAATACTGATCCTCGATGAAGATAATCTCCTGAGCGTGGCCGATGGCTTTTTGGTGGGTCTCAAGGATGCTTCGCTGGCCAAAGGGTTCAGGTAGGGTCGCCACAACCTGTGCCATGACCCCACCCTCAACTTCTGGAACGGCGGTAGGCTGAGGATACTCAGTGGTCCATTCGGCGAAGAGGTCACCGTCGCTGCGACCGAGCTCCCAGCGTGCACGCAGGAGTTCGCCGACGTCCGCCGCGGCCGGTCCCGCCAGGCGTATCCCGGCGTCCTTCCGGGGACCGAGGTCGGGCAGCAATTCGTGGGCAACCACGGCTGCCCGCTCTTCTGCCGTCGATTGGAACTTCATACGCAACGGTTCAAATATCGTATGCGCTGGCGTATCCCAGTCGGTGGACTTGACGTTCATCCCCGAGATGAAGGTGATGCGGTTGTCAATGACCCACGCCTTCTGGTGCCACGACGCCGCTTCGGCATTGTCGAGAGCCAGCAATGCGAGGCCGGTGTCGTCGAATGCCAGGTCTGCATATTCAGGACACCGCTTCCTGATCCTCTGGGCCAACGGTAGCTTATGTTCGACCGGTTCATACTGAGCAAAGATGGGAACGGGCGTGGAATTGACCTGTAGCATGACTTCGAAACGGTCGCTGGTGTCGTAGGCGCGTTCCCGCAATGCCGTGTCCGTATTGACATAGGCCATACCCGTGGCCGTGTCTCCTGCAAAGCGGCCAACGATGACCTTGATGTCAACGTCGGACAGCGTCTCGAGGATGCCCATTGCCGTATGTGTCCAACGCTCTTCCGGATCCATGACGAGGTGGGTGGCAGGGGGGCGAGAGAGCTCAAACTGGGACTGCCACCACCAGGTGGTCACACTGACCGATTCGGTGGCCGTGGCGAGGTCCACTGCCAGTTGTCCATAAAGTGGCTCACCGGCACTATAGAAAGTCGCATGATTCAGACTGGGAGGCGGTCCGGTAGTGGCAAACCAGGGATGGTCGAGGGCGACAAAGACGTAGTCCACCGAGCATCCAGCACCATCCGTGTGGGAGGCGATTGTCGAATAGGGAAACCCGGAGGTGACGGGTCCGCTGGCAGATACCTGGCCGGCCGCACCGGTGAATTCAGGAGCCACGAGTTGAATCGAATGGTCGCCGCCTGGCAGACAGACGTCGGCTGGTGGGAAGAGCCCCAGACAAGTGTCATCGCTGGTCGGTTGCCCGTCCAGAGTGATAGTTGCGTTGGGCAGGCGTCTTCCCCATGGGTCCATCGCCACGAGACGCAACGAAAGGACTGAATCGCATTCCGGTGGCTGAGAAGAAGCGTCAGCCGGAAGGTCTTCTCCACCGCCGCAACCGATGGTCAAGGTCAGTAGGGAGAGAATTGTGAGGAGCCGAGTCATGGCGTCTCCTCCTCGGCAACGGTACCGGAAATACGTAAGTAGCCCGGGTCGTCCTGGGCAGCCAACTCACCTTGCACCAGCGAGACCCCACTGGCTTTTGGCAGGGGGATGGCCAACAGTGCGCCAGCCACACCGTGAATGGCATCGGGTAAGAGCTTCTCGATGTGGCCCTCGACCTCCAGTTCGACCAACCGCTTCATGTCATATTGGGACTGGCCGGCCCCCTCGGGTATGCCCTCCACATCAAGTGCGAAAGCGGGGAGAGTCGGGGCCAACAGGAGGCTGTTGTTGTGGACTTCCGCGCGCGCCGCAGCAAGGGAAAGGTAGAGGCTGGCGAAGGGCGTGCCAGAAGTGTCAGTGCCTGCGTAGGGGCGTAGGCGCATGCCGCCGATAACCAAACCGGGACCGGCATCTTCGTCAACCAACCCAGCTTGCAACGCTTGGAACTCGGGGGGCATCAGGAGGTCGGCGACGAGGGTCAGGGGAGCCTCGGGAGCGATACCACCGGCAGCCAGGCGCAAGTGGTCTCCCATCAGTCCCGCAACCAGATCAATCTCGAGTTTGAGGCCGTCCACAAAGGCCTGGTCTACAGTCCAGGCCAGAATCTCCATGGCCCATAGTTGCTGGAGCAGACGGTTGAGAAAGTCGACGGCAAACCATGCACTGACGTCGAAGTTGTCTTCATAGTTGGCCGGTGGCGGACCGACTGTTCGGGTAACACAACCGGCGGGAGCATCTGGCAGATCGACGGCGGCATGAAAGCCCAGGCGCAAGCGCGTCTGCAAGATATCGATGCCGATGATTCCATACTCTACGTCAAATGGGTGGTCCATGAATTCAAAGGTAAAAGTCCCGGTGAGCCAGGCCTGAGCCGCATCAGAAGAAGCGTTGACCCACTCGACCAGGGATGCAGCTATGGTCTCGGTGACGAAGTCGAGGAAGGCCCCATCAACTGCAGTGGGGGCAACAATCTCCTCCCCCTGCTCGTTCCAGACAGTGAGCAGAATCTGCCCGGCGTCAATTTGGAGATCTTCCACCTGGAACTTCAAGTCTCCGTCCATAATAGCGGCCGTCAACCAGAACTGTAGTTTGAGGTCTGAGATAGAGCCGTAAAAGACATACGGTGCCGGGAATCCCTCCAATTGGATGGTCCCCTCAGTGGCGACCTCGTACAGGGAAAGGGTCGCGGTTAGCTGACTGTTGGCGACCGCCGGGTGAATCTGTAGCTGCATCAGGTCGAGAGTCTCTAGATTGACAGTCACGCCGCTTTCGGCGTAGACCGGGTTGGCCGAGTCAAGGTAGGGAGCGAAGTCAAGCGACTGAATCAGATTAGCGACGAAGGCCCCGCCAACCTGGAGCGCGTTGTTACCGACGTCCCAGGCCATGTCGGGGATTCCAGGTGTCGGTTCACAGGGGCCAAAGGGGCCGTTGCGGACCGCTCGATGCTCTAGACTGGTCAGCCCTGCTGTGTCGGTTGCCTCTACCTGCACGAGTTGCAGCCCCGGTGGCAGGTCAAGGGATAGCTCGACTGTCTGGCTCGGGGCCGTCTGACTCTGCGCATCAGAAAGCATAGAAGTCAGTCGAACATCCGTGGAGAGTGGGCTCTCGTCCCAGATCTCGGCAACCAGTGTGAAAGCCTTGCCACTGTCGAGAATGGCTCCCCAAGCTGGCGTCACGATAGAGAGATAGGGAGGCAATTCGTCGGTAGGCAGCACCTCTTCCGGGGCCTCTGACATGTCTCCTTGCAGCAGTTCCGCAGGAAGATCAGCGGAGCCATCAGGCTCGTTTGTACCAGCCTCGGGAGAGCATGCGGCGATGACCAGAACAAGGACTATTGCTGTGATCCGTATAGGGAGGCTTGTCACGCTCATTGCCCCGATGATATAGTAGGCGGTCGGTTACGTAAACCCTTTGGAGGAATAGAGCCCGATGGGTCAATTTGTTCAGTTTCACCGGTGGTCGCTGCTAGTCGCTTTGTTAGTTGTCCAGAACGTGGGTGGGAGCGCCCTTGCTCAAGAGATTGAAGTGGACGAGTTCCTCTTTCCCCAGGAGGGTTCTCTAGAGAGCAATCTGGCGGCATTATGGCCGAAAGTGACAGAGACGGGCGATGCCCAGGCTCAGGCGCTTTACGGTATCCAGTTGCTCTCGAAAGGGGATCTCGTCAATGCGCGCCAACATTGCGGTGAGGCGCACGCCCGCGGACTGCTCTTTGAAGCGGTTTACTGCATGTCCATGGTGCAATATGCCAGCGGGGCCTTTGGCGACGCGGAAGAAATGGCCAGGGAGGCAATCCGGTTGCGTCCCCTGAGTCCCGCTTCCTACATTGTCCTGGCCAATATCAAGATGGCCCTCAAGGACAAAGAGGGAATGGTCGAAGCTCTGGAAATGGGAATGGAGGCGATTCCCGACCGGACGCCCTTCTGGGAATGGGAATTGGCGAAGATGTTCGAATCCCTTGGTGATCTTGATGCTGCCCTTCAGTGTGTTGGTGTGCTCTCCAGCATTACAGCTCATGATCCAAAAGTCTTCACGCAGGCGGGCGACTGGTTGCGGCGGAAGCATCGGCTGGCAGAGGCGGCCCAGATGTACCGATTCGCACTCACCAAGGTATCCTGGTATCAGACGGCGGCCCTCGCGCTGCTGGGGACCTACCGGGAAGATGAGCAGTGGGGCGAAATCCATCGCACCGCACCGACCATGATCGAGAATCCCCAGTTGCGCCCGATCCACGATACGGTTAAAGCCTATCTGGTGGAGGCAAACGAGAATCTTCTAACCATGGAGGCCCAGGCCGTCGAGGCCCGTTACGGTATCATTCTTGCGGAATTGCACACCTTTGATGCCATCGAGCCTAGCGTCGCTGCAACTGCACTTCTTGAAGCGGCGCGCATTATGGTGCGCTACGGCAAACCGCTCTCCTCCCTGGCGTTGCTGCGCAAGGCTCTGACCTATGACCAGGGCAGAGCTGATGTCCACTTCCTGATGGCCAAGGTCTTTCTTGGGGCACAGCGTCTCGACGAAGCGGAAAACTCGGTCAACGAAGGACTGACCCTGGCCTCCGATAGTGAGGCCTTTGTCCTGGCCGCACGAGTGGCTCGTATCCGCATGGATGGTGCGGAGTGTGTCGCCCGCCTGAAGGGGGCACTGCAGCATCGTAGTGACGATGTGGATGCGCTGCTCGAGGCCGCCTTGTGCTTGCGCATGTTGCGCTATGAAGGGAAGCAGATTGAGGCGCTGAAAGAGGCCTACCGAATCGACCCCGAAAACACCGATGTGCTCAATGAGCTGGTTAACTTCTACCTCCATGCAGAGGACGGGAGAGAGGCTGCTGCCGACTATTTGGCGAAGCTCTACAGCCTTATTCCATATGACTACCGTATCTGCCGCAAGCTCGCCGAACTGCACCGCACCGATGGACGCTCCAGTGAGGCGCTGGAAGTCCTCACGAGTTGCTACGAAAACACTCCTCCGCATTTGGCAGGATTGCGCGGCGAGACCGAAGCGATTGCTCGAGAGATTGCCCACCAGGTGGAGGATGATGAGAGAGTCATCCGTGCCCTTACCGAGCTTTGCGGAGGTGGGGCCGAGGGCGCCTGCGTTGACCTTGAGGCCTTCCGGCAGGGCAAGAGAAAGCAACGGGGTCTCAAGGCCGCAGAGTACCGGCTGCGCAAGCGCGGTCCAATGGTCGGTGAATTGGAACGGCTGGGCCCGGGAGGTGCAGATTTCCTCATTCTCGGTTTGCAGGCACCGGGCTTCGATGCACTTCCCCTCAAAGAAAAGCGTTTTCTCTTCTACATGACCCGCGCGGCTATTGCCGGGGATGAGTTGCTCTATCTTCAAAACCACCGCCATGCGATTCTGATAAAGCAACTCCTGGAGCGCCTCTTTGCCTACCGGAATCATCTCGATCAGGATACCGCCGCCGGTCTCCATGATTACTTGAAGTATGTGTGGGTAAACCACGGTAATTACGACCACAGATCTGGCGTAAAGTTCGTTCCCGAGAAGCTTGGACCAGGAGCTCTTCTTGTCGCGATGCAAACGCTCTACGACCGGGGCGAGGGATTTGATTTCATCCCTGGTGCCGGTCCCCGTGAGAAATTCGCGTACCTGGAAAGATCCATCTTCGATGTCGACTACGAACCGCACTTGACAGTCACTGCGGATGGAGTTGACTCCGTCGCTTCCAGTGCTGTCAATCACTACGCGCCAGGCATTACCGACTCCATGATTGCCGCCTTGAGCAAGGAGCAGCGTAATGCCCTCAACGTGCGTTATTCTCTGGTTGGTGGCGAGGTTGTACCGCAGTGGTACGCCATTGGCGCACTGGGCGATGAGTACCTTGTCAATGTCGTCCATTTCCTTCGACAGGCCCTACCCTATGCTGGTAGCGCCGAACAGCGGGAGAGTGTCGAGGCCCTTGTTCGATTCTATGAGACGGGGAAGGAATCGGAGTTCCGGTCTCACAGCGTCGCCTGGCTCAAGTCTCGGGGAAGCACAGACTACATAAACGGCTTCGTTGAGCAATTGAAAGATCCCCGGGGCGTGATTGGCAATTTTGAAGGGATGGCAGCTTTTGTCTCCGACGCTAAGCTGGTGGACCGGTTGGCAGATCAGGCTGAATATTTCGAAAAGGCGATGCCCTGGCCGGAGCAGTTCAAGCGAAAGAAGGTGAACCGCCCTGTCTCAAATGTCGCCTCGGTGCTCGTTGGGACCGGAGACATGGGTCCCGTGCCCTGGGCTGGCTATAATCTGCCAAACTATGCAGACATTCGCTCCGAGGTAGGTTCCAAGAATGTCATCTTCCTGAACATCATGACGGCCCGCTCTGCCAAAGATGCGGAGGCCGCGCTCAAGGAGTTCTATCTGCCGGAATACCAGCAGTTGGTGAGGGATTGGGGTACTCTGGCGACCAATTGGAATGTCTACATGCACGAGATTATCGGCCACGGTTCCGGCCGACCCGACCCCGGTTTGGGGGATGACCCGCGAAATCTCATTGGCCGTTCTTTTTCAGCCTTGGAAGAGGCGCGGGCCGACCTTGTGGCTCTCTACTTCATGCCCGACCCGAAGCTGGTGGAAATCGGGGCGATTCCGAAAGGTGAGCATGACGCTGTGGTGCTGGCGGCATATGCGAAGTACTTCCAGGGCTTCCTGACCCTCTATCGCCGATTCCATGACGGTACGGTAAGAGAGGCTCACTGGAAGGGCCGTCAGTTGATCTTGCAATACCTGCTCAATGGTGGTGATGGTGGGGAAGGTGACTACGGCCTCTCCGTTGTTCAAGTTGACGGGAAGTACTTTGTTAAGATTGGTGATCCGGTCAAAGTGCGGGCCGGTATCGGGACACTGCTGCGGCGTATTCAGGTCATCAAATCACTGGGGCAGAAGGAGGAGGCGGAGGCACTCATCGACCGCTTTGGCGGCACCTATGACGAGGCTATCGCGCAAAACATTACGGAGCGCTCTCGCTCCATCGGCGTCTCTAAGCAATCCGCCTTTGTCTTTCCTCGCCTTGACGCCATTCTCGACCGGGATGGCGTCATCACCGACGTCAAGATTCGAAATGATGAGGACCTGACTTCGCAGCAGCTTCGCTACACCCGCTTGCAACAAGGGCGTGACCTCGAATAGCCTCGCCCTACCCCCCCTGAGAATTCGGCCTTTATCCCGCATGTGTGCGCACGTATACTGCCCGCGCTTGAGGACAAGCATAGGTATTACGTAGATTGCCGCGGCGCGCGCCCGGGGGGGACATGAGAACTCGACTAGGAACACAGTTAGTACTGGCAGGACTGCTTACCATCGCAGCATGTGGCGAAGAGCCGTCCTGGATTGAAGATGACTCCATCGAATTGAATGAAGAATATGGGAAGCCCACTTTGGGTGAGACCGTCGAGGTGGGCAAGGGTGACACCATGACTGGCGGTAAGATTCTGCCCGTCTCAGTAGACCTGTCTGACACCCAGGTCTGGGCCGTGTCCAACCATTGGAATGGCAAGCTGGCAGCCGCGGGTATTGCCTGGGATGAGAATTCCGGACTTACGTGGGAAGAGAAGTATCAGGTCTGGGTCCGAAGTCTCTCACCAGTCACCTCTACCGAAGGCTACAGCGAGTACACGACCTATTTGCTGACCACTCCTTTCGGCAAGACGCTTCCGGCACCGGCCCTCGAATGTGCCGAGACCGCGTTCTTCCTCCGGGCCACCTTCGCTTCGTGGTATGGGCTCCCCTTCATCGTCTCCGCGTGGGACGGTGGCCCCGTCTATTTCGGCCACTTCGGAATTCGCACCAAGTCGGGTAAGTACGCCAGTACGCCCCGCTTCAAGAATTCTTACCAAGATTACTCCAATATGACCTCCTCTGAATATGTGGCCTCCTGGCCCACCGACAGCAAACTGCGTAAACGTAAGCTCTCCTCCAGCAAGGATGACAAGAATGGTTTCCTCTGTGAGACCTGCTATGCCGGTGCCTACTTCGACGAGATCTTCCTTAACAAACGAACGGGGCATTTCCTCGTCTGGCTGCTTACCTACACCGGCTCCATGCATCTTGCCAGCTCCGATAACGCATTTCATATCGAACCCAAAGCGGTGAAGGAAGGGGACGTGCTCCTTGAGCGGTGGCAGAAGAAGGGCATTGGACATACCCTCATCGTCAAGAAGGTAGATGCACTTGAGGCAGGCCAGATTAGCGCTGAGCTAGCCTCAGGCTCCATGCCCAGGCGTCAGCCAAAATGGGAGACCGGGGCCTCCTCCAAGAGCTACTTCGTCAATCCATATTGCGGCGGCCCGGGGGAGAACGGGGATGGTGACACATACGCCAAACTCGGTGGCGGTCTCAAACGTTTCCGCCAGCCGCGCGTTGACAATGGATACTGGCGCCTCGTTGTGCCCCCCGAATTCGCCGATTTCTGGATTGCCGATTCGGAAAGGGACCGGATTGCCGGGCGCATCGCCTCCTTCGAGGAGTTGCTCGGGTCCCTCAGCCCTGAAGCGATGACCGATGTCTACCTCCAGAAGATCGAAGACAAGCGCAACCACTTGCGTAATTACCCTGCCAGTTGCGCTGCACGAATTGAGCGAGAGAAGGCTTTCAAGGACCTCTACGAATTGCAGCTCCAACACTTCGGCTACGACCAGGAGACCGTGGACAAGCAGTATCGCACTCTGGAGGATTACGTCTTTGCAGAACTGGACTACTCAGTCTCGAAGACCTGTTGCTGGAACTCCTCCACCGCCGCCATGTACGAAATCGTCATGGCCTACAACCAGACCCTCATCGATGCCAGTGAAGGCTGCGCACAGTTGGCAGTATTCAAGGCTGCTGGCGGAGGCTTTGACCTCTTCAAAGATTTTGCAGTGACCATCGACCGTGGTGACGAATGGGTAGAATGGAGCGCTGACGAGAGCTGTCCGCAGGCCGACGTGACGGACGATACGGAGGCCGAGCATCTCTGGACCGCGCTTTGCGACATTTACGATTCCGTTTTGGGCGGCGGCTCCGGCCCCTGTGATGATACCTTTGGTACCAACTACTCTGCGGAGGAGGCTGCGGCAATCGAACCGGGAAGCTATCCCGGCCTCAAGGCTTGCAGTTCTCTGGGCAGTGACTGGTACCGCCTGAGCACCGATGGTACGTCTTACGTCGTCACCGTGAACTTCATCAATAGCAGCGGCACAGATATCGACCTCTATCTCTTCGATGGCGACATGAATCAACTCGATTCCAGCGCCACCACTGAGGGTACCGAGACCGTGAAGTTGCCTGGGACCTCCGGCGATTTCTTCATTGAGGTTCGTCTCTATTCGGGCACCATCGTCGACTATGACCTGGCCATCCAGGAGTAGCTGCTAACAAGAACAATCAGCGCAGCAAGGAAGACCTAGATGAGAGCTTTGCTATCGGTAGTTGTCGTTACCTCCCTCTTCGCCGTTGGCTGCCAGTCCGACGAGCATCCTCTGGAAACCCGCCTTACTGGGCTGAAGTCGCCGCCCTCCGTCAGGGAGACGTGGCGGCTCCCCTATGGGTCGGAGGCTGGGGAGCTAGGGCTTAGACGGCCGTCAATAGAGAGTCGTGCGTGGGGCCCTCAGGCTGCTACCCTCACCGCCTCGGGCAAACTGGTTGTGTTGGACAACGAGAAGGGACGGGTCGTCACTTTCGACTCCCGGGGCGAGTTGGTTGGGGAATCACCCCTCTCTCCCCTGACCGTTGACATGGCTTGCTCTGCTACGCTTTGCTGGTTCCTCGAACTGGCGACGCCCTCGTTGCTGGAACGGGTCGGCGTCCACGGCATGCAACGGAAGGCGTCGAAGCTCTCGGCAGCCTTCAAGACAGCGATTGGTCTTGGCGTGGTCGGGAGTGGACCGATTCTCTACACTGCCCATCAAGAGAGCTATCGGCCCCTGGCTCCACAACCTCTGGCCAGCCGGCGCAGTGGTCTGACGCAAGGAGGCGGCCGGGCACTCTCGTTGAGCCTCCACAAGGATTCCCGGACGATTGCCTTGCACGAGGAGATAGAGCCCCTCCTGGAGGGTTCGGCCCGCCGCACTATGGAGCTCTTCAGGAGCCCCACCGAGTGCGACGCAGCGCGACTGATTGGCTCCATACCAGGCAATCGACTGGTGACACTTTGCGATGTCCTGGAGAACGGCGTTGTTGAGCGTGCAGTCCTTGTCCTCGATTCGGTGGGAACTGTACAACATAGCCTTCCGCTCTCTTCTGAGTCGCTCTACGTACCCTTCCGCCAAGTGCGGCTGGAGGGGGGTAAGCTTCTGCTGTTGGAAGCCCTGACAGATTACTTGCAGGTGACCCTCATTTCCTTCGATGGGACGGGGGGCGAGCATGAATAAGAAGAACCTGGTGAGTCTTACGATTGCTTTCGTTCTTTTGGCGTCGAGTTCCCTGAATGCAGTGGCTCTGACCCGGGATGAGGCTCTCGTTCGTGCCCAGACCTACTGTTTCCATCCCTGGAGCGCCGCTAATGAGAATCTCACAGCGAGTTGCCTGGGAAGTTATCAGAGCGTCTACGTCCCCGGGGATTACCTTGGTTTGCCATACGATTGGGGCGGCTATGTAACTCTCTTTCAATTTGACGACGGCATCTACGACGGCAAGGGGGCGGGCTCATACCCCGAGCACGGAGTTCTCTCATGTACCGTTGGTCTCGACTGTAGTGGCTACGTAAGCAAGATTTGGGATGTCGGTCATTTTGGTACTGCCACGATCCACAATGTCTCCCACGAGATTTCCGCCGGTGAAGTGTTGCCTGGGGACGCGTTCAACGTACCAAGCTACCATGTCGCGCTCTTCGCAGGTGAACTGAGCGATGGGTGGCCGGTCTTCTACGAAGCTATCGGCTACAACACCATGTACAACACCTTTGCCGGCTGGGCCAATGTCAGTGGATTTACCCCCATTCGTCTCGACACCATTAGTGGTAGCGCCGGCTCCACCCCATCGGGCACCGCCGGCAATCCTATCGAGGTGACCACTTTTCCCTACGTACACAACGGCAATACCAGCAACTCGAAGTCAGACCTTTTCGACTACTATGGCGCTGACACCAGCAAGAAGGAGAGCGGCCCAGAAGTTATCTACGCGGTGGAAATTGACTCCCCTGGCAAACTCACCATCTCCGTGCAGCACGCTGCCGGAGTAGAT
>CAZFVN010000094.1:0-21155 GCA_964522395.1 uncultured Myxococcales bacterium
TCAAGGAGGCAATGTGCTGAAACTATTGACCGATTAGGATCTGCATCCAGTGGGCCCCGGGGGAACGGGGCCAACGGCCCAGGGGGGTCGCGCTGCGAAGACCGCAGCAAGCCCCTACGGATTGTTCGAGTGAATAACCGTACCGGGGTCGAAGGGCTCCCCGAGCCACTTGAAGTTGTCCAGAATCACCTCGGAATCGTAGATCTGATCCGAGGCATCATGAATATGGAAGGTCAAGGTGAAAGTCTCTTCCGCCTCAATGGGCCACGAAGTCGAGAGCCAACCCGTAGAAGAACCGGCCGTTGACCCTCCCGGGCCACACTCAAAACCGGTCCCCGAAATATTGGTTGCCGGATTGCTGCAAGGCTCGCTAAAGGCCGTATTGATGGCCACGTAACACGCCTTGTTGCCCTCGTCATCGACGAAATCGAAGTACGCGTTCGGATTGGAGCATGCGGTGTGGTTGACCACGATCTTCTGGCCCCCGGTGGTCACCGGTGCCGTCAGGAAAATGTAGAACTTATCGTTGAACGAACTGCCGATATACTCCTCGTACTCTTCGGAAAAGAAAATGTAGTCGATGGAGAACCCGAGCGCCCCGAGCGGGGCCTTCAGAACCATCTGAAACTCCACGTTGTCGTAGGTCTGATACCCGTCGTTGGCATAGGGGTCGCCGACGGAGAAACCGCCTAACCCGCCGGAATGAGAGGTCCCCGTGGCCTGCCCCGCAGCAAGCAATGCGTAACTATCGCCGGCCCATGGGGCAAGATCATTCCAGACGTTACCGAAGTGACTTACAGCCTGCCACGCAGGGTCGATGTTGGCTCCAGAGGGAGACGAGAACGCGGCGCTGACGAGCAGATCGTCGTAGCAGACCTCAAGGGAGCAAAGATAGGCATCAACTGTATGGCCGGTACATTGCCCCTGGCAATCGGGCTCAAACTCGCCGCCCACTCCGTCAATTACACCATTGCAGTCGTTATCGAGGTTATCAAAGCCCTTCTCCTCCATGCCCGGGTTGACCTCCGGGTTGGTATCGTCACAGTCTCCACCGCCTGCTGGGCAGATCAGCGGCTTGTCAAAAACCCCCATATTCGAGGTGCAGTAGGCATCACCGTCGACATTGCACAACTCGTCAATCTGCCCATCGCAGTTATTATCCACGTCGTCACAGTTCTCTAGCATGATGGGCTGAATACTGGCATTGGAGTCGTCACAATCCCCGGGCAGACCCGAGAGACCTTCATCAAGTGGTTCACAGACACAGACCGAAGCCAGCGTATTGCCGAAGCCGTCGCCGTCGAGGTCCTGATACGCGACAACGCATCCCGCCGCCTCTCCCTCGTCCCATTCACCGTTGCAGTTGTTGTCCTTGCCGTCGCAGATCTCCATGGCCGCAGGATTTGACTGTGGATTGGTATCGTCACAATCATCGGCCAACAGCGAAGCTCCCGGAGTGGGAAAATTGCAAACACAGATGGGGTCGTCGGGAGCCCCGTGACCGTCAAAGTCGGCATCCTTGTATGCTGGGAAACAGCCGTCCGATTCGGCTTCGTCAACTACCCCGTCGCAATCGTTATCGATGCCGTCGCAGACTTCGTCGGCCAGGCTGCTGATTCCTGGATTGTGATGGTCGCAATCGACATCGTCTGTGTCACCGTCGTTGTCATCGTCGGGGTCACAGAGATCACCCTGACCGTCCTTCTCGAAATCGGCCTGGGAGGGGTTAAAATCGTCGGGGCAATTGTCTTCTTCGTCGGCAACGCCGTCACCATCGACATCCTCAAGAGTCGGCTGCGGAATCTCCTTTGGCGCTTCTACATCCGCCGGAGAGGAATCTGGTCCGCCGCCGCCGTCACCGGTGGAATTGGCATCACTTGTCCCCGCTTTGACATCGGGCCCGCCGCCATCCGCATTCTGGCCCAGAGCGACGCATTCCTGCTCCAGGCACGTGTATCCCTCAAGACAGTTGTTGCACCACTGACCACAAGTTGTATAGCCACACGCCATCTCCGGACAGTAGGGGACACAAGGTGTGGTTGCGTCCGTTGCCGTATTCCCAGGGTCCTTCTCCTCTGCCGGCGAACACGCATTCATCAGAGTAACTGAGAGCATCAGAGCCACACAGATTCTCACCGCTTTGCGGACACCAGGCGCCAATTGCCGTCCCATAACTGCCCCCATGAGTTAATCACGATTCCCACTCGAACATCCCCATATTACAGTGAGACTACCCGTACTGTAAAGTGTCGCGTCATTCAGAGCAGACGTTCCCGCCTCCTCCGTTGCCTCTCCCGGCACCGTTCTTAACTCTCTTGTCAGAACCGAGGGGCCGTCGGCCCTCCCCGATAGAGGAGGAGCAAATGTCACGGAAATACATCGATTGTCGCGATTACCCGAAGGGAGACGTGAGTTGTTCAGTGGCCATTTCGGCTGACACCGAAAATGAGTTGATCGATGCCGTGGTCCAGCATGGCGTCAAAGTGCATGGCTACCAGGACACACCTGAGTTTAGGCAGCAAATCAGTACTGGTATGAAGGAGGGGTCTCCACGGGGCTAGGTGGGAGGAGCACAAAGCGGCCAGACAAGAGAACAGAAGGCCAAACGGGCAACGAAGATCACTACCGCACAAAGAAATCGACGCAAATAGTGCCGGTGTTGTCGCCTTCGGTGTAGTTGTGAAGGTCCTCACCAAACCAGAACCGATAGGTACCCGCCGCAAATTGGTGCTCATCTTCGTAGGTGTGGACCAGATAGGGTGAGTTGCGGCAATAGTCGGACATGATATACCACGCCACATGACTTGAGGTCAGGTTGGAGAACTTGGCGACTTGCGCGTTGCCGATGATCTCCTGGTTCCCGGAGTTGGTTAGATAGAAGCCGTTTTGCTCGTCCCCGTCACAACCCGGTTGGTCCTTGGAACCCCAGAGCCCCGTGGAATAGCAACTCCCCCCCCCATTGCCAAGACAACCCGATAAGCGCACCACCAAATGCTGATTGATGGTGCCTGAGAAATCGGTACTCCACTGGGAGTATTGGTTGTTCCGGGCCCCAAAGCACTTGTTATTGGCGATGCGCTGCCACCCGCCGCCGTCCTTGACCATCTCGCAGTGAACCTGCACCGGTGGATTGCCCACGTCCCAGCCATCAGGGTCAACGTAGTAGGTCCCGGTACCTGCATTGTACCCTTCGTCGAGAATCTCCTTACAACTCTTGCCGAGGGCACAGCCCCCGGCAGGATCGGGCTTGATGTCAGCGTTGTCATCGGCGCAATCAGTGCCGCCACAAGAACTATCGGTGAATCCGTCTCCGTCCTCATCATTGTCAGTCTTGCCGTCGCAATCATAGTCATTTCCGTCACACCCGGGGTCGGCCCCGGGGTTGTAAGCTTTGCTATCATCATTGCAATCAGGACCGGCAGTGACGGTATAGGCATCGCATCCGGCGTAATATGTATCCTCGTCCTCGTCCTTGCAGGAATCGCAGGAGTCCCAATTGTCAGGGTCTTCATCGTCGCAGTCACCATCACAGCTCTTTACGCCATCCTCGTCGACGTCGAAGCCCTCATCAACCTCACCGTCGCAATTGTTATCGAGTCCGTCGCAGATTTCGTCAATCTCGCCCTCAAAGGGATCACACTCCTGGGGCTGCCCGTCGGCACAATTGCCTACTGAGTGCAAACACTCCCCAACTCCGCAGGAGGTAACACCCAAGCCATCATCCACCTCGCCGTTGCAATCATTGTCCGCACCGTCGCAAACTTCGTCGCCCATACCTTCCAGAGGGTCGCAAACTACCGGAACCCCATCCTCGCAGGCGGGAACCTCGTGGGCACAAACACCAAGACCGCAACTGGTGGTACCCAGTGCCTCGTCCATCAGCCCATTGCAATCGTTGTCTTTGCCATCGCAAACCTCTTCGGCAATTCCCAAGAACGGGTCGCATCCCTGCGCCACACCATCCACGCAGCCAGGCACCGTGTGGAAACACTCACCCTTACCGCACGCTAACTGACCAAGCTCTTCGTCGACCTCGTCGTTGCAATTGTCATCCAGACCATTGCACAATTCGGCCGCCTGGCTGTGGACGTCGGGATCAGTGGGCGCACAGTCAAACAGATCCAACTCACCATCCCCGTCATCATCCTTATCAATGCAGTCCTTGAACCCATCCGCATCGGTATCGGCGAAACCCTCGTCAACGATCAAGTCGCAGTCGTTGTCCAGACCATCGCAGATCTCTTGCTCTTTGCCGTCGTCAGGATCGCACACAACTGGCTCCCCGTCCTGACAGTTGGCCACCGTATGCTGACACTTCCCCTGCCCGCAACCGGTGGAGCCCAGATCCTCGTCCGTGAGACCGTCGCAGTCGTTGTCCAGCCCATCGCAGACCTCCACCGCAATCCCCTCCAGAGGGTCGCAGACCTGAAGCTGACCGTTCAAACAAACATCCACCTTGTGCAGACAGACACCTTTGCCGCAGGTAATGGAGCCGAGGTCGCCATCCACCATCTCGTCACAGTCATTGTCCAGGCCATCACAGATTTCCAACGCCCCCGCGTGGATCAGTTTATTGATGGGTGCGCAGTCGGTGCCGTCCAGGTCACCATCGTTGTCATCATCACTATCGATGCAATCCTTCAAGCTATCGGCATCACTATCGAGGAAGCCCTCGTCCACCATCAGGTCACAATCGTTATCGAGGCCGTCACAGACTTCTTCGGCACCAGGGTATCCGTTGGGATCAAGGGGTAAACAATCTTCACCATCGCCAAAGCCATCGCCATCGCTATCGTCCTCACAGCTATCCCCTGTCCCGTCTACATCCGAGTCCGCTTGTCCGGGATTGGCCACCAGCGGACAGTTATCGTCGCCGTTGGCGAGGCCGTCACCGTCAATATCTTCGTCACAAAGGTCACCTAGCTGGTCCCCGTCAACGTCCCCCTGCTGGACATTGGCAATGTTCGGGCAGTTGTCCACGGCATTGGTAATGCTATCTCCATCGAGGTCGGTATCGCACAGGTCACCCAGCCCATCTTCATCCTGGTCATCCTGTTCCGGGTTGGCCAGCAAGGGGCAGTTATCTTCCACATCGAGAATCCCGTCCCCGTCACCATCGTCGTCGAGGCAGTCGGGAATCCCATCCTCGTCCACATCGGGAAATCCCTCGTCGATAGTGTTGTCGCAATCGTTATCCACACCGTCGCAGATCTCCTGGGCCTCGGGATTACTGGCAGGGTCGAGCGGTTCACAGTCCAGGACATCTATGACTCCGTCCCCGTCGTCATCTTCATCGACACAGTCCTTCCAACCGTCACCGTCGGAATCCGGATTCCCTTCGTCAACGATGAAGTTGCAGTTGTTGTCCTTGCCGTCGCACAGTTCGTCCGCCTCGGGATAGACTTCGTCGTCCAGTGGAGCGCAATCCAGGGAGTCCTTCGACTTGTCATTGTCATCATCTTCGTCGCAAAGGTCGCCCAGGGAATCAAAGTCCGTATCCAATTGACCGGGATTGAAGTCGGCCGGACAGTTGTCCATACCATCCGCTACGCCGTCGCCATCTTTGTCGTTTTCGAGGCAGTCGGCAACGCCGTCCTGGTCTGTATCGGGGAAGGTCTCATCCACTTCCCCATCGCAGTCGTTATCGAGGCCATCGCACTGTTCGCCTTCCGCCTCGTCTCCGGCACACTGTTCCAGTCCGCCATCGCAGACGGCCACCCCCGGACAGGTACCCAACGAATTAATGAGCAGACACTCGCCACCCGACAATTCTTCGTCCGCTTCGCCATCGCAGTCGTCGTCCTTGCCATTACACTCTTCAGCCGCCGGGATTGCCGCGTTACACGCGGTCAGGCCCGCCGCCTCACAAACCCGCTCACCAGCGCAAATTCCCCACTCGTTTTCTATGGTGCATATGGTGGTGGCACTGGCATCAATATCCCATTGCGTGCAGAGGCATTCACCGGAGTCGAGCAGGCACTGCGAAACATTGGCCCCGGTAACATCCTGGCTCTCCTCACAGCTATAGCCGTCAGGACAATCACCATCTTCGGTGCAAGCCCCACCGCAGAAATTTCCGCCCGGTCCGTAGGCCACGCATGCCTGGCCAGCGTCAACCCCATTGGTCCAACATTCGTCATTCTGCTCACAGGGTCGGCAGAGGTCCACGAAAGTGGGCATGCAGAGATAGACCTGGTCAGGCAGCGCCGGCGAGTAGAGCAGACATTGCCAGCCAAAGGGGCACTCCTCCACGCAACCGGTAGTGCACTGCAGTCCGTCCGCCGTTTGGACACAGTATCCCGAATTGCAGTCCGTTCCGTTGAGGCACTTATACCCCGCCTCCCCGGGCAAGGGACCGCTACCACTATCTACCTCGGTCAGACCTATTTCGGGCAGCCCATCGAAACGCAAATCGAAACCGCTATCGAGCACCGACAGATCTGGTGCCGCAGTATCCTGGCCCACATCCATGATCGGCACATCGTCGCCGCCACTCCCGTCCGCCGACACCACGCCAGAGGTGCCAGTGCATCCCGCTGTGCCAAGTATCAGGGCGGCCACCGCCGCCAGAACCAGCGCTCTCATTCACTACCTCCTGCTGCCTCGTCTATCTCGTCTTCCTGATGGATTGTAGCAGATCTGGGCGGGATGGTGCGACTGGAAATGGGTGGGGAGTAAGACCGCGCTACTCGACCACGCTATCGAACTCAAAGACCGCCCACGGACTTTCGTTTTGCGCGAAGTCACGGAACTTTGCCCTCACCGCATCCACCGAATCGTCCTTGAAACGAACGCAACCCTGGGTCGCTAGCGTTGTCCACTCCTCAACTTCAATGTGATCCACGTTCTCCTCGTCACAGGGGAGTAGGAAACCCTCCACAACCTCGCAAACATAATCCTCGTAGCGACACGCCTCCACCCACATTTCATCACCGTTGAGGACGCCAAAGAGCAGCGTCGTCTCCAGCCCGACGAGTTGGCTCCCATCAAGGGAACTGATGATCTCTTCTGTCGGGGGCTGCCGATCCACCACTATCTGTAAGGGAATCGTCTGCGAAACATATTCGTGCCCGTCAATCAATTCCAGATAGACACTCCGGGGGCCATCTTCTGGGTCGCTGAGACCGCAATCCAAGTCCCAGTCCGCCACTGTCCAGGTGCCCTCCTGTGTCGTCAGAGTCGGGCCCTCAGCCCGCTCCATATCTGGCTCCAACCGGTGGAAGCAAGTGACGAATTGATTGCCGTTGGCAAGGTGAACTGCCGCCGCGTTGGTAGCAGTGAACTTGAGGGTGGCGAGATTGCTTGAAACCAGGCAACCTGGACACTCGTCCGGCCCCACAGCCTCCACAATCACCACGTCGTCCAGTGTCGGGGACTGGGACATGACCACCGAAACCTGAACGTCAGTAGTCGTTCCCGGGGCAAGGGCGAAGGGCTTGGACATGCCATACCAGAGGGTCCGGGCATCCGCCGCGGGCTCACCCCGCAACTCCAGCGAAACCACCAGGCTTTCCCCGTTGGGGACCTTCGTGAAGTCGAGGGAAACCCCTTCCTCGTAGGCATGGGGCTCGGCCAACTCAGCAACCGTCCGGAGCCAGTCCATGGTTGTGGGATTGACCTCGGCAATCCAACCGTAAATCCAGACCTTTTCAGTCGGCTGGCTATCGCCCCACTCGAAGGTAACCGAGACCTCGCCTGGGGCCGGCGCACATGCCAGCAAAATTAGGGTGACGGCTACCAGAAAGTGCCTCAACTCCATCCCTCGCTCCCCCGCGAACATCGTTAGATTATCAGGCCTGTTTTGGATAGGGAAGCTTCTTGCATCCCCCACCTGTCCACCTTTCCTTGAACAGTGGCGCCCGCCCATGCGATACTCTGCCCGAAACTACCAGCGGTTGAACCCGGAAGGAAACCAGGATGAAGAAACTGACCGTAGTGGCCTGTGCCTGCGTATTGCTGCTCTCTTGCTCAAATCCTAGTACGCCTGTTGAAACGGACACGTTGCCCGTGGACATTGTCAAGGATGCGAGCGGCGACGTGCCGGTCTCCATTGCGGGAACCGACACTGTCGCTGAGGTCGGAGAGGGAACCCCGGACGTCTTAATCACCAAGGACCAATCGCCCGAGACCCGCGAACCTCAATGCGACGCGGGGGAGGGCTGCTTCCTCGACCCGTGTGACTCCAACGAGCAGTGCCAATCGGGCTGGTGCGTGCAGCATCTGGGGGAAGGCGTCTGCACCACAACTTGCCAGGAAGAGTGCCCGGTGGGCTGGAGCTGCCAGCAGGTAGCTGGTGCCGCGCCCGATGTCGTCTTCATCTGTGTTTCCGACTATGCCAATCTCTGCCGTCCCTGCGCCACCAACGACAACTGCGTCAGCGTGGGCGGTGCCCAGGATGTATGCGTTGACTACGGCCCCGATGGAAACTTCTGCGGCGGTCCCTGTGGCGAAGATGAAAAGTGCCCCTGGGGGTTTTCATGTCTGACGACGGTCACAGTTGATGGCATCGACACGTCGCAATGCGTGGCAGACGCGGGGGAGTGCCCGTGCACCGGGGATTCGGTGGCTCTCTCCCTTTGGACGCCATGCCAGGTGGAGAACGAATTCGGACTCTGCGAAGGCAAGCGAATTTGCGCTGAAGAGGGATTGCTCAAATGCGACGCTCTTTCCCCGGCCATTGAGTCCTGCAACGGCCTCGACGACGACTGCGACGGAGAGGTTGACGAACCGGACCTCGTGGAGGGTACATACGTCCATCTCTGCGAAGATGACAATGCCTGCACCGAAGACAAATGTCTGGGGGATGAGGGTTGCGCCAATGAAGTGTTGGAGAGTGGGCCCTGTGAAGATGGCAACCCTTGCACCGTAGCGGACCACTGCGTGGAGGGCACCTGCTTGGGGGATCCGGTGGAATGTGACGATGAGAACCCCTGCACCGACAACGTCTGCACCGATAAAGGGGGCTGTGAATACCCGGCCAACGACGGGGCGTGCGATGATGAGAACCCATGCACCGTAGCCGACCATTGTCAAGATGGCGCTTGCAGCGGGACTGCCCTACCCTGCGAATGCCAGGAGGATTCCGACTGCCTTGCGCTCGAAGACGGTGACCTTTGCAACGGTACCCTTGTCTGCGATATTGAGACTATCCCCTTCAAGTGCGTGGTCGCAAATGGGTCCGCGATTACGTGCCCCGATCCGGAAGGCGACAACGCGTTCTGCCTGCAGGCTTACTGCGACCCAGCTACAGGGCTCTGCTCCGCAATCTCATCCCACGAGGGTTTTCTCTGCGACGACGGGGATCCATGTACCGTCAAGAGTGAATGCCTTGGGGGCATTTGCGCCGACGGAGAGCAGATCAACTGTAATGACGGCAATCCGTGTACCGTGGACCAATGCGAAGCTGGAGGCTGCGCGAATACCGCCGCCGACGGGGAATGCGACGATGGCAACGCCTGCACCTCCGGGGACCACTGCCTCGACGGTGAGTGCAGCTTCGACGAGGTCCTTAGTTGCAACGACGACAACCTCTGCACAGATGACTCCTGCCACCCGATAGATGGCTGCTTCCACAATCTGAACCAGGTACCCTGCGACGATGGAGATTCCTGCACAACAGGAGACCACTGCCATCTGGGCGGCTGCATCGGCGGCCAGGAACTGGCCTGCGACGATAACAATCCCTGCACTCAAGATGTTTGTGCCGATGTCCAGGGTTGCCTCCATCTTCCCTCCGATGACCCGTGCGACGACGAAGATCCCTGCACCACGGAGGACCAGTGCATTAATGGAGCTTGCGCTGGAAGCGGCGACCTCGATTGCAATGATGGCAACACCTGCACCAACGATAGCTGCATTCCGAATTCGGGGTGCGTCAATACGCCCAATCAGACGGCCTGCGACGACGGCAACCCTTGCACCACCAACGATGTCTGCTCGGGTGGCGCCTGCCAGGGTGGACCGGCAGCAGATTGTGATGACGACGACAAATGCACCACCGACTCCTGCAACCCTGACTCGGGCTGCATCCACGAGCCCATCGCGCCTTGCGAAGCAATCCACAAGGTACCCTCCGAATACGCCACTATTCAGGCGGCCATTGATGCAGCAAAATCCGGGGAAACGGTTTTGGTAGACGACGGCACTTACAAGGGAACAGGCAATAAGGACCTCGACTATTACGGAAAGGCAATCTGGGTCCGTTCGGAAAACGGTGCTGAGAAGACAGTTATCGACTGCGAGGACGCGGGAAGGGGGGTCTTCTTCCATTCCTCCGAACCCAGTGGCGCTATTCTCGAGGGATTCACCATTCGCAACGGCTTTGCCGGAGAGGGCGGCGCCGTCCATTGCAAATCCTCGTCCCCCACCCTGAGACAACTGGTAATCGAGGAGAACAGCGCAAGCTCGGAGGGGGGTGGAATCTACATTCGGGAGAATTCCAAACCGCTCATTGAGGACTGCATCGTGCGCAACAACGAGTCTGGTCAGAGCGGTGGCGGACTCGTCTTTAGAAACGGGTCAGACGTAGTCATCCGACGGTGCCGATTTGAGGGGAATTCGGTGACGGGTAGCGGTGGCGCGGTGAATGGCTCAGACTCCAAGGCGCTCTTCGAGAACTGTCTGGTAGTCGGTAACAGCGGCAACACCATGGGAGGTTTCTTCTTCCATAATGCCCAGACCACGCTTTCCAATTGCACGGTCACTAACAACGAGGGGGGCGGCCTGGAAGCCAACAACACTAACTCCAACCACGTCCTGCACAACACGATCTTCTGGGACAACGGAGGCACCGAACTGGCGTTCAGCAGCAACGCCAAGCCATACATCCACACCACGGCCACCTATTCGAACATCCAAGGCGGCTACCCCGGCATTGGCAACTTCAACGTGACGCCGGGCTTCGTTGACCCGGGCACCGATTTCCAGTTGGCCGAGGGAAGTCCCTGCGTCGATTCTGGACAGACTGTAGGGGCCCCCGGTGACGACTTCGGCGGCAATGAGCGTCCCCAGGGAAACAGTGCGGACATAGGCGCGTACGAAAGCCCCTACACTTCAGCGTGCATTCCGAAATGCGAGGGGCTCGATTGTGGGGCCGATGGCTGCGGTGGTGCGTGCGGTACTTGCCAGCAGAACTTCGCCTGCATTTTTGGCGAGTGTGTGGACCCATGCATCCCCTCCACCTCTCCAGACTATAATGGAAAGACGGGCATCGAAGTCTGTCTGGAGCAGGGTAAGGGCTGCACCGGCCTTTCGTATTTCAACTCGTCATATGATTGCTCCGGCGACCCCTATACCGGGTGCTGGGGGACCAAGCCGCCGGAGCTCTGCTGTACCAAGAGCATCAAGGCCCACGGAGCTAGCGGTGGTGTCGCATCGGGCTTCTGGCATTGTGAATAGGATGGACCGACCAGTTCATCTAATCGTCCCACCCAACCTTAGCGCGGGCCTCGATTCGGGTAGCAACGCGCTTATGGTACGCCCGCAACTCGGATTACTGACGCTCTCCGCCATCCTCAGGAATTCGGGCATCACCACGCGTGTACTTGACCTTGCTGCTCAACCTCAAACCGTTGAAGCATGCGCCCACCAAATCGCCGACGAAGGCACGCGCGGAGTAGGCATCTATGCCATTTCGCAGATGACGGCAAAGGTTGTTGAACTGGTGCGCGCGGTGAAGCTGCTGCTTCCCGAAACCACGGTAGTGGTGGGCGGTCCTGGATACTCCGGTCGAGATGATTTTCTCGCTGCCGGGGCCGACGGAGTCATGCTGGGCGAGGCTGATCGCACCATTATCCGGATCGTCCATTTCATGGATGGAGAACTGCCGGCAAACGAAGTGCCCGGCATGGCCTATCTGGCGAATGGGGCTCTCATTGAAAACCCGCCAGCACCAGCCGTCACCGACCTCGATTCCCTGCCTCACCCCGATGTAGGAGCGGTGAACATCCATGCTTATCGGGACCGTCTCAACCTCGTTTCCAAGCGGCCCTACTTCACCGTCCTCGCTTCCCGTGGCTGCCCCTTTAGCTGCGGCTTCTGTTACTCCGGCAATTGCGGATTCATGCCCTACCGTAGCCGCAGCCCTGAAAGCGTCCTCGACGAATTATCCTATCTGATCAACGAACAAGGTTTCCGCTACATCGCATTTCAAGATGATGTCTTCGGATTCAAGCCTGGCTACGCAGAAGCAATCAGCGAAGGGATACTCTCCCGCGATCTCGATTTTGGGTGGAGCGTGATTCTCCACCCCAGCTCGTTTGCCGGCAGGCAACTTGAGGTCTTCACTTTGATGCAACGGGCCGGCCTTAATTCGGTCAATTACGGTGCACAATCATCGTCACCGGAGGTGCTGGCTGGAATCGGTCGCAGCCGCAAGGAGCCGGGAATTCTGCAAGAGTCCCTCGTCGCGGCAGATCAGTTGGGTCTCTTCAGCTCCATCGAGTATATCTTCGGATTGCCGGGCGACGACGCCCAAAGCATGGCCGAGAACATTCGTTTTGCCGTCCAGAGCAAGGCCACTATCGGCAATTTCCATGGGCTGCAGTTGCTAGCAGGTATTCCCATCACGCAGCAGGTCACGCGCGGCGAGGCCGAATTGCCCTCCAACAGGCTGGTGCAAAAGATGGTGCGCAAGGCCTTCGTCCGGTTCTACGCCTCGCCACGTAGACTGAGACGGTTGGCCGGGCTTGGGTGGAAGGGATTGGTGGGGTGACGGTTGTCGGGCACTGCGTAAGAAGTCGACTCAAACCAGGATCCGCGCCCCATGCCCGGTATCGGGCGTAACGAATTCCAAAGCCGCCCGCTTCTCCACCTGCAACTCAGCAACAACATCTGCCCCACCCAGCAATCTACTTCTTGAAAGTCTCACCGTCGCATCGGCGCACATCGAATTGAGACACGACACTACATCGCCAGTGGGCTGCTCGTAGCGAAGTCCCGCGACCAACGAGCTATCCCAGTGAACGACACCTGACAGCCGCCATCTCAGATTCCGCATCTCAAAATCCCAGCGCCCCAATTCGACCTTTGAGGAGTTTGCCACCAGCGAGTGCGGTAGATTGAAATCAATGTCCTGGCCGTCGAATCGGACCTTGCCGACGGTCAGCTTCGGCTTGGCCACTCCATCTGTCAGCGGGGCTGGAATGCCAGCTCCCTCGAAGAAGAGCGGAACGTCGCCACTCTCTCCGCCAAACTGCGCCCACACATACGATGGCGTGTGGCGATGTCCCCAGTTGTGACCGAGTCCCAGCGGAACGTCGGTCAACTTGAGAATTCGGCTGCCAACCTCAATCCTGCCCGTCGCACCACCCGATGGGATAGGGGTCGTCAGCTTCGTGGTGGGAACTGAAGGTGAGTAGAAAGGTGCTGCCAGCAATGCCGAAGGTGGTTCAGCTCCCTTCAAGTCCATTTCCCATCTGACTTCGCCTGCCAGGGTTCCCGACGCGCCACCTGGGCCCAGCCGATTCGGACCAATCTCGATTCGTCCTGGACCAGCCACCGGCTGCTCCACGTCAAACTTCTCCTTCCAGGCGCGAATTCGGGCGCTGCCGGTGGCCGCGGGGTCGAAGAAGATGAACCAGCATTCGCCGAGGGTCCCCGACGATTCCTTGCGCCGTAAGTAGGTGTATTTTATCCAGGCGGCCCAATCGTCTGCGCGCGAATTCAAGCGCAGAAAATAAGATTCCACCATGCCCTTGCGGTACGCGTCCTCCCAGACCTTCGGTTGCCATTTAGGGTCCATTCCAACCTCCTGGTTACGTACTGTGCTCGCTTCTACGGCCTCCTTGCTGGATCGTTTGACCAGGGTCGCGTAGCACCCTGGTAGCGGGAAGAGGTCGCTCTCTTTCCGGTGCAGCCTTCCGGCTTTCGCTCACGCTGGCATACGTTCACTTCGCACCACATCGTTCTTCGTCGCGCTACTTCGTTGCAGCCGAAAGACTCACCTCCACGCTCCCTGCCACTGCCGATCGCTTTCTTTCCGGTGCAGCCCATCTAAGCCGCCCGTCGCAGTCTAAAAGAAGCCAGAAATGCGGGTAGCGTGCTGAGGCGGAAGAAGGCTACACTGCGGGAAATGAGGGCACCGTCGCGGCGAGTGATGGTGCCGAAACAGGTGGTGTGGCTGACGGGAAGATTCCACGGTCGGATATTGACTTTTTCGCCGGTATAGCGAAGCTTCTGGCCGTTGGCTTCGAAAGCGAATTCGTAGCGGATGGTGTGGGTTCCTCGATAGTCCAGGACGAGGTGACCGTCACATTTGCTTTCTTGGCAGAGACCCTCAGCCGTCACTGTGCCTGACAAATGGCACTCAGTTCTGGCCCCCATCCGGCCAACAGCCTGTAGCAGATTCCGGTGGCCCCATTTCACTTTGAAGAGGAATGGCCGACGTCCCGGCTCGCCCTTGCCAGCCACGAATTCATGATAGCCACGCATCTCTTCATCAAGGGCAAATCCGAGCCCCACTCTACGCCGCATCTTCTTCCACTTCATTCTTCTCTCCTCGGCTCCCCAAGAACCAGTTTGCCCCCCAACCGATAAGTGCGGGGATCACGGGCATTGCGGCTGCCACTGCGGCCACCCGATTGATTGGCGTTACCAGTTCGAGGCGACGACGCGCCTCAATTGCCCGGTGGATATGCGTGGCCACTGTGGCGGCTGACATGCTATACCAGGGCAGCAGTTTCATAGAGAGTCTGGTCCCCAGGCTTCCCCCCTCAACTTCACTGTAGAATCCGGTGTTGACCATGAAGGGATAGACCGTGCAAACGGAAATGCCCCACGACCTCAGCTCATGATGGAGCACTTCCGAGTAGACCCCCAACGCGGCCTTCACGGCAGCGTATGCCCCCCAGGTCGGCAACCGGAAGAAGGCCTGGCCCGATGAGACATTGGCGATGACGCTTCCCTTGCGTCCCTTCATGTGGCCGGCAAAGGCATCAACATGATGGATGGCCCCCAACAGATTGACCTCCAACAGCCGGCGCCAGCACTCCACCGAAGTGTCCCGCAGTTCGCCATTGTGACCGATACCCGCATTATTGATCAGCACATCGGGCGGGCCGAATTCGGCGACGATTTGCGCCGCGAAGTCAAAGACCGCCGCCCGATCCGAAATGTCGATTTCGCGGACGTGGACAACCCCTGCCCCCAATTCCGCCCTCGCTTCCTCAAGGGCCGGACCATCCAAATCCGTGAGCACCACCCGGTGACCACCATCAACATATCGCCGGGCCAGCGCGCGGCCGATGCCTCCTCCCCCACCGGTAATCAACACCAGACGTTCCCGTGGTTTCCTCATGGGTTCTCTCCAGTTCCGATTCCCTCGAAGGCGAAGGTGATGGCTTCGTTGGCCAGAGTCGCTACCTCTTGCTCCTCCAACGACGCGCCGAGACTGCGTACTAGATGGCGCCGCGCCATGCCCACCAGACACTGAGCCACCACCTCGGCATTGCAGGGCCGGGCGAATCCGCTCTCAATAGCGTGCTCCAGGTAGCTTCTCGCCAACGCCGCGAATTGGTCGTAGACTTCGTCCATGGTCTCTTCGAATTCCTGGTCGATGGAGGGCCCTTCCCGCAGAAACATCCGGGCGAGGTCACGGCGGCGGTGGAGTCGCCGTCCGACCTCTACCACGGCAACCCGACTTGCCGTTCGATACTCCTCCTCGTTGGTTGGTAAATTGGCGCTAAAGCCGTCGAATTCGCCGATCAAAGCCGCCACAAATGACTCGAACATCTCCTGGAAGAGCGACCGTTTGCTTTCGAAATGCCGGTAGAAAGTCCCCTGCCCTACCCCGGCCTCTTCCACAATGTCCGAAATGAGGGTGCGATGATATCCCTTCGCTGTCATGACTTCATTTGCCGCCTCTATGAGCCCCTGCCTGGTCCGTTCCCGCCGCGCTTCGTCCCGTGCTCTTCGCATCTCAGTTACCATCGGTCACCTCCGCAACTCGACCTCCACAAGAAGAGGATACACATTCCGGACGGACTCGTCAATCCGTTTCGTTTTCTTTTGTGATTTCGGCTGTAACTCGTCCCCCTCCCTGCTTACGCAGCGCGTCCTCCCCGCGGTTGCACATTCTCCCATATCAATCTAGACTCATCCTGCAGAGACAACGATGGAGGAGCTGATGTCATTTCCCGACCGCAACAACCCCTACGACTTTGACGGCTTTGTAGAGTGGCGTAACGGAATCGATTACTACGCCGACGATCCCTTCATTCAGCAGGTGGTGGCAACTTATTGTAAGTCAGAAGCTGCTGCCGTCGATGAGGCCGCCCGTAGCATTTCGCCCCGCGTCTCGAAGCAGTGGCGAGACGTCGCCGATCGCATCGGTGAAGAACGCAAACGCCCCTGGATTGAGCACTACGATGCCCACAACAATCGCATCGACCGTGTCGTTCGGCCCCACGAAACTGAGGTAATGGAAGGGGAGGTTTTCGGCGAGGCTCTCTTTGCCGAACGGACAACCGCGTGGGAGAAGCTCGCCAAGATGTACCTCATCTATCAAAACGGCGAGGCCTGCATTAGCTGCCCCGTGACCTGCACGGAAGGCCTTGTGAAACTGCTGGAGCAATTCGCCGACACTCCCGAAACTCTGGCCATCCTCAACCACTTGAAGGAGGGAATTGATGGGGAATTCGCCATCGGCGCACAGTTCCTTTCCGAGGTCCAGGGAGGCTCCGATGTCCCCGCCAATCTTGCCGAAGCGGCACAGGATCCAGAAGGCAACTGGCGCATCTACGGCACCAAGTTCTTCTGTTCTGTCGCACACGCTGATTATTCGGTGGTGACTGCCAAGCCCGTGGGGAGCGAAGATGTCGCGAATTTCGTAGTGCCCTCTTGGTTGCCCGGAGACAAGCCTCGGCAACGACGCAATGGCTTCACCATCGACCGCATCAAACGCAAGATGGGCACTAGCGAATTGCCTACTTGCGAACTGACCTTCGACGGGGCCCTGGCCTACCCTATAGGTCCATTCGAACGCGGCCTCGCCAACATCGTTGCCATCGTCCTCACCTATTCTCGACTAACAGTGGGCCTCTCCAGCGCCGCCACCATGACCCGAGCCGCCCGTGAGGCCCGCGGCTACGCCGTATACCGGACGGCTTTCGGCCAACCCATTGCCGAATTCCCCATGGTAGCGAATCAGCTCGCCGCCATGGATCTGGCAGCCCGTCGCTCCACCGCAGGGGCCTTCAAGCTCTACCAGCAGTTCCTCGAATTGGAGGGGACGCTCAACCAGAAGCTCGAATCCGGCGATCTCCGAGAACGCCAGCGGCGCTTCGAAACCCGTGAATTGATCATGCTGCAAAAGGCCCAGGCCGCCTACGATGCCACCGATGTCCTGCGGGAAGCCATATCCATTTACGGTGGCCACGGTGCCATGGAAGATTTCTCGGCACTTCCCCGCCTCTTCCGTGATTCGGCCATCAATGAACTCTGGGAGGGGCCACGCAATGTCCTGCTCACCCAGGTCCATCGGGACTGTCAGCGCGTTGCGAAATGGTATCCGCCCACCGAATTCGTCGGCAACTTGCTGGCAGGTCTCAACCCACTTCGTATCACCACCATCGCCACCGAATTCGCGAGCCTGGTCGCCCACCCCAGCCTGCTCACCATGGATGATCCCACTCGTGATGCTTGCATTCGTTGGGACCGGTGTTGCGCAGACTTAGTGCACGCCTATCAGGATTTGGCCGTGCTGGAAGTTCAGAAATCGTAGTCCTGCGGCGGATCGTAATTCTCCTTGACCACCTGCATGCTCATCCAGCGGGTCAGGTTCAGAAAACTCCCCGCCTTATCGTTGGTGCCGCTGCCACGACCTCCACCGAAGGGTTGCTGGCCGACTACTGCACCAGTGGGTTTATCGTTTACATAGAAGTTGCCAGCGGCATTTGAAAGGCGTTCGGTGAGCGCACGAATGGTATGCCGGTCCTTGGCGAAAACAGCCCCGGTCAACGCGTAGTCGCTACTCTTGTCCACTAGCTTCGCTATCTCTTCCAGATGGTCGTCCTCATAGATGTAGACGGTCAGCACCGGACCGAAGATCTCGTCCACCATCAGCCGATGTGTCGGGTTCGTGGTGGTGACAACAGTGGGGCTGACAAACCACCCCCTCAGACCAGAATACTCCCCGCCGATGACCACCTCGGCATCGTCTGAATTGCGTGCCTCTTCGATGTACCAGACGTTGCGTTCGAATGCCTTCTTGTCGATCAGTGCGCCCATGAACGTTTCGGACTTGGTCGGGTCTCCGACGTCGGCCTTTTCAATCAGCAGCTCAAGGCCCTTTTTGACGGTGGGCCACAGCGACTCGGGGATATAGGCGCGACTGGCCGCCGAACACTTCTGCCCCTGAAACTCAAATGCCCCGGCGAATAGAGCTACGGTCAGCGCCTCAACATCTGCATCGGGGGCGGCCAGAATGAAATCCTTGCCTCCGGTCTCACCGACAATTCGGGGGTAGCTGCCATAGAGATTCTGGCCCACGTTCTTGCCGATGCGCTGCCACATACCATTGAAGGTCTGGGTCGAGCCGGTGAAATGGAGGCCTGCGAAGTCAGGATGGTCCAGTGCCGGATCGCCCACCTGAGCCCCCGGTCCGGGAAGGAAGTTTATCACTCCATCGGGCAAGCCCGCTTCCCGCAGGATCTCCATCACGTACCATGCTGCCAGCACTGCAGTACTAGCCGGCTCCCACAGCACCACATTTCCCACCAGCGCGGGGGCAGTGGGCAGATTCCCACCGATGGCCGTAAAGTTGAATGGGGTAACCGCCAGCACGAATCCCTCCAGGGGGCGCCAGAGCGCTCGGTTGGTCGCGTTGGTGGCAGGTGATAGGGGGTGCTCCGCTTGAAGTCGCTGCGCGAAGTGCGGGTTGAATCGCCAGAAATCGGCCAACTCGCAGATGTCCAATTCGGCCTGTCTCAGGTTCTTACTCTGCCCCAGCATCGTCGCTGCGACAACCTTTGCGCGGTAGCGAGTAGTCAACAATTCGGCCGCCTTCAAAAAGACCGCAGAGCGCCCTTCCTGGGGAAGACGGGACCACGCTTTGGAGGCCAGCGCACTCGCCCCGATGGCCGCCTGGACGTCCTCAGTGGCTGCCGCGTGGAAACGCCCTAACACGTGGCCATGGTCGTGAGGCGAACGGATTTCCGTCAAAGGGCCGGTTCGCCCTTCCCGCCCCCCGATTATGAGCGGTATTTCCACCGGATGCGTCCGTTGCCTCTGCAATTCGGCGACCAGCGCCACTTCCTCCTCAGTCCCTTGCTCATAGATGTGAACCGGCTCATTGGAGGGCATCAGAACTGTAGCTTGCGAAAAATCCATCATTTGTCCCTATCACTCACTCTTTGGCTTCCGGATTCGGCTCCAGGTCAAGGGTGATGCCCTGCGCCAGCTCCATTTCGCCACTGTAGTTGATCACTGTGGTCTGGCGACGCATGTAGGCTTTCCAGGAATCGGAGCCTGCTTCACGCCCGCCACCAGTTTCCTTCTCTCCACCAAAGGCCCCGCCGATTTCAGCACCGCTGGTGCCGGCATTGACGTTGGCCAGCCCGCAGTCGCTTCCCGCGGCACTTGTGAAGAGTTCAGCTTCCCTCAAATCGTTACTGAATATTGCGCTGCTTAGACCCTGGGGCACACCATTTTGCAGCTCCACAGCCTGGCCCAGTGTCTCGTATTCCATCACGTACAATATGGGCGCAAAGGTCTCTTGCTGGACAATGGGCATGTCGTTTTCGGCAGATACCAGCGCTGGGGTGACATAGCAGGACCCCAGTTCATCCCGGGTCTTGCCGCCCAATAGCAATTCGCCGCCCTGAGCCTCGGCCTCGGCCAAAGCCCGGCGCATATCCCGTAGGGCCCCAACGTCCACCAACGGGCCCATTACCGTCGACTCGTCCCGAGGGTCACCGATGGGCGTCCAAGCATAGAGCTCTTTCAGGCGTCCCACAATCTGCTCCCGAATTGACTTATGGAGTATTATCCGCCTCGTCGTCGTACACCTCTGACCTGCGGTTCCAACTGCGCCAAAGTAGATCGCCTGCGCAGCCATTTCGAGATCAGCAAAGGGCGTGACGATCACCGCGTTGTTGCCACCAAGCTCCAGCAGCGGGCGGCCGAATCGTCCCTGCACCACTTCTCCCACATGGCGCCCAATCGCTACTGACCCGGTGTAGGAAACCAGCTTCACGCGCTCGTCTCGCACCAACCGTTCTCCAACATCCCCCCCGGAACCAACTACCAACCCGACGATCCCTTTCCCAAATCCACAGCGCTCCAACACCTCTTGCGCCACCCTCGTCACGGCTATCGCCGACAAGGGCGTCTTCGAGGATGGTTTCCAAACCACCGTATTGCCGCACACTAATGCGAGCGCCGCATTCCACGCCCACACCGCCACCGGGAAATTGAACGCTGTCACCACGCCCACAACTCCCAGCGGGTGCCACCTCTCCACCAACCGGTGCCCTACCCGCTCACTGGGCAAGGTCACTCCCCCAATCTGCCGACCCAGACCAACCGCAAAGTCGCACACATCAATCATCTCTTGAACTTCGCCCCTGGCCTCTCCTATGGGCTTCCCCATTTCCAAAGTGACCAATTGCGCCAGCTCCTCTTTCTTCTCCCTCAACGCCTCGCCCAACTGCCGCACCACATCAGCCCCCTTCGGAGCAGGCACCGTTCGCCACGTCTCAAACGCCGCCTCCGCCGCTTCAATCACCCTGTCACAGTCCCTCCCGCTGGCCCCCACAACCTCCCCAATCACCTCACCCGCCACCGGCGACACCACCTGCACCGCACTCCCTCCTGCGCGCCACGAACCATCGAAGACCCCAGCCGCCGGCACCGACGATTCTTCTTTCCGCAACACTCCCATGATTCCTCTCCAGTTCAATACATCTTCATGAGAAAGCTAGAAACGGGGCTGGTTGGTGGCAAGATCGGCTACCAAAGATCGATCCAGCTTCGCCTCTTCGAACGGAAATGTGTCGCTCCCCTCGCAGGGGAGCAGGCCCCGGCGGGGCCGAGGGGTGGCGAGGGACGGAAGAACGTCACTGCTGAAACATGCCACCTCCCCGCACCTCTGGGTGCTTCCCCTCCTGCGAGCACTGCTGAAACAAGCACCCTACCCCCCCCTCAGGGTGCTTACACTA
>CAZFVN010000095.1:0-20908 GCA_964522395.1 uncultured Myxococcales bacterium
TGCCCGACTGGAGCAGGCAGGCGCGAGTTTCGCCGCCATCGCGGCTAATCAGGATTGCTTTTTTCATCTAGTGTTTCCTTCATCTGTGTGTCGGTCGGTGTCGCGACCGTGTCATCCCCGGTCAACTCTGGCAGGGTGCCATCGGTAGACCCATCGGGGAGAGAATCAGCCGTGGTAGCGGCGGAGTCATAGGTTTGCATGTCAAGGTGTTGGGGCAGTACGAAGTCTGCTGTTTGAGACGGGTCATCGATGCGACATTGGCCATCTATCGGGCTGGAGCCGTTGGGACACTCGGTGGATGTCGAGCAGGAGCCGGCCAGCAGCACTATCAAGAGGGTGGCCGCAGTTCTGTTCAAGGTCACATTTACCTCCATCGGCGGTAACCTAATGGAAACGCAAGAGAAAAGCAAGGTCCTTTCCGAGGCTATGGTATTGACATTCCCGCACACCTGTGCAGGATAGCGTGGAACATCCGCCTGGCCTGAGCAGCACACGCTGTTCCACCAAAGGAGAAGCTCCCATGACACGCTTCCTTCACTCCCTCGCCTTAGTTGCTCTACTTTGCGGCTTGACTGCTTGCAAGGACGGGGCGGAGAGGAAAGTAGAGTTGGCGGTGGAGAAGAGGGCCAAATCCCCAACTTTGGCGGACCCGGAAATCCTCTCCAGTCTGACCATCGCGCCGATGGACGGCAAGGCCGTCAAGTTGCGCTATCTGCCGCAGGATGTGGCGCGCTTCAAGGTGAAGCTGAACCAGGAAAGTACCCAGGAGCGCGCGGGCCGGAAAATGAATATCGGTACGCAGCAGACTTTTGTGCTAAACCGCAAACTGGTGGATCAAGAAGATGATGGTTGGACCACCCGACTGACCATCTCAGACCTCAAAGTGGAGCCGACCAATGAGTCCAAGGACGAAGCCATGGCCGGAGCCGTCAAGGCGCTTACACAGGCGTTGCTCACCGTGCAGATGGTGGTGAAGCTTAGCCCTCAAGGCGAGGTGCTTGACCTATCCGTGGAAGGGGGAAGTTCCAACCGCTGGCAGGGGATGAAGCAGGTCCTTGAGCAGTTAGTGAAGGACAGTGTTGTCGAGTTGCCTGAAAGGGCGGTGGCCCCCGGAGACCGCTGGCCCATGCAACGAGAAAGTCTCTTGAAAACAAAGAAGACTGCGAACAAAATAGTTTACGATTTGAACTCCAAGTTTCTTGGTTACGCCCAGGGGATCAAGGACTGTGCGCGTTGTGCGGTGGTTCATACGGAAGGAACCTACGCAGTTGATGGCACGGTGACGACTCCGGGGATGGAAGGAACCAGTATTGGGGCAGGGAGTACCGCCTCGGTGGTGGTCCTGAACCTGGATAGTGGCAGGTTGATGCTCAGTGAGACGTCGTCCGCGTTGCATCAGACCTTTGCGCTGAAGGGCAAGAATGGGGACCTGGAGTTTGCGGAGGATCAGCGAAATCGACTTATCCAGGAGTGGCTAGCTGCTCCTGAAGGGTCGGCATCAGGCCGGCAAGACGTCGGCGAAGCAGAGGTGAAGTGATGAATGATACACGAGTTATCAAGCGGTATTCCAATCGCAAGCTCTACGATCTCAAGGAGAGCAGATATGTCACTCTCCAGGAGGTTGCCGCCTTTTTGCAGGATGGTGACGAAGTCCAGATTATCGACAACAAGACGCAGGAAGATATTACGAAGGCGACCCTGGCCCAGATCCTCTACGAACAGGAGAAGGCCAACCAGTCCAATCTCTCGCTTGCGGCCCTCAAGGGTATTATTCGATCGTCCGGGGAACAGATTCAGAAGCTGGCATCGACTGCCCATCAGTTGCGGGGCGAGGCTGAACGCAAAATGACGACACTCAGGGAGCAGGCTGAGAAGCGCATGGAGAAGATGGGGTCGGAGGCCAAATCGGTGGTCGAGGTTACGCAGACTGCCCTTGACGAGTTGACCAAAGCCGTTGATGACCGCTTCAAGCAGCTCATCGGTTTTCCCCGGATGATGACCCCCGAAGAAGAGCTGGACGAAGAGCCCAGCCTCGTCGACGTTCTCGCCTCAATGCAGGGCCGGCTTGATGCCATCGAGAAGAGATTGGCCGCGCTGGAGAAGAAGAAGCGCAAGTAGCCTCATCCCTTGCATGCCATCATAACTCAGATATATTACGACGGACTGCCTGGTAGACGGGTCTGGCCACTCGTCGATGACATAGATGGAGAGCGCCATGAAGGACTATTACAAGATCCTGGGTCTTGACAAGAAGGCTTCGGCTGAGGATATCAAGCGAGCCTTTCGGAAGCTGGCCAAAAAGTATCATCCCGACGTCAATGCCGGTGATGCCAAGGCAGAAGAGCGCTTCAAGCAAGCCAATGAAGCATACGCGGTTCTCTCCGATCCGGCGAAGCGGCAGCAATATGATCAGTTTGGAGCTGAAGGTTTCAGGCAGCGCTATTCGCAGGAAGATATCTATCGTGGGTCTGATATTTTCAGTGTCCTCAATGACCTCTTTGGCGGTGGCGGTCGCGGTGGCAGAAGCGGCGGAGGCGGTGGCTTTGAATCGATGTTTGGCAATATCTTTGGCGGCGGGCATCCCGGCGGGTCAGGACGGGCCGGCGGTGGACAGGCCGGTTTCGACCCCTTTTCTGGCGGTGGCCCCGGTGGTGGATTTGGAGGTTTTGGTGGCTTTGGCGGGCAGGGTGGACCTCAGCCGGGGCAGAGCTACGAGACCGAGATGATAGTCTCATTGGACGAAGCCTTCACTGGCGGCAAGCGACGCCTCGCATTGCAGGCCCAGGGCGGACATTCCATCAGTGTTGAAGTTGCTATTCCCAAGGGAATCAAGGATGGTCAGAAGATGCGGCTGGCGGGAAAGGGTGCACCCAGTCAAAGCGGTGGGCCACCTGGCGACCTCATGGTGACCCTCAAAATTGCCCCCCACCCTCAGTTTCGGCTCGATGGCGTAGACCTCCATACTGAGGCACAGATTCCAGTATCGACCCTGGCCTTAGGGGGCGAGGCTGAAGTACTTACCTTGGCAGGAGAGCAACGGAAATTGAGGCTGAAGGCGGGCACTCAGTGTGGAGCCAAGTTACGCATTCGTGGCGCCGGAATGGGAACTGCCAAAGGGCCTGCCGGTGACCTCTACGTGACCATCCGAGGGCGTCTACCCGACCCCCTCACAAAAGAACACAACGAACTCTTCGAAAGACTGAAAGAACTGGGCGGTTAGGAACGGTCCTTGACTTCTTTGGGGTCTAGCGATGGTAGTACAGTTCCTTGGAGTCTAGCGATGGTAGTTCAGTTCCTTAGAGTCTAGCGATGGTAGTACAGTGACGCTCGAGCGCTCGAACGCTCGGCGGTCATCCTGAAGCGACCGAGGAATCGCCGGGTAGATTGGCATAGCAGCAACGAGGGAGTCGAAGGACCTCCAGTCAGGTCAGCAGTGATGTCCAGCTAGTCGACGCACCACCCACAACCCCATGATCAGGTCAGCAGTGATGTCCATTTAGTCGACGCACCACCCACAACCCCATGATCAGCAGCAAGACCAGCCAGACTACGGCTGGCCGCCCATGACCCGCACTACAACCATCGTCCCCGCCACTCTTGAGATAGCCAGTGACGCCGGGTTGGCCAGGTTTGGTTTCGATGGTGCCGTCTGCGGTAGCGACCTCGTCCACCGACGCGCCGTCGGGGCTGGGGAGATAGGTCTCGTCGCTGGCGGGAAGGTCCGGTGAGACAACTTCGTAGTCTGCTTCTGAGACCGGTGAGATAACATCCGGGAAGACTTCGGGTCCGACTTCAACTGGGGGCTCCACCGGATCTTCATCGTGGAAGATGTAGAAAGTAATTGGATGGTTCGCCTTGCTGTTGTCGGCGGCCGTCGCGGTGACCGTCAATTGATGGGGGCCGGAGTCGAGGCCCATGGCATCGAAGTTGCCCTGCCAAAGTCGCTCATCTATCTTGGTGAGGGCGACTTCCTGGTCGCCGTCGTCGACGGTCCCCATAACTGAGGCGATTCCCTCAGGGTGGAAGCACAGCGCCCTTACCGGTGCCGAATCGAGGGTGTCAGGAACCATGTAATCATACTGGTGAGAGCCGCCCAGTTTGCCGTCCAGCGGTGCCGTAATCATCACCTGGGGCCACGCACCAATGTCAAAAGCCCGGGTCGATAGTCCACGGCCGTCGTAGGCTACCAGACCGATCTGGCCAGCCGACGACTTGCCCAGTGACGCGATTTCAATGTGCAGGGTTCCCTGTTGCCACGTAATGGATTGATCGTGGGTATGGCCGTGGACAAAGGCAGTTGCACCGTGGTCGCTCATGGCATCATAGATGGCGTCCTTGGCATCGAAGTAATAGGCCGCCGGATGGTGCGAGAAGATGGTCAATACGTCAGCATCACTGTGTAATTTCAGCGTCTCAGTCAGAAAGAAGAGATCGGTTTCGTCAAGGCCGACGTTGTCCTCGGGGAAGGGGAGACCGTCGCTGGCGGCGGAGGCGACGGCGACAAAATGGTATTTGGTGCCACTCCCGTTCGCGGTCCAGGCGTGATTCGTCTTTCCATCCTTGCGTCCCTGCACCGAGTAGTCGAGGTAGTGTTGAAGTTTGCCGTCGAGGTAGTGGTCGTGGTTCCCCGGCATGTCGTAGTAAAAGTCAGCACTCATTCCGTTGGCATCGACGATGGTCTGGTAAGCTTCCCATTCCATGTTCTGCTGGCCCAGGGGGATGAGGCCGCCGCCCGTCGCATCGGTGAGGTCGCCGCCGTTGACCATGAAATCCGGGAGGATCGCTTCAACCAGAGTGCTGGTGGCCCAATGGAGGTTCTCAGTGGCCTCCTTGCCGCTATCCGCCGGGGCATCAAGGTGAGTATCGCTGATGACTAAGAAATAGAGAAAGTCATCGGCGTCGGCGTGATAGGTGGCCGAGTCGGGGTTGGCGGCAAGCAGAGAGGGGAGAAGGACCAGTAAAGAGAGGATTCTGGCCATCATTTCTGCTTGTCCTTTATGGCTTTCTGGAGGAGTGCACCAAAGGAACCGAGGCTATCGCTGCTCTCTTCAACTTTCTGCTTCTTCATATAGCTTTCGAATTCTTTACGTTCGACGTGACTTTCCCCGCTGGTTGCCTGCAGGGTAATCCGTCGCCGTTCGGCCTCAATCTCCTTGATGGTAAGCTGGACAACCTTACCGACCTTATAGACGGAACTGAGTGGTTCCCCGCGGGAGGTTCCAGCGAGGCTGCCGGGAAGGAATGCGGTGAGTCCTTCTTCTAGAGCGATGAAGACTCCGCCCGCCCCAATTCGCTCAACGGTGCCGTTGATACCCTGGCCGACTTTGAGTTTCTCGGCTGCCGCCTCAAAGGGATCGCCATGGACCTGCTTCATGCCTAGCGAGATTCGCTTGCGCTCAAGGTCAAAGGAGAGGACGGCGACCTGCACCGAGTCCCCCACTGAAACCACTTCAGAAGCGTGTCGAATCCGGCCGGCCCAGGTCATATCCGAGACGTGGACGAGTCCCTCAATACCAGCGGCGATACGGACGAAAGCGCCGTAGGGTTCGACCCGAGTGACGCTACCCTCTATTGAACTGCCCTCCGGGAAGCGGACGGTGACATCGTTCCAGGGGTCCTCCCCGGCTTCTCGCAAGGAGAGGGCCAGCTTATCGGTCTCCGGGTCAAACTTGAGGACCTTGACGGTGATCTTCTGGCCTTCGGTGAGGTAGTCAGAGGGGTTTTCAATTCGATCCCAGGAGATTTCCGAGACGTGGACCAGCCCGTCGAGGCCTCCGACGCCCACAAAAGCACCATAGGGCATAACCTTCTTGACGACCCCCTCGAGCATCACTCCGGGCTTGAGTTTGTCTCGGGTCTGGCGCGCCATGGCCTTTTGCTCTTCTTCGAGGAGGACTCGGCGAGAGACGACGATGTTACGCCCCGAATCGCCATACTCGATGATTCGAAAATCGTAGGATTGGCCGACGTAAGGCTCCGCTTCCTCCACAAACTTCGTGTCGATCTGGGAAATGGGGCAGAAGGCTTTGTGGCCGGAGCCGATGGCGATTCCGAAGCCGCCCTTGCGAACTTCCTCAACGGTACCTTCTACAGGAATGCGGTTTTCGTAGGCGTCCTGAATAACTTCGTCCGACTGAGACGATTTTCGGAGGGAACGGGAGAGGCGGATGCCGCCGCGCAGAGTAAGGACGGTTGCTTCAACATTGTCGCCGACCTTCACCGATGGCTCTTCGTCGCCCTCTTCCATAAACTCATCGAGGCCGAGCATGCCCTCGCTCTTGCAGCCGATATCTACAAAGACCCACTCTTTGCCTACTGAGATGACCTCTCCGGAGACTATTTCCCCGGGCTGCACCGTTTCAGGTTCGAGGCTCCCTTCGAGCATTTGTTCGAATTCCTGAGGGCTGATGTCACCAGTTTCCTGATTGTCTTCGGGGCGAATCACTTTGACCATGATGAGACTCCTTTTGTTCCCGCGCAAACAGGCCTCGTATAGTACAAAGTCGCTGCAGTTGGCAACAACAAACTTCTCACTTCCGACCGCGCGTGCACCTCAGACGCACGCAAATAGTTATTCCCTGACTTTTTCCTTGCGCGGGCGCAACCATATATGCACACTGTACGAGATTTCCGGGGAGGTGTGCGCGTTGCGTAGTGCTGGAACCCGAATGTTCATGCGGCATTTAGAGCATTGGTCGGATGGAGGAGCAATTGAGACGGGTCATTCTTTGCATATCGTCGTGGATGGTCCTGTGGGCTGCGTTTCCAGCGCAGGCCCTGGAACGGGACAATCAAGCTGCACCCCCTGCCATTACGGAAGAGGAGCGGATCATTGAGGAGGCGAAGGCCGGCAAGAAGCCATTCCCGGTAGGGGCCTCGGCATCACTGACTCAGTCGCTGGGCGGCGGGACCTTCGTGGAAGATCCTCATGTGCGCCGAGCCTCTTATGATGTCAGTCTGGGGTTTACGCCCTACTGGCGGATTACGCCGCTCTTGCAACTGTCGGCAACCGCCACCGTTTCCCAGTCGCTGGTCGAGAACTATGACAATCAGGGAGCTGGTGCGATCACGAAGAAGAACCGGACGCTGCTCTCCGACACTGGATTGGCGTTGAATCACATGCGCCTCATCACTATTCCAGTGGTGGATGTGAATGTTCGTGGCGGAGTAGGCCTCGTCTTTCCCACGAGCCTCCAGAGCCAGTATCGGTCTCTCTATCTGGGCTCCAAAGCGAGTGTGTCACTGTCGAAGATTGTCGGACCTGTTTATCTTGCCTACGGGTTCTCATTCTCCAAGAATTTCAACCGTTTCACATCTCCCGTTGTGGATGTTTCGGAAGTCGGGGAGCATGTGGTACTCGCCCATTTCGAAGGAAATGAGCAGCTCACCACTGATCTGGTCTCCACCGGTGGCAATAATACGAGCTTCGGCACCGGCAATCAGTTCCTGGTGAGTTGGAACATTACTGACCAGATTTCATTGGCCGCGCTCTATGCCGTCAATCATGCCTGGACCTACCGATCCTACGAGGATGACGAATTGGCCGGTGAATATGCTGATGGTGGCCGAGGAATGCGCAATTCGCAACGAGGGATTATCGACATTACGTACATGGTAAACAAACACCTGTCGCTGTCGCTGGGGACCGATACTCTCGTTGCGCCGAAATCGGCTAACAACAAGGAGTTCGTCTTTCCCTTCCTCAACTTCTCCAACAACTACCGCAACAACTCATCGGTTTATCTGAGTGTTGGCGGTCGGTACTAGGGGGGAAAGAAATGATTAATCGCACCACAAACGATGCCATAAATCGATTTAGGAATATAACGGAGGGAGTCCTGATGAAGCATGGGATGATTCGCAGGGGATGGGGCCTGCTGTTGGCGGTCCTGGTGCTTACGACCCTGTCTTGCGCCACTGAGGTGGGGGACATTGATCGCACCAAGCCTGACAAGCTGCGCAAGGCTGACTTCATGGGTATTTGGTATTACGCTATTACCGTCATTGAAGCTCCGGTGCCTTCGCCCGTGACCTTCAATGGGGAGATGACATACGTACCGGGACCATCGAAGGTTCTCTTCGATATCCAGGAAGATTATCTCGTGGTCTATCCTAATGCGGAGCTGCGTGCTTTGGGGTCTGAGAAGGGCTGGCACACGAAGAAGATCCGGAACTATTGGGAAGAGGGCAAGTCCGCCGAGTTTGTGGAGATGTACGTTGGCCAGCCGGTGGCGGCATTTGAAATCAAGAAGCACTTCGATGTCATTCGCCAGTACAACGAGCAGACCGGCGACCAGAGCAATGTCATCGTCGAAAATGACTCAGACCGCAAGTGGTATGAGCGGGAGTATATGCGCGTCGATTGGTCCCAGAACGTCATCAAGGATTTGATGTTCATCAGCGGGACGTCCTCCTCCTCCGTCGATTACTACGTGCAAGAGTACGAAGAGGACAATCCCGATGCCTACGAGCAGACGGAGAACTCCATTAACTTCGTGACCAAGCTCTATGTGGAACCCAATTCCCCCGAGTCCTGCAGCATTTATATGGTGGCTCCCTCCGACTGTGCCGGAGTTGTGGTGAAGCTACGCCAGTCCTTTATCAAGGTGGACCCCAACAACGACTACGTGCCTCTCCATTATGATCAGGCGATCTGGATGGATGAGTTCGGCTTCTTCCTTACCGGTGACAATCGTTTTGGTTACGATGAGGATCATGGCCTAACTTACGCGGCCACGGTCTATCTTGTCCAGCGCTGGAATCTCTGGACCAACTCTCGGACCAACGTTGACATTCTCGACGAGCATGCGGCGCAATACGTCTGCACCGATGATACTGATTGTGAGGGCTTGCACGATGGCCAGACCCATTGCTGGCTCGATGACGGTTGGTTCTCCCAGGGCCATTGTGTAACCTGGGACCCGACCCCGATTCACGAGCGTGGCGTACGGCCGGTGCGATACTGGATTTCCCCCAACTGGCCCGAGGAAATGAAGATCTCCTGCTACAAGACGGCGCAGTCGTGGAGCGTGCCCTTCCAGGATACTGTTGCCTGGGCCAGATTGTGGAGTGAAAAGGGTCTGATGGAGACGAAGTATTGCGAAACCCACGCAGACTGTATGCCCGAGGACGCGATCCTGGACACCTTCTTTGATGACAAACGCCCTCGCTACTGCAATCCGACCACTGAGGCCGAGGCGAAGGTCTGCCAGGCGGACTTCCCCTCCTCGACCAAGGGAAAGCAGTTCCACAAGTGTGCTTCAGGCGAATGCGTGAAGCCTCTTCTTTGCGATACCATTACGCCGTGCAACTACGGACAGATGTGCTTCAACGACTTCTGCCACGATTGTGCTGCCGAAGAGGGTGATTGCGATTCGGCGGTTCAGGGCGACTGGGAGAAGATCGAGGAGCCAATCCTGGACCGTGGGGCATTTGCCCTCTACTTCCTGCCTGACCCGGGGGCGGGTACGGGCATGACGACCTTCCTGCGTGGCGTAGATGATGACTATGTGTTTACCGGTTCGGACGCGTACAGAGTCAACTTTGCCCACCTCAATCCCTATGTTGGCGATGTCAAGCTCATAGTTGATGGCAAATCGGTTTGCATCAACGAAGATGAGTCGGACGTAGTCTTCTCATATGTCGGTGCAGAGCTCTTTCAGACGCCCGGTTGCACCCTGGACCTGCCACTTGACGAAGAAGACAACTCGCCTAAGGACGTAACCTTGAACTTCACCGCCATTGACGTTGAGACCAAGAAGGTTGTGGGTGTCTTCAATTTTGTCCATATCACGGGACAGACGAGTCATACTCTGGCGCTGGTCGGGGATGACAAGAAGGCTTCGTTGTTGCATTACGAGGCACCGCAGTCGGAACTGCAGTATCGCGGCATGCGGTTCGTTCATGCGGTTTCCGGAGATGGTGCCTATGACTTTGCGGTTGGCGGTGCCCTCACTGCGCGCAACGTTACCTTTGGCCAGTCCACCCCTTATGGTCACCTCGCCAAAGATGGTTCCCGCGTGGTGGTGCTACCGTCCGGCTCCGCCGGAAACATCACCTGCTTCCAGCAGGATGGTGTGGGCCAGTGTACTGGCTGGGCCCCCGAGTTGACGGAGGCCGATGTCGCTCGGCTGGAGGAGATCAAGAGTTCATTGCCCGATATGTTCCTCGCTTGCGACAATATCTACTCGGGTGATCTTTGTACGGATGAGGAGCGGGGAGATGCTTCCCTCCTCAACGACTGCCGGTACTGGTACCAGGATGAAGCCGACGAGTGGCACAATCCTTGTGGAGAGGTAGAAGGGGCCGGTAGTCTCAAGAAGCATGGTGACCTTCGGTACTCTTCCATGTACTGGATTTCCGAGGACCAGGCATCGTCGCCCTTGGGCTACGGTCCCAGCGCAGCGGACCCCGATACCGGAGAACTATACTACGGTGTTGCCAATATCTACGGCGCACCGATGATCAGCTACGGTAACTACGGAAAGGACCTGCTGGACCTCTCTGTTGGCAAGCTGGACAAGCTCGATGTCATGACTGGTAAGTACATTCGCGACTACCTTGACAACAAGAACGCCGAAGCGGAACGAACCGGCAGTCTCTATGCACCGCTTCCCGACAAACAGCGGTTGGAGCGCATTAAGCAGGTGGCCAAGCCCCTCGAACGCTTCTGGTTCACGCCGGAAGAAGAGGACAAGCTTCGCCAGCTCCTCTCCAACGAGAGCCTGGTTCGCAAGATTCTCGACCCGAAAGAAGCCCGTGCCCATCTGGTCGATTCACTGGCGCCAAGCATGGGAGAGTTGCAACTCTCCGAGCGCTTTGAACGGGTCAAAGGAACCTGGATCGAGGATCTTCTGATTAACGAAGAGGTCAAGCTGCTGGCCAACGGCAGCCTCGGAGGCGCAGACGACCTGTCGCCAGATCAGGTGGCCGCCATTTCTCCCATGAACTGGCTCTCCAATGCGGCCATTGAAAAGGACCAGGCTCGCCTTAAGAAGCTGGCTGAGCACAACTACTATGCGGCGGATATGCACGAGCCTAACGTTTATGCCACAGCCAAGCGAGTCGAGGCCTGGTGCGCCGACAAAGTCAATTTGAAGAAGTTTGGCTGGGATAAGTATGACTGGAGCGATGACGAGTGTCAGATCAACTACATGACCAAGATGATGCTCGATGGTGTGCTTGAGCACGAAGTAGGCCACACCGTCGGTCTCCGCCATAACTTCTCGGCATCCAAGGATGTTTTCAACTACTTCGACGAGTACTACAAGATTCGCGAAGAGGAACACCGGGTCTGCCGCATGGAGACGGAATGGGGATGCCCCCACGGCGATACCTGCCGGGTCCGCTGCGACGGGGATATCGACTGCATGCCCGGCACCACCTGCATGGAGCGCGAAGTTGATCTTAAGGGTGCGTTTGAAACGGTGAAGGTGTGCGTTGACGAACACCTCCAGGTGAAGGGCTGGTGCTGGGGCTTCCGTGACCACGTTACTGACTGTAAGACTGATGTTGACTGTACAAAGCTTGCTGCCGATGCTCGCTGCCGGATCAAGCCTCACGAGCAGTGGGGTGTCTGCCAGGTCAAGGCGACGCCTGTTGACGGTGCTTGCCCCACCGGCTCCATCGCCTCGGCTGGCCTCTGCCTCACTGAAGACTCCTGCCTGAAGTCGGTAGGCCACTGCTCCCTCGATGGTTCCAAGGCGTGCGAAGAAGATGGTGACTGCAATGCTGTGTGGCAGGACGATCTGGGCTGGAAATATGACGAAGATGGTAATCGGGCTCAGGAGGCCATTATCGCGTACGCCCCTCGGATCAAGCAGACTCAGGCTGAAATTGAAGCTGGTCGTTCCGAGTTCATGTACTCATCTATTATGGACTATGGCGGTACCGTAAACTTCGACCTCCAGGGCCTCGGCAAGTATGACCAGGCTGCTATTCGCTTCGGCTATGGCGAGTTGGTCGATGTCTACATGGATACTGCCCGGGTCCGGGCCGAAATGGAGGAAGTGCCCGATGCCTGGGGCGGGTCGAAGTATGGCTGGCTCTCCGGAATCTTCATGGATACTTCCATCTATAACGACTTCTACTGGTTCTCCCCCTTCTACTTCCTGACCGATTTCGTGGGGCTCAAAGAGAATCAGGACCGCATGTTTGTTCCTTACCGGCAGGCTTTGGGTGAGTACAACATGCTCAGCAGCGACGACCGGGGACTGTGGGATGCCACTTACTTCAGGGTTTCCTATGAACTGGGCACCGACATGTGGCGTGGTAATCTTGAGACCTACGTCTGGGACCTCGGTGCCGACCTCGGTGAGATCCTCGACCACTCCTGGAATAAACTTCAGGAGTACTACATCTACGATGCTTTCAAGCGGGAACGGTGGGCTTCCTACCGCGGTGCCAATCCGCTGGGTTATTACAATCGTATCAAGGGGCGCTGGTTCCCGCCCTTCGAGGATGCCGGACGCTACCATGCCATGTTCTGGGGGAGTTGGCGAGGCTATGAAGATACCTTGCGACCCTTCATGTTCGCCTCGGACCACTTCCTGGGGCGCTTCAAGATGTACTCGGAATACGCCTTACGCAACATCTCAAATATCATGTTCTCGCCGGCCCCCGGTTCGTACAAGCTCGTAGACGAGGGTCTGCCTACCGAACGGTACGTCAATTTCAGTTTTGACGCGGGCGAAGCCGGGAGCGAGTTGGATGTAGCGGTGGGCCCTGGTAAGTTCCCCTATACCACCTTCTATGATGAAGCGGGGTACTACTACTTTGACCATGCTGCCTTCATCGGTTCTTTCTGGGAGAAGCTGGCCGCTTCTTCAACGCTAACCTACGCCATTGGATATTTCCTCGGCGACTATCTTGGTGAGCAGGTTTCGGTGGGTGTCGGCACTTCGGTGGGTTTCAATAGCATCTACTACACCGAGATTACAAACATGATGGCCGGCTTCCTCACCGACCGGCGGGAGCACTTCTCACCCTATGTCGAAAACGGCAAGATGTACTTCTACGATCCCATCTATCCAGAGGAAGGCGTTGGTATGCCACGCCTGGAGACCAGCCTGGAGTCGGTCTCCATGAAGGCCTATCACGGTCTCTTCGGATTTGCTTTCCTACCGTCCGCTTTCGACAATGGCTTCGTCGAGACCTTGCGTCTCTGTATGAAGGGCAATGGCAGTTGCTTCGCTGTTGACGAAACTGACCCGGACAATCCCTATGCCATCGAGACGATGGAATACACCGATCCCTGGACTAAGAAGACCTACGTCGCCCATACTACCAACTTCGACGACCAGCGGATCAATGCCAGCTACGACCTGCTCATGGAGGCCAATGACTTGAAGGCTGAATGGGAGGCCATTGATGCTGATGCTTCGGAAGAAGATGCCATTGCGAAAGAAGCGCTCAACAAGCGCTTGTCGCAGACTCGTGAAACCCTCGACCTACTGCTCTCGTTCACGGAGCTGTACGGCGCGATGGACTACTAGGGGAGGGTGGAAATGAAGACAATGGAGAGAGTTATGAGCTTTTTCAAGAATCTGGCTTTCGTACTGGTAGCTGTTTCTTTCCTCGTTGGAGGGTGCGCCCAGGACGTTGGTGAAATCGACCGGACCCAGCTCAATATTTTCAGCAAGAAGGACCTGGAGGGTGAGTGGTACATGCGCATGACGACCACTGATGCCCCCTATGCCTCCTTTTTCACCTTCATCGGCGATACCGGCAAAACGGAGCGTGGGGTTTTCGAGATCACCGAAAGCCACCTGATCTTCTACCGGACCTACGAGTTCTCAGCGAATTCGCAGACCATTGGCCTCAAGTCCGACACCGATCAGCCTTACCTCGTGTGGCTCCCCGGCGACGAGGCCGAATTCACGCCAAATCCCTACCAGGCGCGGAACAAGAAGTTCGCGGAGGGTAATGTTCTGGTCGGTCCGGATGGTTCTGACGACGTCGCTTGCGACGGTAAGAAGCCCGACAATGGCGGCATGCACGCCTATTGCCGTGCCAAGACCGGCAATGTCTACAGCTACTGTGGTCACGAGAGTGGCACATTGTTGGCTGATCGAACCCATGACAGCTCACGTTGCGTGGAGCCGACTCGCTACGTCTTCACCGGTGCGCCGCTAGCGGCATATCCCATTGAAGACCATCTAGACGTTACCTTTAGTTACAACCCGACAACTGGCGAAAAAACCAATGTGCTGGAAGAAAACACCAGCGATCTCTTCTGGTATGAGCGGGAATTTCTGAGAGTAGATTGGGGCACCAATGATGTTACCAACTACGAATTCACCTTGACCGGACTGCTTAAGAATTACTTTGATGGCGACATCACCGTTTCCGATATCTTCATCACCAACTTCGAAGGGGAGGCTGCTCCCGAGGAAGACCAATTCCGGATCTTCCGCAACGAAGACGGTGTTCCCGAGTACATGGACTACATCTCCCGGTACATCATTCAGGCACCTACTATTTTCTACATTTATTGGGGTACGGATATCCCGATGTGCGCCTTCTCCCCGGTCTATGTCGGCGGCGTCTACGAGTGCAGCACCGAAGAGGTCAAGGCCCGCACCGCGTTCATGAAGGTCGACGACGAAGATGATTACCGTCCCTGGCAGTACGATGATCAGATCATGGACAAGTTCGGCTACTTCCGAGCCGAGCGACTGGTCTATGATAAACTTTACGACGCCACCTATCAGGGTGTGCAGCGTCATGTGGCCCGTTTCGACCTCTGGGACTCGCACAAACTGAAAGAAGACGGAACCATGGATTACGCCGCGGCCAATCCAGTTCCCATTGTCTACTACCTTTCTGAGGAGTTCCCCAGAGATCTGGTACCGGCTGCTAACGAATTGGCTCGCCAGTGGTCCAAGCCTTTTGACGATGTGGTGGCGTTCCACAAGGGCGACGATGCAGTCCCCCAGGGTGGGATGTTCGTTCTTTGCGAAAACAATAACGACGAAGCTCAGGCTGCGCTTGCAGCAGGCGAAGCGGTGGCTGCTTTTGACCACCCTGCTTGTGCGGACATGGACTATGTGAAGCGCATGGGCGACCTGCGCTACAGCTTCCTCTCCGCAGTCAATCCGCCTGCGGCCAACGGCCTTCTCGGTTATGGTCCTCCCTCAGCCGACCCGCTGACTGGCAAGATCATCTCATCCTCGGCCTACGTCTACATTCCCAACTTGAAACTGATGGTGAATCGGGCCGCGGATATGGTTCAATTGATGACCGGTTACCTCGACTACAAGGCCCTGGTCTCCGGGACCGACATTGACCAGAAGTATGTGACGCAGAGATTGGCCATCGGAGAGAATCCGCCACCGACCTCGTTTGACGCGGCCCAGAACCTTGCGCGTAACCTGGTGAGCGACCAGGTGAAGATGCGAATCGAGAACTTCGGCTTCGAGAAGTCTGATATGGATTGGGCGCACATGCGCATGTCCATCATTAAGGGTAATCCGGAGTTGGACAAGGCGATGATCTTCGATACCTTCCGCCGCATGATGCGTGACCCGGCGATGATGATCGAAGGTGGTGGGCCTCTTACCAACCAGCAGTATGAGCGGCTGGCACTGCGCAACTGGGCCAACCATCGTGGCTTTGCTCGGGAGCGCAACCTGCAGATGGAGTTCGCCAAGCGCAATATGTACCGCGCCGAGTTTGCTGATGGTGCCATGATTTCCCTGGCCAAGGAGTGGAAGGACCGTTACAGCAGCCAGATCTGCAATGCCGTTACTGCCGCGATGGCTGAGGGCGAGGAACTCACCTTCAAGGTCGAAGATTTCGCCATCGTCAAGGGCCAGTGTACGGAGAAGCAGGCGGGCCAGGTAATGCAGGATGAGGATGCACCTACACTCAATCTCTTGAAAGAAGAGTATGACCCCCATCGGCCCATCGCCGGTGACACTTGCATGTACCTGGATCAAGCTGGTTTTGAGGCGGGTTACTACTGGGTCAATACCTGCACGGTTCAGAAACTCGGTTGGCAGATTTCCCATGCCATCCAGTTCACTGAGAACCGGGATGAAATGGAGCACTGGGTGCCCTCGCCCTGGCACGCTGACACAAAAGACCCGAAGGTCGCCCAAACACAGAAGTTTGTGAGGGGAATTGGTGAAGCGTTGCGGGAAGAGATGGTACAAGAATTCAAGGAAGCCCAGTACCTCTCCGTCGCACTCCACGAAGTGGGCCATACCGTTGGCTTACGGCACAACTTCGAGGGTTCCACTGACGCTATGAACTACCCAAAGAAGTTCTGGGATCTCAAAGTTGCCAAGGCTGCCGACGGCGAGACCTACGTTCCTGTGGACCTCTGGTCCCAGGAGACTGACTACCAGAAGCTCCTCGGCCTCCGCGGCTACCAATATTCGTCCATCATGGACTATGGCGCGAAGGTCAACAGTCAGTGGCAGGGCCTGGGGCTCTACGATATCGCTGCGGTCAAATTCGGCTATGGCGGCATTATCGAAGTTTTCGACACCTCTGAGCAGGTCATCTCCAACCTCAATGAGAATTGGCTGAAGTACACGGTCGATCCGGAGGATGCGGACGGCACGTTGTCTCCCGCCCCCATTCGTACTGACTCCGACCGCATGGAGACCCTCTTCAAACGGGTCCACTATACCCAGATTCCCAATGTTCTGGACGGCGTGGACAAGATCTACCAGCGCAACAACGTACTCTTTGACGAACTGCGCGGAGACAAATGCGCCTCTGATGCCGACTGTGCGGGTGGTGGTGGATGTGCCAACTGCACCGAGTGTCGTCCGCAAACGGGCTCCACATATTGCTCACCCCCAACCATGCTGGAGGTCCCCTACCGCTTCTGCTCCGACGAGTACGCGGCCAGGACACCGACTTGTGACGTGTGGGACGAGGGTGCCGACTCCTACGAAATTGTGCGCAATAGCGTGGATGATTACTGGTGGTACTGGCCCTTCTGGGGACGTTGGCGAGGAAATGTCCTCTTTAGCGATGGCAACTACGCCAACAGAATCCGTTGGGCTTTCAGCCGACTCAAGCGGCAGTTCCAGTGGTGGGGCGTAGAATATGCCCGCTTCAATAATAATGGCTGGTGGCTGGAGCAGTTTGGGGTGCCGTGGGAAGAAGACCTGAACGGTGGTCTTTCCGGGGCTATGGGGGCGGCGGAATCCTTCAATACCTTGATCAATATTTTCGCCATTCCCACCAGTTCGGGCTCGTTGGCTTATGAGGCCGTCTACGGCTTCAACGACGAAACCGAGTTGTTCGAGAAGTCCACGGCTTACAACTATCCCCTCAAGAACCAGTTCGTGCTGGAAGAGGATTATGGGAAGTTCTCAGCTCGCCCCATGTATTCTGATTGGGCATTCATCGGCGAGGATGTCTTCCCCATCTCGGGCGGGGCCATTTATGATCGGCTGGCCGCGTTCCAGGCACTCACTGACCCAACAACCGATTTCCTCAATATTGAAGAGGATTCAGACTCACGTAAGTACCTTATCAGTTTCTTCACCTTCTTCCCGGACAAACTTATCGCCGTTCTGGGCGGACTCACCACTCACCGGCTTGAGAACTATGCCCCTTGCGTTGTCCTGGGTGATGACGGCAAACCGCACCATCTGCGACTGCGCAATGTCCGTACCGCCGATGACCCGGACTTCTGTAAGGATGGCATCTACCTCTACCCCGAAGACGTGGACTACAACTTTGTGACCACATGGTATCGGATCCCCATGTTGGCTGCCTACTACGGTATGTCCCTCATGATCAACGACTACGACCGTCGTTTCATGGATGCCACCCGTATCTTCCTCAAGGGGCACGAGTCTGAAATCGAGTTGCCCGAGGATGCCGACGTCGCAGAGTTTACTGATCCAATGACCGGCAAGACCTATGTAGCGTTCAAGGTTGGGAATGACTCACAACATGACATTGCCTACCATCTCGTGCAGCAGGCCAACGATGAGTTGGCCACCTTTGGGAGCATCGAAGAACTCCAGGCGACCTACGAGGAGGGGGCCGGCAAGCTGCAGCGTCTGGTCAATCTGCTTGATCTCATAATGGGTCTCCACCAGGAGTATGATTATTCTTCCTACGGGTCCCTCGTATTCAGCGACGGTGACGGCAGCTAGGGCCGCTTCGCATCACGGTTGCACTTTCTGGTTTACGCTCTATACTCTCGTTCCCAATTGGAATCCACTGTGAGGTAATCTACCCATGAGAGTTTCTCGCTATCACATGCCAACGCTAAAAGAGGCACCAAAAGATGCCGAACTGGCGAGCCATTCCTACCTCATTCGGGCAGGTTTCATTCGTCAACTGGCTGCGGGCATCTATGATTTCATGCCCTTGGGCGTGAAGGTACTGCACAAGGTCGAGCAGATCATTCGTGAGGAAATGAATCGCTACGGCGGCATTGAAGTTCTGCTGCCTGCCGTGCAGCCGTCGGAGCTCTGGAAAGAGTCGGGTCGCTGGGGTTACTATGGCCCCGAGCTGCTCCGTCTTCGTGACCGACATGACCGTGAGTTCTGCGTCGGTCCAACCCACGAGGAAGTCATCACTGACCTCGTCCGTCGGGATGTGAGGTCCTACCGGGACCTGCCCATCAACCTCTACCAGATTCAGGCCAAGTTCCGCGACGAAATCAAACCTCGAGGTGGTCTCCTACGCGGGCGCGAATTCATTATGAAGGATGCTTACTCCTTCGATTCCAACGAAGAAGGCGCCAAAGCGAACTATGAACTGATGTACAAGGCCTACTCGGCAATCTTCGGACGTTGCGGGCTGGACTTCAGGGTTGTGGAGGCTGACACCGGGAACATCGGTGGCTCCATGTCCCATGAGTTTCAGGTGGTTGCAGAGACCGGGGAAGACTATGTCCTGAAGTGCCCGGGGTGCGACTTCACTGTGAATCAGGAACTCGGTCCGCTGCCTGAGCCGACGGCAGCAGAAGCGGCTGCGCCACTGGAGTTAGAGGAGGTACATACTCCTGACCAGAAGAGCGTTGAAGAGGTGGCTGAGTTCCTGCAGGTCGAGACCAGTCACGTGGTGAAGACTCTCATCTGTGTCGTGGACGAAGAGCCTATGGCTGTCTTACTTCGGGGCGACCACGAACTTTCCGCGGTGAAGTTGCGGCGGGCTCTGGGGGCCGATCAGGTAGAGATGGCCGACGATGCCACAGTTGAGCGGGTGTCCGGTGCTGCAGTGGGCTTTGCCGGTCCTGTAGGCCTGGTCGAGAAGATCACCGTCGTCGCCGACTTTGCCGTCCAGGGGATGGGCAACGTAGTCGTTGGTGCAAACAAAGACGCTTATCATCTGAAGAACGTCAACCAGGAACGTGATTTCAAGGTCGACAGATTCGTCGATGTTCGAACTGCGGTAGACGGTGACCCATGCCCCAACTGTGAGGATGGCAAGTACTCCCTTTTCAGAGGAATCGAAGTGGGCCACATTTTCTACCTGGGAACGAAGTACTCAAAAGCCATGGCGTGCACAGTGCTAAACGAGAATGGCAAGCCCCAGCCGGTGGAAATGGGCTGCTATGGCATCGGAGTTACGCGGATCATCTCTGCGGCCATTGAGCAGAATCACGATGACAAGGGTATTGTCTGGCCGGTTCCCCTGGCTCCCTTCGAGGCCGCCGTGCTGGCCTTGCAGATGAAGGACGAAGCGGTGGTGGCTGCGAGTGAGAAGTTTTACTCTGAACTACAGGCTGCGGGCATTGATGTGCTCTTTGATGATCGTCCCCAGCGTCCCGGTTTCAAGTTCGCCGATGCCGAGTTGATCGGTTTTCCCTATTTGATTGTTGTGGGCTCCCGGGGAGTGGCCGAAGGCAAGGTAGAAGTGAAGTGCCGTCGCACCGGTGAGAAGCTGGACATTGCCACGGATGAAGCAGTGAATTACGTGGTTGAGCAAATTGAACAAGAGCGCAAGGGTTTCTAGTGAGTAGGGACGAACGACTCTTCGCTCATGGGATTGCCCATGTTGGTGACCTCGTCCACTGTGCGCCAGCCATGATCAGAGAGATCCTGGTCGAAGGACTTGACGGCAAGCTGGGGAAATTGGCAGGGGCCGCACAGCGAGCCGGTGTCGCTTGTCGTCAGGCAGGGCGCACTGAATTGGTCAAGCAGGGAGGCCGGGAGGCACGGGCCGCACTGGCCATCCTTGAACCCTATCCCTATGTTGGTCTGGATGATTTGCTGGGCACTCTTCCCGAGCGAGCGCTGATCGTTGCTCTTGATGGGGTAACTGACCCAGGCAATCTGGGGGCCATTGTCCGCTCCGCGGTTTTTTTCGGTGTATCTGCATTGCTCTTGCCAGAGCGGAACTCTGCTCTTGTGTCGTCCACTGTAGTGCGGCGCTCCGCGGGGGCGGTTGTGCAATTGCCGATTGCTCGGGTAACCAACCTTGTGCGTTCCCTCCGTCGCCTGCAGGAAGCGGGCTTCTGGGTCTATGGCACAAGTCCGTCTGGTGCGGCTGAGTTGTCGAAGGAAGAGTTTGCGCTGCGTAGTTGTCTGGTGCTGGGGAGTGAGGGTAGGGGAATGCGTCCTCTGGTCTCCCGTTCATGCGATGCTCAACTTGGGCTGAGTGGTCATTTTGAATCGCTGAATGTGGCTGGATTTGCGGCCGTTCTCTTTTACCAATGGGCGAACAAAAAAAACCTTGACAACCCCTAGGCTGAACGGTAGAAACGCACGGCCTGCAAAGAGTCCACCTTCTCGGGCACTTGAAATGATGCTGGCGTAGCTCAATCGGTAGAGCAGCTGATTTGTAATCAGCAGGTTCGGGGTTCAAGTCCCCTCGCCAGCTCCGGTGAGCTTGTTCTTTGGAATTTATTGCAGTACCAGTGGCGGGGTTCCCGAGCCGTCAAAGGGGGCAGACTGAAAATCTGTTGGCGTCAGCCTACGGTGGTTCC